>JAMLJB010000001.1:2267500-2569227 GCA_023953835.1 Rhizobiaceae bacterium | reverse complement strand
CGAACGGATTGGCGAGATAGCGCGACAGGTCGTAGAAGAGGATATAGCCGATGCGCCCGCCAAGCACGATGCCGAGCGCGGCCCACACCAGCAAATCGTCTATGTCGGTCGCCTTGATCGGCGACTTGCCGTTCGGCCACAGCCGCGTGTCGGTGCACAGGCGCTTGGCGTACCACCAGCCGAACAGGATGCCGACCACATAGCCGAGGCCGTACCAGTGAATTGCCAGCGGCCCGAGCTGGACAATGACCGGGTCTATGTCGGGAAAGGGCAGTTCGGCGGGAAACATCATGGATTCAAACCAGATACGGATTGCTGCGGCGTTCGTCGCCGAAGCGGCTGCCGGGGCCGTGCCCGCACAGGAAGCCGATGTCGTCGCCAAGCGGCAGCAGCTTCTCCTTGATCATGCGGATCAGCGTTTCATGGTTGCCGCCCGGCAGGTCGGTGCGCCCGACGGAGCCGTGGAACAACACGTCGCCGACATGGGCGAAGCGTGCCGCATCGTTGAAGAAAACGACATGGCCCGGCGCGTGACCGGGGCAATGGAACACCTTGAAGCTGTGGTCGCCAAAGGAAACGGTGTCGCCTTCTTCAAGGTAGCGGTCGGGTGTGCAATTGCGCATGGTTCCGCCGATGCCGTAGCGCTCGGACTGGGTCTCGATGTTCGACAGGAGCTGCGCGTCGTCCTTGTGCGGACCGATGATCTCGATGCCGCCCAGCCGCTCCTTCAGTTCCATCGCGCCGCCCGCATGGTCGAGATGGCCGTGGGTCAGCCAGATCTGACGGATCGTCAGCCCGTTCTGCGTGATCGCCTCGACGATGCGGTCCACGTCGCCGCCGGGGTCGACCACCACGCCTTCCTTCGTTTCGTCGTCGAACAGGATTGCGCAATTCTGCTGGAACGGCGTCACGGGGACGATCCCGGCGCTCAATCGGCCCATTTTCCATATCCTTCCAAAAAAACAACGGGCGGCCAAGCGACCGCCCGCCTTACATATTCGCTTCGGCGCTACTTGTTCATGGCCTTCATGATCTGGCCGACAATCGCGGTGAGGATTGCGCCGCCGCCAGCGCCGCCAAGAATGTTGTTCAGGTTGAGCGCGCCATCCGAAACGGCAGCCGGATCCGCACCACCGAGAAGGCTGCCGAGTATGGTAGCCCCGCCGATGCCACCGATGGCTCCGCTGAGGATTTTCGGCAGTTGTCCCATCACTGCCGAGGAGATTGCTGCCCCCACGGCCTGTCCACCCAGAATGCCGGTGATAACCTGCACGATGATCGGCATCAAAGCTTCCATCGTCACTTCCCTCCACGCTAAACCGGCCCAGTGCCGGCGCGGATATCAGACCCTGATTCTGGCGAATGTCAAACGATCCTGTGGCCGCCGAACCGGCGGATGCAACGCCGCGGCGCCGCGGAGCGAGGCTCCGGAACCGAAAAGCACATGATTTGTGCACGAAACCGTCGCGTATCCGGGCTTTTCGGTCGCAATCCATGCAAAAGCTTGGCAAAATTGTAGCGAAGCCCCAATTATGTCAATACTACTGACATAAGACGCGCATATGGGAGACGTGATGTCTGAGCGGAACGGGGCGGCGGCAATGCCGCTCAAGGCGGCGATTACAGACGAGGACGGTCTCGACCTCGCGCTGATAGAGTTGCTGTTTTTCGCATACAGGGATTTCACCTCCGACCCGGACCAGATACTCACAGAGTTCGGCTATGGCCGCGCGCATCATCGCGTGCTGCACTTCGTCAACCGCATGCCGGGACTGACCGTCGCCGAATTGCTCGACGTGCTGAAGATAACCAAGCAGAGCCTTGGCCGCGTGCTGAAGCAGTTGATCGACGGCGGCCACATCGTGCAGGAGCGCGGGCCTCGCGACGGGCGGCAGCGCGAGCTTTACCCGACGCCGAAAGGCCGCTCGCTGGCGCTGGCGCTGGCGAGGCCCCAGTCGCGGCGCATTCGCGCGGCGCTCGAATGCTCCGGGCTGGAGGAGCGCGACGTGGTCGAGCGCTTCCTGAAGGCCATGGTGAACCCTGAACTGCGCGGGCAGATCGATAAATTGCCCGGCCAATTGTCTGGGAGGACAAATGGAAACGGTTGATCGCGGAAGCCCTCGGACAAGCGCGCCGAGCGACGATGCCCCTCATCTGCTGGTCATCGACGACGACACGCGCATCCGAAACCTGCTCAAGCAATATCTCTCCGAGAACGGCTTTCGGGTCACTGTGTCCAGCAATGCGGCGGATGCCCGCCGCAAACTTGAAGGTCTCGATTTCGACCTTTTGATCGTCGATGTAATGATGCCGGGGGAATCCGGCGTGGAACTGACGGCTTCGCTGCGCGAAAGGGGCAAGGTGCCGATATTGATGCTCACCGCGCTTTCGGAAACGGAAAGCCGCATCGCCGGGCTGGAGGCGGGCGCGGACGATTATCTGCCGAAGCCATTCGACCCGCGCGAGCTGATCCTGCGCATCAACAACATCCTGCGGCGCGGCGGCCCGCAGCCCCAGCCCAAGGTGGAGCAGGTGGTTTTCGGGCCATATACGTTCCAGATCGCGCGGCGCGAGTTGAAGCGGGGCGGCGAGCCGTTGAAGCTGACCGATCGCGAGCAGGAGATCATGGCGATCTTCGCCGAACGGGCTGGCGAAACAATTCCGAGGCACGAACTGGTGGCCAACGATTCGGAAGTCGGCGAACGCACCATCGACGTGCAGATCAACCGCTTGCGCCGCAAGATCGAGCGTGACCCGGCAAACCCTGTGTGGCTCCAGACCGTGCGCGGCATCGGCTACCGGCTGAGCGTGGAGTAGCGAACAGGCGCGATGGCCTCCTCGGATTTCGATAGCGCACCGACCGGCGGGCTTCGCGCCACGCTTTCGGGCGCGCGCGAATCCTGGAACCGCTTCTGGCGCAAGATGTCTTTCTACCTGCCGAAGCGGCTTTATGCGCGCTCGCTGCTGATCGTCGTCATGCCGATGATCCTGCTGCAATCGGTCGTGGCCTATGTCTACATGGACCGCTACTGGCGCGCCGTGACGGAAAGGCTGTCGGCAGCGACCGCCCGCGAACTGGCAACCGTGGTCGACCTCGTGCAGGAGGCTCCGCCGGGAAGCGACTACAAGGACATCATCAGCATCGCGAGCAGCCGGCTTGAGTTCAACGTCTACGTGCTGCCGCCCGAGCCGCTGCCGGAACAGAGCGGCGCGCCCTTCTTCGACGTGCTGAACGACACGCTGCACGACGAGATCGCGTCCCGCGTCCAGTTGCCGTTCTGGATCGACACGGTCGGCAATTCGCGCACCGTGGAGATGCGCGTCGCCTTCCCCGACAAGGTCTTGCAGGTGTTTGCGCCGCGCAAGCAGACCGCGCCCTCCAACACGCACATTTTCCTGGTCTGGATGGTCGGCACCTCGCTGGTTCTGCTGGTGATCGCGATCACCTTCCTGCGCAACCAGATCAGGCCCATCATCGCGCTGACCGAAGCGGCGGAGAGTTTCGGGCGCGGCAGGCCTGCGCCACGCGATTTCCGTCCGCGAGGCGCCGAGGAGGTGCGGCGCGCGGGACTTGCCTTCATCCAGATGCGCGAGCGCATCGAGCGCCAGATCGAGCAGCGCACCGCCATGCTGAGCGGGGTCAGTCATGACCTGCGCACCATCCTGACGAGGTTCCGGCTCCAGCTCGCGCTGGTCGGCTCCAAGGCTGACCGGGAAGCGTTGAATCAGGATATCGACGCCATGCAGTCGATGCTGGAAGGTTATTTGCAGTTCGCGCGTGGCGAGGCCGAAGAAGATACAGGCGTATTCGACCTGCGCGCCTATCTGGAACGGATCGACGAGGAAGCCGATCTGCTCGGTCGCCAGCTTACGTTCAGCCTGTCCGGCGACCCCATCGTCCATGTCCGGCCGCAGGCGTTCAACCGGCTGCTCGACAATGTTGTGGGCAACGCATTCCGCTACGCCAAGGTCGTGAAAGTGGATGTGACGCACCGCCCCGGCATGCTGGTCATCACCATAGACGATGACGGGTCGGGCATACCCGCAGACCAGCGCGAGGAGGTGTTCAAGCCGTTCGTGCGGCTGGAAGGCGGCCGCAACCTCGATTCGAGCGGCACCGGCCTCGGGCTTGCCATCGCCCGCGACGTGGCGCGCAGCCATGGCGGCGACATCGTGCTGGCGGACAGCCCCCTTGGCGGATTGCGGGTCATCATACGCACGCCGATGTAAGCCGATTGGCGTGAAATGTCCCATATTTGTCCGGCATCCGCGTTCCGGCCTTTTCTGCATGGGAGTATGTGGGATACATCTCTCACAACGGAGTTGCCTGAAATGTCCGCTACAGCTCTTCTCGTCATCGACGCGCAGGAATCGTTCCGCCATCGCCCCTATTTCAGCGAAGAAGGGGTAGGCTCCTATATCGAACGCCAGCAGGCCCTCATCGACGGCGCGGCAGCGCGAGGCATTCCCGTCATCCAGATCTTTCATGTCGAGGAAGCGGGCGTATTTTCCGAGGCGTCGGGATTTGTTACCACGCTGAAACCCTTGCGCATCCAGCCGGCGATGCTGTTTCGCAAGACCCGGCACAGCGCCCTCATCGGCACCGGCCTCGATGTCTGGCTGACGGAAAAGGGTATCCGAAGGCTTGTCGTCTCGGGCATCCGCACCGAGCAGTGCTGCGAGACGACCACGCGCAATGCTTCTGACCTGGGCTACGAGGTGGATTTCGTGTCGGAGGCGACGCTGACCTTTCCGATGATGGACAGTCGCGGCAGGGAATGGAGCGCCGCCGAAATCCGCGCGCGCACCGAGCTGGTGCTGGAAGGCCGCTTCTGCCGCGTTGTGACGGTTGAGCAGGCGCTCGACGCAAGCACGGAGAAGAAGGCGGCGTGAACACGGGAGCCGCGCCGCGAACCGTTCCCCTGTTCATGGTGGTTCCGCCGCGCGCCCTGCTGCTCGACATTGCCGGCCCGATCGAGGTGCTGCGCAAGGCCAATCTCGAGCAGGACGCCGTTCGGTTCGCCGTCCGTTTCATCGGCCCGGCGCAGACGGCCAGCAGTTCGATCGGCCTCGAACTTGCGGGCATCGAGCCGCTGCCGGAGTCGCTGCCCGAAGGCGCGGTCGTCGTCGTATCCGGCGCGGCCGACCAGCCGCTCGGCGCAGCGCCCGGCGACCGCCAACGGGACGAACCGCTGGAAAAGGCCACCATCGAATGGCTGCGCCGGGCGATTGTGCCCGGCATCCGGCTGGTGACGATATGCTCCGGCGCGCTTCTGGCGGCGCGGGCCGGATTGCTGGAAGGGGTCGAATGCACCACCCACCATGAGGTGGCCGACGAGCTTCGGCGGCTGACCCCGACCGCGCAAGTCCGGGAGAACAGGCTTTATGTCGAGGATGGCGAGCGCCTCAGCAGCGCGGGCATCACCGCTGGCGTCGACCTGATGCTGGCCTTCGTCGCGCGGGAGGTTGGCCATGCCGTTGCGCTGGCCGTGGCGCGCTATCTCGTCGTTTACCTGCGGCGGGGCGGCGGCGATCCGCAGCTTTCCCCCTGGCTGGAAGGGCGCAACCATATTCACCCGGCCATTCATCGCGCGCAGGATGCAATTGTGGCGCAGCCGGCGCGGGCGTGGTCGGTGGAGCGGCTCGCCGACATCTCGGCAACCAGCCCCCGCAACCTGTCGCGCCTTTTCAACGAGCATGCAGGCATGAGCGTAACGGACTATGTAAACCTTGTGCGGGTGGCGCTGGCGCGCGAACTCGTCACGGGTTCGAGGCTGGACATGGAGACGGTCGCCGAGCGCGCCGGCTTTTCCTCCGCGCGGCAATTCCGGCGCGTGTGGAACCGCCTGCAGGACGCATCACCCCGCCGCCTGCGCGAGCAGGTCCTAGAATAGCCGTCCGCCGTTCGGCACGGTGTGCTCGATCGCGCCGAGCACCACCTCGCCCTCTTCGTCGGGAAAGCCCAGCGTCAGCACCTCGGACATGAATTTGCCGATCTGGCGCGGCGGAAAGTTCACAACCGCGAACACCTGCCTGCCGACCAGCGTTTCCGGCGTGTAGTGCTTCGTGATCTGCGCCGAGGAGCGCTTGACCCCGATCACCGGACCGAAGTCGATCTTCAGCTTGAAGGCAGGTTTGCGCGCCTCCGGATAAGGCTCCACCTCGACGATGGTGCCTGCACGAATATCGACCTTCTCGAAATCGTCGAAAACGATCTGTGGCTTCGGCTCGGGTGAAAGCGCCATGCGAAAATCCGTCAGGCGGTCCCGGAGGTTTCGAACATGACGTGCGACAGCGCTTCTCGGGCGTTGGTGCCCGACCACACGACGAACTGGAACGCCTGGAAATAGCATTCGCAGGCTTCGAGCGCGCTCGACAGCAGCACCTCGACCTGGCGGCTCGTCGGCTCCGCGCCGCCGCACAGCAGCAGCGACTGGCGGAACATGATCGCGCCTTCCTGCTCCCACAGGTCGAAATGGCCGAACAGCAATTGCTCGTTGATGAGCGACAGGAGGCGCATGATTTCGGTGACGCGGTTTTCCGGCACCTTGAGGTCGAAGGCGCAGGCCAGGTGCAGCGCCTCGAAATCCTCCATCCACGAAAAGGAGGCGTGGTAGTCGGACCAGTTTCCCGTCACGGAGATGGATATTTCGTCGTCGCCTGCCCGCTCGAACGCCCAGTCATTGTTCTGGGCGACCTGCTCGATCACGTCGACCGGGTGCGCATCCCGCGCAATTTCGATTTCAATCAGTTCCATATGCCCATTCCGCTGTCAGGGACGCGCGACGGCGCCCCGGCCAACCCCAGTCTTTGCCAACGAATGAAACCCCCGGCGGCACCCAACACGCACACGGCGCCGTAACTCAATCCACGGCATTTTGGCCGCCGCGAATCATTGAATAAATTCAGTGTATTGATGCGCTGACTCAGCGCCAGCCCCATTTCGCGACTGAGTGTGGAAAGCGCCTGCCAAAAAGATTCAGGCGAAGGTGCTAAGCGATTCAGCCAATAGGCTTTTTTTCAGCCGTGCGCTGTGGACAAAATTTTAGATTATTTTTTTGCAGTGCGGGCCGAAGCGGGCTTTGCACCCTTTCCCGAAGCTGCGGGGGCAGCCTCGACGCCCAGTTTCGCCTCAAGCGCCTCGATCCGGGCCGCGAGCTTGACGTTCTCCTCACGTGCCTTGCGCGCCATGTCCGACATCGCATCGAACTCTTCGCGCTGCACGAGGTCCATCGTGTTGAGCAACCGCTCGGCCTGCGCGCGAAACGCCGTTTCGACCTCGCGGCGCACGCCCTGCGCCGCGCCCGCCGCATCCGTCATCAGCTTTGCGAGATCGTCGAGCAGTCTGTTGGGGCCGGTTGCCATCGCTTTGTCCTCACCACTGAAAGAGCAATTAGTGGCGGCTGCCGGTGAATACAAGATGGAAACGGGCGATTGGGCCGACAGCCTTTCCTACGCCCCCTTCCCCATCCGCCAATAAAAAAACCGGTTGGCAATCCGCGGGTCTTGCGCTAGAAATCGATTCAATATTTGTAGGAATATTGAAATATGGACGAAGCACAGGCCCTTCTCGCTTTCTCCGCAATCTCGCAGGAGACGCGCCTGCGCATTTTGCGGATGCTGGTGGTGGCAGGTCCAGAGGGGACCGCTGCGGGTGCGCTTGCCGAACAGGCCGGGGTTTCTCCGTCAAACGCCAGTTTTCACCTCAAGGAACTCGAGCGCGCGGGTCTGATCTCGCAGCGCCGCGATTCCCGCACGATCTTCTACAGCATCGAATATCGCGCGCTCGGCGATCTGGTGCGCTTCCTGATGGAGGATTGCTGCGCCGGCCATCCTGAAATCTGCGCGCCGATCCTGACGCCCTCCACCTGCTGCGCTCCTGAGAAAGAAACCGCCCAATGACCGATCGAATCCATAACGTGCTGTTCCTGTGCACCGGTAACAGCGCCCGTTCCATCATGGCGGAGAGCATATTGCGCAAGGAAGGCGCAGGCCGGTTCAGGGCCTTTTCCGCCGGCAGCCAACCGAAGGGAGCCGTCAATCCGTTCGCGCTGAAGGTTCTTGCCGCGATGGACTATCCGACGGACGGCATGCGCTCCAAGAACTGGGATGAGTTCGCGGTTGCCGGAGCGCCTGTCATGGATTTCGTTTTCACGGTCTGCGACAACGCCGCCGGAGAGTCCTGTCCAGTCTGGCCCGGCCAGCCCATGACCGCACATTGGGGCATTGAGGACCCTGCCGAAGTCGAAGGTTCGGACATCGACAAGGAACGCGCGTTTTCTACCGCCGCCCGCTACCTGAAGAACCGCATCGAGGCATTCCTGAACCTGCCGATTGCCGCTGTCGACCGGTTGGCGCTGGAGCGCCAGTTGCGCCGCATCGGCGCGAGCGACGGCGCAACTGCCCTCTCGACGAAGCCTGCGGAGGCGACCGGCGCTCCCTCCATCCAGCGGTGAGGACGGCCGGCTTCGATGTCCTTTGCATTCGACATCCGCCGCCGCGCGGTCGCTGAGGCGCTGGGGACGGCGCTGCTCGTTGCCACCATCGTCGGGTCGGGCATCATGGCCTCCACGCTCACGCGCGATGTGGCCCTGGCGCTTCTGGCCAACACCATGGCCACCGCCGCGATGCTGGTGGTGCTTATCAGCCTGCTGGGGCCGATTTCAGGCGCGCATTTCAACCCGGCCGTCTCGCTGGTGATGTCACTGCGCGGCGAACTCACCCTGCGGGACTGCGTGGCCTATGTCGCCGCCCAGTTCGCAGGCGGCATTGCGGGCACATGGGCCGCGCATCTGATGTTCGCACGCGTGATATTCGAGACGTCGAACGTGACGCGCTTCGGCTCCAACCAGTGGATTTCCGAAGCCGTGGCGACGTTCGGCCTGCTCTTTGTCATCCTTGCCGCCTTGCGCTTCGCGCAAGCCTCGCTCGCATTGTTTGTCGGGCTCTACATCGCGGCGGCATATTGGTTCACGGCTTCCACATCCTTCGCGAATCCGGCTGTTGCCGTCGCGCGCAGCCTGACAGACACGTTCGCCGGCATAAGGCCGGTCGACGTGCCGGTTTTCATCGTGGCGGAACTGATCGGCGCGCTGCTCGCGCTCATGTTCTGCGCATGGATGTTCAAGAAGCGGGAAACGCAGAAAAACGGATAGGAAGGGACTGCCGCGCGGCGTCAATCCTGGCCAAAAATCCCTGTGCCTGCTGCAATATTCTCAGACCAACATGGGGGACGCCAGGCAACGACGCCCACCCCTGTCACTGCGGCCTAGCCGACGGTAAGGTTGACCGCTTTCGGTCCCTTTCCGCGCTTGTCCGGTTCGGTCTCGAATGTCACCTTCTGACCATCTTCCAGCCCCGGCAGGCCGGATGCCTGTACAGCAGAAATATGGACAAATACATCCTTGCCGCCATCTTCAGGCGTGATGAAGCCAAATCCCTTGGCATGGTTGAAAAATTTGACAGTGCCGGATTGCGGCATCGTAGACTCCTCTAGTCCCAAGTCTGAATGTCGCGCGGCCCATTCTCCGCACGCCCAGGCAGTTGACTGGAGGAGTAGCAACAGCTTGCGCGCCGCAACGGGTCCTTGCCAAAACCTCTTTTCCGCGACCGTCTCCCGCTGCCGTATCGCGGCAGCAGGACGCACCATTCCTATCTCCGGGCCGGCAACTTCCCGAAGTGCAAATTTGTCCATTATTTTGGCAGTTTGGGCAAGCGAATCTTTTCCGGCCCGAACAGCGCGGGCTGCTTCAAAAAAAACGCGGCTGCCGAAGCGCCGCGCTTTCAGAACAGATCTATTGCCTGTCCGGCAGTCTGCCGCCGATTTACTCGGCGCGCAGGTTGACCGCCTTGGGGCCCTTGCCCATGCGGTCAGGCTCGATGTCGAAGGAAACCTTCTGGCCATCGACGAGCGTGCGCAGGCCCGACTTTTCGATCGCGGAGATGTGGACGAACACGTCCTTGGCGCCGCCATCTGGCGTGATAAAGCCGAAGCCTTTGGTTGCGTTGAAGAATTTTACGGTACCGGTCTGGGACATCTGGGGAAACTCCTTCACCCGTTTCAGTCGTGGATCTGGCGATGCGCTTCGATCCGTTTACCCTGGCGGTCATGCATCGCGCACGATCGGACCCTCACCAGGCAAGGGTCTGTCAGATATCTACGATGTCGGGGAAAGGGTCGTCCAAAACGTTCCAGTCTCCGGGTTGCAAATGCCCGAACACGAAATTTATCGCACGGAAACATGTCCGTGGCAAGACTGCAATATGAGACAGGAAATCTAAATTGATATTATCAAATACTAATTTAGACTACTTCATGCTTGTCTCTCCCGATCGATGAACTGCCGTCGTGGCCCCGCGCATCAGGCCAGCACCAGATTTCCGTTGCTGACAAGATCGTCAAGCAGGTTGGCGGTATAGCCGACGCCGAGCAGGCGAACCGAAACGAGGTCTGTCGCCGCACCACCGCCGTCATGGTCGACGGTGATGATCGTGCCGGTGCCGCCATCGCTGACCGCCGTCACATATGAAGAAAGATCGGACGCGCCGGGGCTGTAGCCTTCCAGCAGATCGGCCAGATTGATCGTGTCGCCACCAACTCCAATCGTGAAGTCGGTAATCAGGTCGTCGCCTGCATCGGTGAAGCCATACTGGAACGTGTCCGAACCCGCGCCGCCGGTGAGAACATCGACACCCGCACCGCCGACGATCCAGTCATTGCCGGAACCGCCGATGATCGTATCGTTGCCGCCGAGGCCGTGGATCGACTGCGCCGAGGTCTGCGAACTGAAAACGAGCGTGTCGTTGCCCGAGGTCCCCGCCTGGCTCCCGGCGGCCAGCGTTCCGGTGATCGTCCAGCCATATTCGTCGATCAGGTGCTGCGCGGCGGTCGCGTCGCTGTAGGTCGCAACACCCAGATTGACATTGTTCTGGATCGCTTCCCCTGCGTCGAGCTTTGCCCAGCCGCGCAGCGTGGCGTCCATGTTGGCGACCGACATGCCGCTTTGCGTGAACATGCCCGTCGCATCGCCGAGGCTCGCTATGTTCCAGCTTCCGAGATTCTGGTTGAACGCAGCCGCGTGGTCGAACATCCGGCTCATGTCCTCCACGCCGCTGACATTCCATGAACTCAGGTCCTGGTCGAACAGCGCCGTGTTCTGGAACATGCGGCTCATGTTCGTCACATTCTCGAAGTTCCAGCCGAGGATCGACTGGTTGAACGCGATGGCCCCCGCGAACATGCCCTGCATGGTGGTGACGTTTCCGACATCCCACGCACCGAGGTTGCGATTGAATGCGGCAGCCCCGGAAAACATGTTTTCCATGCTCACCACGTTCGAGACGTCCCATGTGGAAATATCCTGATTGAACGCAACAGCGCCCTCGAACATGCCTTTCATCGTCATCACGCTGCCGGTGTCCCAATCGCCTATGTCGCGGTTGAAGGAGAGCGCGCCGCTGAACATGGCGTCCATCGTCGCCACCCTGCTCACATCCCAGCCGCCGATGTTCTGGTTGAACGCAGCAGCCCCGGCGAACATGCTCCTCATGTTCGTCACATTGCCGGTGTCCCAGGAGCCGATGTCCTGGTTGAAGCTCGACGCCATGTAGAACATCTTCGTCATGGTGCCGACATTGCCGACATCCCAGCCGCCGATATACTCGTTGAAGGTCCCATTGGAATCGAATGTCGAGACCGCCGAGACGGCGTGCGACGTATCCATTCCGGCAGCGTCGCTGCCAATGGGCGTGACCGGGCTGAACAATCTGTCGAGCGTCGTGATATTGTTGCCTTCGAGATTGTAATGGCTGGAATAGGCGGATTTGACCCCGCCCGCATCGAGCGTCACCGCGACATTTGTGGTCGCGCCCGGGTCCGGCGTCACATAGGCATGCCAGGTCGTCGCGTCGATCTGGATGAGCGAGCCGGCGTTGAGCGTGCCGTTTGCAACGGTGATGTCGCTTTCCGTGAAGCTTGCCGCATCGACGGCCGTGCTGAAGTTGAACACGATCAGCCCGCCCGCGCTGCCGTTCCCGACAATTGTCACCGCGGGGTGCGTGGTGTCGATCACCACTTCGAAAACGGGCGAGGCTGGCGAAACATTGCCCGCCGTATCCGTGGCGACGGCAGTGACGTCATAGGTGCCGTCGGCCAGCGGCGTGGCTGTGTGATCGAGGCTCCAGTTGCCGCTGGAATCCGCCATTGTCGTGCCGATCGAATTTCCATCGATGAACACTTCCACCCGCGAGCCCGGTTCCGACGTGCCGGAGATCACGACTTCATTGGGCGCGGGATGCATGCCGTTCGCCTCAGTCGCCACTTCACGGGCCACTTCGAACCCGGAAGGTGCAACAGGCGCGGCGGTATCGATGACGAGCGGCACGCCCTCCGAAACGGTGGAGGCGTGTCCCGACGCGTCGGTGGCCTGCATCGTCACGACATAGGCGCCATCCGGCAGCGGCGTGCCGCTGAGGTCGAGCGACCATTCGCCGTCCTGATCGGCCCGCGCAATGCCCACCGATACGCCATTCAGCCAGACCTCGACCGACACGCCCGGATCGGCGCTGCCGGCAAGCACGAGCCTGTTGTCGGAGGTGATGTGATCGTGGGCCGATGCGCCCGTATCGGAGGCGACGGCAAACTCGAACGGGGTCTCGACCGCATCCGGCACTTCGGGTTCGACGACCGGGGCAGGAGCTGCGGGCGACGATTCCCCGCCGCCACCGCCGCCGCTCGCCAGCGCGACGGCTCCGCCGCCTGCCGATGCCGCGCCCAGAATGCCCAGCAGGGCGCCCTGCGAACCGGCGGTTGCGCCAAGCGAACCGGCGGTTTCGCCGAGCGAACCCGTTATCAGCTCATCGACGATGCCGTCGCCGGCAAGCGAAACGGCATGGCTTACGTCAAGCTCGACCCGCCGCTCGCCGTCCTGCACCACCAGCCCGTTATAGTCCCATCCGAGCGCGCCGAAATCATAGATGGTGTGGACCCGTCCGTCCGTCATCTCGATGATGAGGTCTTTGCCCCGCCGCTCGAAATTGGCGATTTCGGACGGCTTTCCGTCAATCACGAACACGCTCGGGCGCGTCGATGCGGTTACAATGCCGTCGACATGAACGGTGGGGCGTCCATGAAAAAGCTCAGACAGCATGACGGGCCTCCAGAATGCGTGCTTCATCCTAAATCGGGTAATTTTCCTAATTTAGTATAAAATTATATACGTTCTCAGATTTTAAGTCGCACACCCTTGTCATGGCCGTCGCGAACACCGGATCGCGGCTTCACAATTGGTGGGCCAGATGCATTCCAGCCTTGACGGAGGCCGCGCCCGCGGACCACAACACGCGCCATGACGACCACGACCATGCCCGAACCGATCGTCTCGCCGCTTCTGGAAGGGCTTGCCGCATCCGGCATCCGCCACGGCTATTTCACCCGCACAGGCGGCGTTTCCGAAGGCATCTACAAGGGTCTGAACACCGGCACGGGATCGAGCGACGATCCCGCGAAGGTGCGCGAAAACCGCGAGCGGGTCGCCGCATGGATGGGCGTCGAGATCGAATCGCTCATGTCGGCGCACCAGATTCACTCACCCGACGCGCTTGTCGTGCGCGAGCCTTTTTCCGGCCCTCGCCCCAAGGTCGACGCGCTGGTGACGGACAGGCCGGGCATTGCCGTCGGCGCATCCAGCGCCGATTGCGGGCCGATTCTTTTCGTCGAGCCGCAGGCCCGCGTCATCGGCGCGGCGCATGCGGGCTGGAAGGGCGCGCTGACCGGCGTTCTGGAAAGCACCGTCGATGCCATGATCTCGCTTGGCGCAGAGCGCGAGCGGATCAGGGCCGCGCTCGGGCCTTCGATCAGCCAGGCCAATTACGAGGTCGGGCCGGAGTTCGTCGAGCGGTTCATCGAGCAGGACCGGGACAACGCCGCCTATTTCACCATGTCCGCCAATGCCGGGCATTCCATGTTCGACCTCAACAGCTATACCGTGGACCGCCTCAGGAAGGCCGGCGTTCAGGCCGAGGCGCTCTATCTGTGCACCTATGCGGACGACGCCCTCTTTTACTCCTATCGCCGTTCGACCCACCGGCGGGAGCCGGACTATGGCCGGCACATTTCGGCAATCGTCATGGAGGAAGGTTGATGGCCCTGCACTTTGAACGCGCAGAATTCGATGCACGCCGCGACCGGCTGGTGCTGGAAATGGCGGACAAGAAGCTCGACGCGATCCTGCTTTTCGCGCAGGAAAGCATGTACTGGCTGACCGGCTACGACACGTTCGGCTTCTGCTTCTTCCAGTGCCTCGCGGTCAAGGCGGACGGCACCATGTTCCTGCTGACGCGTTCGGCGGACCTCAGGCAGGCCAAGCACACCTCCACCATCGAAAGCATCACGGTGTGGACCGACCGCGCCGACGCCAACCCCGCGCTGGACCTGCGCAACCTGCTCAACGATCTCGGCCTGCTCGGCATGCGCATCGGCGTCGAATACGATACGCACGGCCTGACCGCCCGCAACGGCCAGTTGCTGGACGAGCAATTGAAAACATTCGGCCAGGTGGTCGATGCGTCCGGCATCGTCTCTCGCCTGCGGCAGTTCAAGAGCCCCGCCGAAATCAAAAAGGTGGAAAAGGCCGCGGAACTCGCCGACGAAGCCTTCGACGCGGCGCTGAAGCTGATCAAGCAGGGCGCGGACGAGGGCAAGATCCTCGCGGCCATGCAAGGCGCGATCTTCACGGGCGGCGGCGACTATCCGGCAAACGAATTCATCATCGGCTCGGGCGCGGACGCGCTTTTGTGCCGCTACAAGGCGGGGCGGCGCAAGCTGACGAAGAACGACCAGCTAACGCTGGAATGGGCCGGCGTTTTCCATCACTACCACGCGGCCATGATGCGCACCGTGCTGACCGGCAGGGCCAGCAAGCATCATCAGGAACTGTTCGAAGCCGCGCGCGACGCCCTCGTCGCGGTCGAGCGTGCCATGACGCCCGGCAACACATTCGGCGACGTGTTCGACGCGCATGCGCGGTCGCTGGAGGCGCACGGCCTCACGCGCCACCGCCTCAACGCCTGCGGCTATTCGCTTGGCGCGCGCTTCACGCCGTCCTGGATGGACATGCCGATGTTCTATCAGGGCAACGCCGAACCCATCGCGCCCGACATGACGCTCTTTGCGCACATGATCATCATGGATTCCGAAACCGAAACCGCGATGACGCTCGGGCGCACCTACCTGACAACCGACGCGGCGCCCAGACCGCTCTCGCGGCACGGGCTTGAACTGATCGTCAAGTGAGCCTGCTAACGCTGCGTTAGGTCGGAATTTTTCACTGGGTTATGGTCGGGATTCCGAACGACGCCGCTTGCATTGCGGCGTGATGGCGCTAAAAGCCCCGCATATCCGAGCGGCGCGTCGCCAGGGAATCTGCATGAAACTTTTCGCGGGCAATTCGAACCGGGTTCTGGCGGAAGCCGTCGCCCGCTACCTCAATATCCCGCTGGGCAAGGCGACCGTGAAGCGCTTCGCCGACCAGGAAATCTTTGTCGAGATTCAGGAAAACGTGCGCGGCGAGGATGTATTCATCCTCCAGTCCACCTCTTATCCGACCAACGATCACCTGATGGAACTGCTCATCATGATCGACGCCTTCATGCGCTCCTCCGCCCGGCGCATCACGGCGGTCATACCCTATTTCGGCTATGCGCGGCAGGACCGGCGCTCCGCCGGGCGCACGCCGATCTCCGCCAAGCTCGTCGCCAACATGATCACGCGCGCGGGCTGCTATCGCGTGCTGACACTCGACCTGCATGCAGGCCAGATACAGGGCTTCTTCGACACGCCGGTGGACAATCTCTTTTCCGTTCCGGTCATGGCTCGTGACGTGAAGGCCAAATACAAGCAACTCGCCAATGTCATGGTCGTTTCGCCCGATGTCGGCGGCGTGGTGCGCGCCCGCGCGCTGGCCAAGCGGCTCGACGCGCCGCTGTCCATCGTGGACAAGCGCCGCGATCAGCCCGGCCAGTCGGAGGTCATGAACATCATCGGCGACGTGGACGGCAAGGACTGCCTGCTGTTCGACGACATCGTCGATTCCGGCGGCACGCTCTGCAACGCCGCCGAAGCCCTGCTCGACGCGGGCGCGGCCAGCGTGACGGCCTATATCACGCACGGCGTTCTGTCGGGCGGCGCGGTCGCTCGCATCACCGGCTCGAAACTGCAGGAACTCGTCATCACCGATTCCATCCAGCCGACGCAGGCGGTCATGGACGCGCACAACATCCGAGTCGTCTCCATCGCAGAACTTATCGGCGAGGCGATCTCCCGCACCGCGCTGGAAGAATCCGTCTCCAGCCTGTTCGACTAAGTCAGCCCTTAATCTTTTTCCGTTGAACGCAGTCCTACCGGGGTGCGTCAGGATGCGGCTTGTCAGTCTGTGGATTGTTCAAGCGGCAGTACCGCCTACTAATTTTAGATTTTGCAAATTTAGAATCTGCTTCTATTATCTTCCGGAGATATGCCGACAGCAATCCATCGTTGAATCGATGTGCAAGGAAGCGGGAGACGCATTTTGCTGCGAAATTTAGGTTTGTTCCTGGCGCGCCTCGCCTTCAGTATCGCCCTTTCAGCCGCCGCAACGTTCCTCATTCCCGCCTTGGCCTTCGCCTCGGACGGCTGCGATGCCGTGAATAATGGCGCTTTCGACAAGACCGACTATGAGCCGGGCGGCCCGCGAGTTCTCAACACCCAAAGCGACTTTGCCATCGGCGACACGATTGTGTTGATGGTCTCCGGCAACAGCCCATCGGGTGAGACCATCTTCATGCTGTTGAATGATGCGTTTGGCGGACCGCTTGCGTCCTCGAACTTCGGAGATACGCCCGAACGTCTGGAATACACCGTTACCGGAACCGGCGATCTGACGATGCACACCCACGTCACCCCCATGCCCACTGGACCAACTTCAATCACGATAGAAGCCTCGTGCGAAAGCGCTCTTGCCACGCCTACAATCACGGTTTCGTCCTCAAACCCCAACCCTGCTCAGGGCGCGTCCGTGACATTCACCGCAACCTTGTCCGACGGTTCGTCGCCTTCTGGAACCGTCACCTTCAAGGATGGCGCCACCACGCTTGGAACCGGCACGATCTCCGGCACGACCGCGACCTATTCAACCTCGGCGTTGACCGTCGGCGCGCATACCATCACCGCGGAATATGCCGGCGACGACAGCAATGACGCCGCGACATCGGCTCCCATCACAGTTACGGTTGCGGTCGCCCCAACGACATTCGTTTTCAATCCAGCCAGTGGAAACCTGGCGGATGCCATGGCCGGCGGGGACTACAGCCAACCGATTTCGGCCACCGGCGGGTCTGGAACGCTGGTCTACAGCCTTATATCCGGCACATTGCCCGACGGCGTGGTGCTCAATGTCTCCACCGGCGCGTTGACCGGCCCCGTCGAAGCCGATGCCGAAGTCAGGGACTACACCTTCACCATTCAGGTCACCGATGGCAACGATGCGACCGGAACCGCGAACTATACGATCAAGGTCAAATCACGCACGGTGAGCATGCCCGACAGGACAATCGAGGTTGCCGCCGGGACCACGCCCAGAAACGTCGACCTGACCAGCGGAGCGACTGGCGGCCCGTTCGCTTCCGCGGATGTCGTATCGGTCGTCCCGGCCAACGCCGGAACGGCAACCATCGTCAATGGAGAATTTGCAAGTGCCGGCCCGATCACGTCGCTCGGCTGGTATCTGAAGTTCATCCCGAACCCGGCCTATTCAGGCCACGCGACCGTCCAATACCGGCTCACAAGTTCGCTCGGTGTATCCAGCACCGGAACGATCACGTACCTTCTGACCTATGATCCGGCACAGGTGGCAACAGAGATTGACGGGCTTGTCCACGGTTTCGTCAAGACGCGTCAGAACCTGATTTCATCCACGATCAAGGTGCCCGGCCTTATGGAACGTCGCCGCATGTCCACCTCTCGCGGTCCCGTCACCGCGAGCCTGACACCGTTGGCAGGCGGTATGACGACCACATTTTCCACCAGCCTCGCGCAGATCGAAGCAGCGGCAGCAAATGCGGATAACGAGGCCGGCACGGAGCCATCGCGATTCAACATCTGGATCGACGGCGCGCTCATGTTCCACAATCGCGACGAGAACGGCAGCCGATGGGGCACGTTCGGTCTCGTTTCCACAGGCGCGGACTACATGCTTTCGGACAAGGCGCTGATCGGCCTTTCCTTCCACTACGACCGGATGAGCGATCCGACCGATGAGGACGCCGAGCTTACCGGCAATGGCTGGCTTGCTGGTCCCTATGCCTCTCTGGAAATCCACAAGGGCGTGTTCTGGGATACGAGCCTGCTCTACGGCGGTTCCTCCAACGACATCGACACCGCATTCTGGGACGGGTCGTTCGATACGAGCCGTTGGCTGCTCGACACGGCCATCTCGGGACAGTGGCAATTGGATGAGGTGACGACTGTGACGCCGCGCCTGCGGGCGGCCTATTTCTCGGAAACCATCAAGGACTATGCAGTTCAAAATGGTTCCGGCGATCTGCTCGAAATCAAAGGGTTTTCGGAAGAACAGTTGCGCGTCAGCCTCGGCGCGGAGATCGCTCGGCAGTTCACCCTTGAAAACGACTCTGTCCTGACGCCGAAGATCGGCCTGACCGCCGGTTTCTCCGAACTCGACGGCTCAGGAGCGTTCGGGCGGCTTTCGGCCGGGCTGTCGCTCAACACCGCAAACAACTGGAACGTCGATTTCGGACTCTTGCTGAACGTCGAGGACCACAGCCAGGTCTCGACGGGCGCAAAGCTCGGGATCGGCGTGCGCTTCTGACCTGCCTGAATGCCCCGCGCTTGCGCTTTGGCGGCAGTTGCTATATGCAGCCGCCACCCGCGTAGACACCCTTGGAGGCAACGCGGCGGAGAGCCGCCTCATCCGGCGGCTTTCGACGTTTACGGATCGGCTCCAGCCGTCCCGCAGACGCTCCATACAACGCGAAAGGAAAAGCCATGAGCCACGATACGTACGAGCTCAAGGCCGAAGCGCGCGAACAGGTCGGTAAGGGGTCCGCCCGTGCAGTTCGCCGCAACGGTAAAGTACCCGCCGTCATCTACGGCGACAAGCAGTCACCCCTGGCCATCGCCCTGTCCTACAAGGACGTCTATTACAAGATTCACGGCGGCGGTTTCCTGACGACGGTCGCCACGATCGACGTCGACGGCAAGAAGATCCGTGTCCTGCCCAAGGACTACCAGCTCGACCCGGTGAAGGATTTCCCGCTTCACGTGGATTTCCTGCGCGTCAGCAAGGACACCGAGGTCAACGTGCAGGTTCCGGTTCACTTCATCAATGAAGAGAAATCGCCCGGCATCAAGCGCGGCGGCGTGTTGAACGTCGTGCGCCACGAAGTCGAATTCCACTGCCCCGCCGATGCGATCCCCGATTTCATCACGGTCGATCTGGACGGCGCCGACATCGGCGATTCCATCCATATCTCGGCGGTCAAGCTTCCCCAGGGCGTCAAGCCGGTCATTTCCGACCGTGACTTCACCATCGCCACCATCGCCGGCTCGTCCGCGATGAAGTCGGACGAGAGCGAAGCCGCGCCGGCCGCTGCGGGCGAGAAGGAGGAATAGTCCTCCTCCGCGCTGGAGATTGCTGCGATGCTCATCTTTGCAGGTCTCGGCAATCCCGGCGCGAAATATGCGAACAACCGGCACAATGTCGGCTTCATGGCGGCGGACGCGATTGCCCGCCGCCATTCTTTTTCTCCGTGGACGAAGAAGTTCAGCGCCGAGATTTCCGAAGGCAGGCTGGGCGGCGATAAGGTGCTGCTCGTCAAGCCGCAGACCTTCATGAACCAGTCCGGCCAGTCGGTCGGGGAAGTGCTGCGCTTCTACAAGCTCGACCCGGCCTGCCTCACCGTCCTCTATGACGAGATCGACCTCGCCGCGGGCAAGGTGCGCATCAAGACAGGCGGCAGTGCCGGCGGCCACAACGGCATCCGCTCCATCGACCAGCATGTCGGCAACGACTACCGCCGCGTGCGCATCGGCGTGGGCCATCCGGGCGCGCGCGAACTGGTGCACGGCTATGTGCTCGGCGACTTCGCGAAGGCAGACCATGATTGGCTGGACCCGCTGCTGGAGGCAGTCGCCGCCCATGCCGACCTGCTCGCCGGGGGGGACGACGCCAGCTTCATGAACAAGGTTTCGCTCGCCGTCGGCGGCAATGTCGGCGCGCCCAAGCCCGAAAAAGGCCAGAGCCATATCCGCCAGGCCCGGCCGCACCAGCCGCAGGTCAAGCTGCCGCAGGACGGCCCGATGGCCGCCATGCTGAAAAAACTGCTCGGCAAGGAATAACCCGTCCTTGAATCAACGACGGGTGCGGTATAGATACGAAAACACGAAGTTCGTGTTTTCGTGAGACAGCACAATGAAGAATGTCACCATTTCGATGGACGATGAACTGGCGAGCCAGACGCGCATCGCAGCCGCCAAGGCAGGCATGAGCGTGTCCAGATATCTTGCCGACGCCGCGCGCGAGAAGATCGATGCGGATGAGAAGCGGGCCGCGGTCCAGACGCGCAACGAACATCTGGACGCGCTGGAAAAAGTATGGGCCCTTCCCAGATGGGATGTGACGGAGGATGGCCGGATGCCCACCGCCGAGGAACGAAATGCCCGGCGCTAGGGTCTTCATCGACACCAATATTCTTCTGTATTCGCATGACCGCAGGAGCCCGGAAAAGACGGTCCGGGCAAGAGACTGGGTGCGTGAACTGGCAGGCGCGCAACTCGCGGTGTCGAACCTGCAAGTGCTCAACGAGATGACCAATGTGCTTCTGGCAAAGAAGTGGCTCGACACGCGTGAACAGGTTTTTGAGGCGGTTGCGCGCTTTTCCTTCCTCGGGAGCGCGCCTGTTACAATCTGGGAAATGGAAGAAGCCCGCACTATTCATCTCCGCTATCGCTATTCCTGGTGGGATTGCCTGCTGCTTGCTTCCGCCACCAATCTGGGCTGCACGCACTTCCTGTCCGAGGACCTTCAGGACGGACAGGCGATTGAAGGCTTGACGATCGTCTCTCCCTTCGCCCATACGCCGGAGCAAATTCTGGTTTCCCGATAGGATTCACCGCCATGGGTTTCAAATGCGGCATCGTTGGCCTGCCCAACGTTGGCAAATCGACGCTTTTCAATGCGCTGACGCGGACGGCGGCGGCGCAGGCGGCGAACTATCCCTTCTGCACCATCGAGCCGAACACGGGCGAGGTGGGAGTTCCCGACCCGCGGCTGGAGAAAATCGCCGCCGCCGCGAAGTCGAAGGAGATCATCCCGACCCGCATCTCCTTCGTGGACATCGCCGGCCTTGTGCGCGGCGCGTCGAAGGGCGAAGGGCTGGGCAACCAGTTCCTCGCCAACATCCGCGAGGTGGACGCCATCGTGCATGTGCTGCGGTGCTTCGAGAATGACGACATCACGCATGTCGAGGGCCGCATCGATCCGGTGGCGGATGCCGACACGGTCGAGACCGAGCTGATGCTGGCCGACCTCGACAGCCTCGAACGCCGCATCGTCAATGTCCGCAAGCGCGCGCAGGGCAAGGACAAGGAAAGCATGGAGCAGTTGCCTGTCATGGAGCGCGCGCTCGCGCTGCTCCAGGAGGGCAAGCCGGTGCGGCTGATGCGCAAGGACCTCGACCCGGCGGAGCTTCGCCTCCTTGAAGGGCTGAACCTCCTGACCTCGCATCCCGTCCTTTATGTGTGCAACGTTGCCGAAGCCGATGCGGCCACCGGCAATGCACACACCAGGGCGGTCGAAGAGATGGCCGCGAAGCAGGGCGCGTCCGTGGTGGTGATTTCGGCAGCGATCGAAGCGGAGGTCGCGCAGCTTCCCGACGAGGAGGAGAAGGAATTTCTCGAAGCTATGGGGCTTGAGGAAGCCGGTCTCGACCGTCTCATCCGCGCCGGCTACGAGTTGCTCCACCTCATCACCTACTTCACCGCCGGCCCGAAGGAAACGCGCGCCTGGACCATCGTGAAGGGCATGAAGGCGCCGCAGGCGGCTGGCGTGATCCACTCTGATTTCGAGCGCGGCTTCATTCGCGCGCAGACCATCGCCTATGACGATTTCGTCAATCTCGGCGGCGAAGTCGCGGCGAAAGAAGCAGGCAAGGCCCGCGACGAGGGGAAGGAGTACGTCGTGCAGGACGGAGACGTCATGCACTTCAAGTTCAACACCTGATCGCCAGGCACCACCTCTTGCCGGCCCGCCGGCAGGCTCCATTCAACCGATGCGCCCTACCATTTGTAGCTGAGTTTCGCGGCAGCACCGTATGCGGTCACATTGCCTGAAAACTCGCCCTGGAAGGAAAGCTTCGCTGCAAGCTTGTCGGACAGGCCGAATTCCGCTCCCGCATCGACAAGCAATGCGTGCTCGTCCGGCTCCGCACCGTCAATCGTGAAGCTCGGCGCCGCCAGGCTCTGGAAGGCACTTGTCACATCGCGCGCATTTTCGGCGTTCCATGCCCAGGCGAGGCGACCGGTCAGCTTGATGGCGCCGGTGTCAGTGGCGATGATGTGCTCGATGCGCGCGCCCAGTTCGGTGCGAAGCGCCGACTGCGTCTGAGAATCGTAGCTGAGCGCGAACGGACCGCCATTGACCGATTCCTCCGAGTAGTCCGGCAGGAAATAGCTCGATCCCTGCACTGCGGCATAGGGCGTAATCGCGGCAAAGGAGGTATCGAAGCGATAGCCCCCTTCCACGCGGCCCGACAGGGTATGCGCGTCGTAATCCGCTTCGAGCCTGTCGCCGAATACGGAGCGCGTGGTGTCCACGCTGTTGAATGCGTATGCCGCCGCAGCCGCCACATAGGCGTTACCGAAGAACTTCGAACCATAGATGCCCGCGTTGAACACCGCCGCATTGCCGGAGCCCAGATTGTCCTCAAGCGAAAAGCTGGAGCCGCCGCCGCCAAGTGCGAAGCCGATCTTCCCGTCCTCGATGTCATAGTCGAAGCCGGTCGCTATGCCCCAGTTCCGGGTCGTCAGGTCGGCGGAGCCCACGGCGGCATCGCCGTCGATCTCCTGCGCGCCGCCATATGCCGCGCCCCAGATGGTCCAGGGCGAACTGACATAGCTGCCCGGAGCGTCCGCGCTGTGAGCTCCCGACATGGCAATCTTGCTGTTTGCCGTTTCGGCCGCCGAAGCCGTTTCTTCTCCAAGCGCCGCCAGCGCCTGCACCGAAGACGGCTGCACATTGTCGGGCGCATAGCCCATCCGTGCTGCCATCGACTGCGATCCCCCGGTCGGAATGCCCGGTTGGCCCGTCAAGGGATCGCTGATTGCGCCCATGAAAAGGTCGGCCGCGTGCAGGCCCGATGAAATCGCCGCCGTCGCGACCTCTCCCGAAACGCGCGTCAACCCGTTGGCGTCAAGCGATGCGAAAGCCGCCGGCAGGGATCCCGTCGAATTGAAATAGCTCAACAGCGAGTTTGCGACCGCCTTCTGGTTGGTCGTCAGCGCATCGTACGCCGGATCCCCGCCACCGCTATCGGCGGCAGTCCGCACATAGACGTTGTTGGCATCATATCGAAGCGAGGTTACAAGACCCGGCAACACGCCGGCGGTCAGGCCAGAAAACGTCGTCCCGCCAAGTCCGCCAGCCGCATTCAGGATCGCATAATTCCGGGTGACATAGGTTCCCGGTGCATAGCTCAATACGACGATGCCGCCTGTCAGCGTTGCAACGCCGGTGACATTGGTCGTATCGGCATCGGTTGGCGACACATCGACCGCATAGCGCGACCCGCCATTGAAGGTGAGATTGCCGTTCACGGTCAGTGTGCCGATGCCATTGCCCGGCGCGAGCGCGCCGCCGGATTGGACCGTGGTGGGGCCAAGCGTGCCGGAGCCGCTGACTGTTCCTGTACCGCCGACGAAAACCGGCGAATTCGCAATGGACCCATCCACCACAAGCGTGCCGCCGTTGACCACGGTGTTTCCCGCGTAGGGATTGGCTCCGGCAAGCAGAAGCGTCCCTGCCCCTGTCTTCTGGAGTCCCCATTTTCCGGGCGTATAGCCCGCAGGCGCGATATAGCCATTCGCGACGAGACCGGCCTCATCCGTGATTTCATCCAAAATTGTCTGGGTCGTGCCGCCCGCCTGATTAAAGGCAAGAGTGCCGTTGCCGTTGAGGAAAAGCCCGCTGCCCGCCGCGAGGCCCGCATTGGCGCCGGCTCCGCCCGTGACCGTTCCCCCTGAGATGCCACCGGTGCCCTTGATTGTCAGGGTGCTTCCTTCACGCACGAAGATGGCCCCGCCAAAGCCGGCGCCGCCGCCGCCCTCGCCAACCAACGTAGTTTCAGACGCGCCGTCACCGCCCCCAAAGCCGCCGACACCGGCTGTGCCGGGCAAGGAACCGCCACCGCCTCCACCGCCGAGGCCGCCATTGCCACCTGAGCCATTATATGATGAGCCACCGCCCCCGCCACCGCCAAGGCCGCCATTCCCGCCAGTCCCGCTAAGCGCGCCTCCATAGGCCGCGCCGCCGCCGCCACCGCCAGCAGACCCATTACCGCCTGAGCCGCCATTGCCAAGACCGGCGCCACCGCCGGCGCCACCGTCACCTTCGTTCACAGCATCGCTGCCGTCGCCGCCATCGCCCGCTGGGTTGTATGCACCACCGGTTGGTCCGGGACCGCCGCTGGGCGTGCCGCCATCGCCACCAGGCAAGCCATTGCCGGTGCCGCCCCCGTCGGAGCCGGGAACCGAACCCCCGCCTCCGCCGCCTCCGGGCCAGCCGGAAGTTCCGCCTGCGCCGCCATTGCCACCCAGGCCGCCGCCACCACCGCCGGTCGAGACACCGGAGGCACCGCCGCTCCCTCCCTGCGCAGCGTTGCCTGCGAAGGCCACGTTCTCCAGCGTCACATTACCGTCGGAAATCACGATGGCACCGCCAGCACCCATGCCGCCGCCGCCGCCGCCCGAACCGCCATTGCCGCCCTGCGCAATGCCGTTGACAATCGTGAGGTTGGAAAGCGTGACGTTGATGTTCGTGCCAGGTGTCTGGCTCGTAATCAGAAAGACCCGGCCCGCGCCTGCGCCATCGATTGTGTTTCCGACGCCGCCGTCGATGGTTACATCACCTGCGATGACATAGGGGAAATTTGCGCCGCCGCCCACGTCCTGCAACAGGAATGTGCCCAGATTGTCCAAAATGGTGATCGTATCGGGACCGGGGCTCGCATAGTTCGACTGATTGATCGCGTCCGCGAGCGAGCCCGGACCGGAGGAGTTCGTGTTGGTGACAAGGTAGTTGGCTGCCTGCGCGGACGTCAGACCCCAAGGCGCCGACAGCACGCTTGCCGCAAGAAGCGCCGAAACCTTGCAACGCCGCATTGGAAACCTCCCCCTCAACACCCGCATAAGTTGCGCGTGAGCGGTATGGATGATCCGGTTCCCCTTAATACGCCATCACTCAAATGCACGCGATCAACCAATTCAACACCATTCCGGAGCCTCCGTGCTCAATTTGCAACAAAGTGACCCGATGCAATCTTCGGAATGGTAAACAATCTATGGTTGTAACAGGAACGCCGAAAGCCGGGCGCTCCGGCGCGTCTTTCCCCGCTCGCCAGGACTCTCCGGCTTTTTGACGATCACGCTTGCGCTATTTCATACCACTGGATGCGCATTCCCGGTGGCCTGAACCTACCTCGCCCCCAGCCGCACCAGCACTTCTCGGGGAATGCCATATTCGCGGATGGCGTCGTCGTGGCGGCGCAGGCCGCAGAGTTCTCGCTGGATGAAATAGGCCCAAACGGCGTCCGCCGCCTCTTTCAGGAGGCCGGCGCGCATCTGCGCCTCGCCCTCGAAATTGCGAAGCCGCTCGACCGCCCGCGCCACCGCCTCCCCTGCCCTTCCGAGCGAACTCGCCTTCTCGGCTGCGATTTCGTAGTCCAGCGCGCCCTGCATTGTTTCAGCTAGCGTTGCGGCGGAAAAGCGCGCGGGCGGGCGCAGGCTCATCTTCACTCCGCCGCTTCGGCGAGGAAACCGCCGGATTGCCGTTTCCACAGCCGCGCATAGAGCCCGTCGCGCGCGATCAACTGGTCGTGCGTGCCTTCCTCCACGATGCGGCCTTCATCAATCACGATCAGCCGGTCCAGCGCCGCGATGGTCGAAAGCCGGTGCGCCACGGCAATCACCGTCTTGCCCTCCATCAGCCTGCCGAGATTGTCCTGTATCGCCGCCTCGACTTCCGAATCCAGCGCCGACGTCGCTTCGTCGAGAATCAGGATCGGCGCGTCCTTCAGCATCATGCGCGCAATCGCGATGCGCTGCCGCTGGCCGCCCGACAGTTTCACGCCGCGCTCGCCCACATGGGCCTCATAACCGTTGCGCCCGCGCGGATCGGCCATCGTCTTGATGAACCCGTCCGCCGCCGCGCGCCTTGCAGCGTCTTCCACCTCTGCGGCGGTCGCGCCCGCGCGGCCATAGGCGATGTTCTCGCGGATGGACCGATGCATCAGCATCGCTTCCTGGCTCACCACGCCGAACTGCGCCCTGAGCGATCCCTGCGTCACCTCGCGCACGTCGTGCCCGTCGATCAGGATGCGCCCGCCTTCGACGTCGAACAGCCGCAGCATCAAATTGACGATGGTGGTTTTGCCTGCCCCCGACGGCCCCACCAGCGCTACGCGCTCTCCGGGCCTGATGTGGAACGACAGGTCTTCGATCACGCCCTCGCCCTTGTCGTAGTGAAACGAAACATGTTCGAAGCGGATGTCGCCACTGGCGCGCGGCAGTTCGAGCGCGCCCGGCGCATCCGAGATCGCGGGCTTCACCGAGATCGTCCGCGTCGCGTCCTGCACGGTCGCATAGTTGCGGATTAATCCGTTGATGTTGAACATCATCCAGCCCGACATCTGGTTCAGCCGGAACACAAGGCCAAGCGACGCGGCAATCGCCCCGCTGGAAATCTGTCCGTTCATCCACGACATCACAGCGAGCGTGCCGACGGCGCTCATCATCAGTCCGTTGAGGAACGCGACCGACGCACGCACCGTGGTGATCGTTCGGGTCAGCCGGATCACTGCCGCCAGCAGCCCTTCCAGCCCGTCGCGAATATAGGCGTGCTCGCGCCGTCCGCTGTCGAACAGCTTCACCGCCATGATGTTGGTAAAGGCGTCGACCAGCCGCCCGTTGAAAATCGAGCGCTGGTCGGCCGTCTCGCGTCCCGCCCGCCGCATTTCCGGCAACAGGAAACGCACGATGGCCAGATAGCCGAGGAACCACAGGCCGACCACGACGCCCATCATCGGATCGAGCGACACAAGGATCGTCACGGCCAGAACCACGAAGGTCAGGAAGGACCACATGGTCTGGAGCACGTTGACGATGAAGTCGCCGACTGCCTCGCCGCCCTGCATGATCTTGGTGGCGATGCGCCCCGCGAAATCGTTCTGGTAGAAGCCGTAGGGCTGCTCGATCACGCGGCGGAACGACTGCCAGCGCACCATGGAAAAGAAACCCGGCACGATGATCTGTTGCTCGACGATGGCCGATGCGACCATCACCACGGTGCGCCCGACGAGAATCAACAGCAGCAGCGCCAGCAGTTGCGGCCAGTGGTCGGCAAACAGGTTCGCAGGAGTGGAACGGTCCAGCAGATCGATCAGCCAGCCGACCGACCAGTACATGGCGGCATCGACCGCGCCCGCCAGTCCACCCGTGATGAGCAGGAGAATGAACGGCCCTCGTGCCTGCCGCGCGAAATACAGGATGAACTGCCAGGCGGAGTCCGGCAGCACCTCCCGTTCGGTGTCCTGAAAGGGATCGATCGCGCCTTCGAAGCGGCGGAAGAATGCGTCAAACATGACGCACCCTTGCCGTCCGATAAGGCGGATTTGCGACCCCGGCAGCCATCACTCGGCGGCTTCCTTCTCCGGCTCGGCGGCAGGTGCTTC
This sequence comes from Rhizobiaceae bacterium, assembly GCA_023953835.1. Lineage (NCBI taxonomy): Bacteria > Pseudomonadati > Pseudomonadota > Alphaproteobacteria > Hyphomicrobiales > Rhizobiaceae > Rhizobiaceae bacterium. The sequence continues at coordinate 2,541,234 of JAMLJB010000001.1, read as the reverse complement.
GTCATGCGGCAGGAAACCGCCGGACTGCCGCTGCCAGAGCTGGGCGTACAATCCGCCAAGCGCAATCAGGCTGTCATGCGTGCCTTCCTCGATGATGCGCCCCTTGTCCATCACCACCAGCCGGTCCATCGCCGCAATGGTCGACAGCCGGTGCGCAATGGCGATCACCGTCTTGCCCTCCATCAGGCGATAGAGGTTTTCCTGTATCGCCGCCTCGACTTCCGAGTCGAGCGCAGACGTCGCCTCGTCGAGAATCAGGATCGGCGCGTCCTTCAGCATGACGCGCGCAATCGCGACGCGCTGGCGCTGGCCGCCCGACAATTTCACGCCGCGTTCGCCGACATGGGCGTCAAAACCCTTGCGCCCTTTCGGATCAGTCAGCGTGGCGATGAAATCCATCGCCTCGGCGCGCCGCGCTGCCTCGATCATCTCGGCTTCGGTGGCATCGGGCCGCCCGTAGAGGATGTTGTCGCGCACCGAGCGGTGCATGAGGCTGGTGTCCTGCGTCACCATGCCGATCCGGGCGCGCAGCGAATCCTGCGTGACCGCCGCAATGTCCTGCCCGTCGATCAGAACGCGTCCGTCCTCGATGTCGTAGAAGCGCAGCAGAAGGTTCACCAGCGTGGACTTGCCCGCGCCGGAGCGCCCCACCACGCCGACCTTTTCGCCGGGGCGAACCACCAGCGACAGATCCTCGATCACGCCCTTCGCGCGGCCATAGTGGAAACGCACATGGTCGAACTCGATGCGGCCTTCCGTGACCACGAGATCCTTCGCGCCCGGCCTGTCCTGCACCAGCCTCGGCAGCGAGATCGAATTGATGCCGTCGCGCACGGTGCCGATGTTCTCGAACAGCGCCGACATCTCCCACATGATCCAGTGCGACATGCCCCAAAGCCGCAGCACGAGGCTGATGATCACGGCGACCGAGCCGATCGTCACCGCATCGTTGAGCCACAGCGAAATCGACAGCGCGCCCGCCGACACCAGCAAGGCGGCGTTCAATATGCCGAGCGCGGCGAAGAGCAACGTGCCGAGCCGCATGGAACGGTACACCGTGTCGAGAAATTCGCCCATCGCCTCTTGCGCATAGGCGGCCTCGCGCCGTGCATGGGAGAACAGCTTCACCGTCTGTATGTTGGCGTAGGAATCGACAACGCGGCCCGTCATCAGCGAGCGCGCATCGGCCTGTTCCTCGGCCACTTGCTGGATGCGCGGAATGAAGAAGCGCAGCAGCCCGATATAGCAGGCAAGCCACACCAGCAGCGGAATGAGCAGGTAAAGGTCCGCCGACGCCGCGATGATCAGCACGCCGGTGAAATAGACCACGACATAGTTCAGCACCTCAAACAGCTTGAGAATACATTCGCGCACGGCCAGCGCCGTCTGCATCAGCTTGGTGGCGACGCGGCCCGCGAACTCGTCCTGGTAGAAGGTCATCGACTGCTTCAGCAAATAGCGATGCACATTCCAGCGAATGCGCATCGGGTAGTTGCCCATCAGCGTCTGCTGGCTCAACAGCGAGCGGAACCAGTCCAGCACCGGCATGGCGACAAGCACCAGCGCCGCCATGGCCGCCAGCTTCCAGCCTTCGGTTTGCAGGAAGGTCTCGCGATTGGCGTTGCTCAGCCAGTCGACAATGCTGCCCATGAAGGAAAACAGCCAGACCTCGGCGAAGGCCAGCACGGACATCAGCGCCGTGGTGACGGCGATGTAGGGCCACGCCCCGCGCGTGTAGTGGATGCAGAAGGCGACGAGCGTTTTCGGCGGCTCGACCGGCTCCTCCGGCGGGAAGGGGTTCAACAGTTTTTCAAATTTGCGAAACATGGTCTTCACATAGGTAAGGCACCCGCCCCTCCGCCGCAATCAGACGGCGCTGGAGGAGGGCTTGTGGTGGTTCTTCAATGCGCGCGGCGCGCCGAACAGGCGCTCGAACAACGAACGGCGCGGCTGCTCGACAGCCAGCAACGGATCGACATCCGGCAACATTGCCCGGTGCGGCTTGCGCGCTGCAGGCGCGCGCTCGGCCCCGCCCAGCGCGAAGGCAAGTGCGGCGCGGCGCGCATCGCCGATGCCGGTGGCGTCGGGATAAATATCCGAAACCTGCAGATAGGGGGCCTTGCGGCCCCGGTCCTTGTTGTAAGACATGACGTGATTCCTCGAAAACCGATGCGGCTCGGCGGAGTCAGGTCGATCTTGTGTCCGAAAAAGAGAGGTCGAACCGAATCCGCGGTCAGGCGGCGCGCCCATGCGAGAGGCGCGGAAAATGGGGGATGAACATCACTGCCATCTGTGCGCCTCCTTGGTTCGAGTTGACAGGTCGCGGTCTATAGCTTCATTCGCGCCAAAAGGCCAGCCGCCACGGCGGGCATCGGAAACCCTCCTGACAGAGTGTGTCCATTGGAACACAGGCTTCGCATCGCGCTCTACCAGCCCGACATCGCCGGCAACACCGGCACGATCCTGCGCACCGCCGCCTGCCTCGGCCTTGCCGTGGACATCATCGAGCCGGCGGGCTTCGACCTTTCGGACCGCAATTTGCGCCGCGCGGGCATGGACTATCTGGAATTCGCCGCGCTGACCCGCCATGTCGATTTCGCCGCCTTCGACGCTTGGCGGCAGGCCGGACAGCGCCGCCTTCTGCTGCTGACGACGCGCGCCGCCGAGCCCTATACGAGCTTCGCCATTCGCCCCGGCGACATCCTGCTGTTCGGGCGCGAATCGGCAGGCGTGCCCGATGCGGTGCATGAACGCGCCGACGCCCGGCTGATCATTCCGATGGTTGCCGGACGCAGCCTCAACCTCGCCGTCAGTGTCGCGATGGTCGCGGGCGAAGCGCTGCGGCAGATGGGGTGAGGGGTACCCCTCATCCGCCTGCCGGCACCTTCTCCCACAAGGGGAGAAGGACGAAGATTTCAGCGCCGCATTCATGCTGCAACGCCGCCGACTGAAGCCGGCGCGGATAACATTCCCTTCTCCCCTTGTGGGAGAAGGTGGCGGCAGCCGGATGAGGGGTGTTAGTCCTCAGCCCTTGAGCGCCGCTGCATTGTCGCGCGCATAGGTTTCGAGGTCACGCGGGGGCTTGCCCGTCAGCTTCTCGACATCGGCGGTAACAGCCGCCGTCCAGCCCTCGCGGACCGGATAGAAAATGGTGGCGAGGAAGGCGGCGTAGTCCTTCGGCACGCCCGCGCCCACCAGAATCCCGATGAAGGCTTCATCGTCTATCGCCTGATAGGATACCGGCTTGCCGATTGCGCCGGACAGCACAGCCGCCGCCTCGGCATAGCTGTAGGCTTTCGGCCCGGTGAGGTTGTACGCCTTGCCGTTGAAGCGGTTGTCCGTCAGCGCAGCAGCAGCGCTTTCCGCGATGTCCCGCACGTCGATGAAGGCGGATTTGCCCTCGCCCGCCGGAACGGCGATGGTGCCGTGATCGATCCCGGCTTTCCAGAATGTCTGGAAATTGTTGGAAAACCAGTTGGGCCGCAGGATCGCATAGGGCAGCCCCGATTTCTCGAGCGCGATCTCGACCTGCCGGTAGGGTATCGAATCGTCCGCATCGACGCCCCATGCCGTTTGAAGCACCACCTTGGCGCCTCTGGCTTTCGCTGCGTCGAGCACGGGCAGCAGCGTTTCCTTGATGGTGGTGCTTCCCGTCGGCGCGAGCAGGTACAGCCGGTCGACCCCCTCGAACGCAGCGCCGAAGGTTGCGGGATCGTTGATGTCGAACACCACACCTTCCGCGCCCTCGAAATCCTTGCCGGATCGCGAGGCGGCCTTGACCTTTTCACCCTTTGCGACGAGCGCCCTGACGAGCGGAGTGCCCACATTGCCCGTCGCGCCAATCACCAGAATCTTGCCGGCCATTTGAAATCTCCTTGGTATCTGTTGGAAACCTTGTTTCGAACGGCTACATACTGCATAGTGGAAACGTGCAAAAGAGAGCACTTTCAAGTCACATGGTTTCCTTGAGGAAACCGGAGGTCGGAAAATGGGTCGCATGTACGATGTCTATGAGGATCGCTGCCCCACGCGTATGGTGCTGGACCGGCTCGCGGACAAATGGGCGCTGCTGATACTTGACCGGCTTGAGGACGGTCCCTTTCGCTTCAATCATTTGCGCCGCGACATCAGGGGCATTTCGCAAAAAGTGCTGTCGCAGACCCTGAAGCGGCTCGAACGCGACGGGCTGCTCACGCGCACCGTGTTCGCCACGGTTCCCGTCACGGTGGAATACGCGCTGACCCCGCTCGGACACACGCTCACCGACACTGTGTCGGCGCTGGCGCATTGGGCGGAAAGCAACATGGACGCGGTGATCGCGGCGCAGCAGGCCTACGATCAGGCGGCCGCCTAGTCCGACTTAACGATCACCGCGCTTTCGAACTCCAGCACCTTGTCGCCGGTCGAATCATGGCCCTCGCCCCACACGGTGAGCACGCGATAGCCGGGGCGCGACGCCAGAAGGCGATGGGCCAGAACCTTGCGGGTATAGGTGACGGTTTCTCCGGCATAGACCGGCTTCAGCCATTTCAGGTTGCGAAAGCCGGGCGACGCTCCGACCGTGGGCGCGGGTCCCTCGCCGTTCCAGGCCTGCGCGCCCTTCAGCAGGCCCGTGCTCACATTGCATTTCATCCACGCCGCCGCCGTATGCCAGCCGGATGCGCAGAGCCGGCCGAATACCGTGCCCTTCGCTGCCTCTTCCGAAAGATGGAACGGCTGCGGATCGTATTTGCGCGCAAAAGCGACGATGGAATCGGGATCGAAATGGAAAGTGCCGATGGTCACCGTTTCGCCAAGCTGGAAAAAATCGTCGAGGCTCATGCGGCTGACCTCGTCAGGAACATGCCGGTGTTCTGCAATTCGAACACCTTGTCGCCGCGCTGATTCGCCATTTCCGAGCGCATGGTCACGAGGCCAAGACCGGGCCGCCTGGAGGAAACCCGCACCGACAGCACCGTGACGCTGGCGCTCAGCGTGTCGCCCGCGAGCACCGGCTTTGTCCATTTCACATAGTCGATGCCCGGCGCGCCCTGCGAGGTGGAATCCAGCAGCACCGCATCGCACAGCAGCCGCATGAACATGGAGCACGTATGCCAGCCCGAGGCGGCAAGCCCGCCGAGGATGCTGGCTTTGCCGGCTTCGTCGTCGAGATGCATCGGCTGGGGATCGAATTCGGAGGCGAACGCAACGATCTCTTCGGCGGTGACATGCTTCGAGCCCAACTCGACCGTCATCCCTTCCTCGAAATCTTCAAAGGCCCATTTCCTGGCAGTCATGTTTTCTGGTCCCTGCTCATTGTGCGGTGCGACAATGGCCATAGCTCGCGCAATTCGCAAGGGTAAGGGGCGGCCTCATCCTTGACATGATGGCTCTGCCCCTCATCCGCCTGCCGGCACCTTCTCCCCGCGAAGAACGGGGAGAAGGACGATAGTCTTCGACGCTGACGTCCCCCTCTCCCCGTTTTTTACGGGGAGAGGGTAAGGGTGAGGGGCGGCGCGGCGATAACAGATGCCCTGTACAATTTCCCGGAAGGATGCGTTGCAGAATCGGGGACCAAACCCGGCGGGATTCTGATCAGCGCGAGGCGAGAGCGGTGCTTTTCGAGAACCGGAGCGGAATGTACTTTTGGGTACATGAGCACCGGAAGCGCAGGAAAGTGCTGTTCGCAGGCCGCGCTCATCTGAATAACGTTGGGTTTGGCCGCGACAATGTGCCATCCGGGCTGGCACCGTCTGGACAAGAGTGTTTGTCACGCATAAACCGAAAACCGAATGCCGGAGGAACGCGCCCAGCCTGCAGCCATGCGCCGTCGGGAAGGGGCATGGAGCGGGGACATGGCTCCGCCGACGGCGAGTGAAGAGGCAGAAGGACATACCCCTTGAGCGCCACCGATCATTCGGACGTCACAAGACGCGATTTTCTTTATGTAGCGACCGGCACGGCCGGTGTCGTGGGAGCGGCTGCCGTGGCATGGCCGTTCATCGACCAGATGAGGCCCGACGCCTCTACGCTGGCTCAGTCGTCGATCGAGGTCGACGTCGGCTCGCTGGAGGCCGGCTCGTCGATGGTCGTCAAGTGGCGCGGCAAGCCGGTGTTCATCCGCAACCGCACGCCCGAGGAAATCAAGGCCTCGCAGGATACGCCGCTGGCCGACCTCAAGGATCCCGTCGCGCGCAACGACAACCTGCCCTCCGACGCGCAGGCCACCGACGTCGACCGCTCGGCCGGCGCGGGCAAGGAAAACTGGCTGGTGATGGTTGGCGTCTGCACCCACCTGGGTTGCGTGCCGCTCGGCCAGCAGGGCGATTTCGGCGGCTGGTTCTGCCCATGCCACGGTTCGCACTACGATACTGCCGGACGCATCCGGAAGGGACCGGCGCCGATGAACCTCGAAGTTCCGGTCTATTCCTTCATCTCCGACACCAAAATCAGAATCGGCTAAGGTCCGGGGGGATTTTACTATGAGCGGTGGACACTCGACCTATACGCCAAAGACAGGCATTGAGCGCTGGATCGACGCGCGCATGCCCTTGCCGCGCCTGATTTACGACTCCTTTGTCGCCTTTCCGGTGCCGCGCAACCTGAACTACGCCTATACGTTCGGCGGCATTCTCTCCATCATGCTGGTGGTGCAGATCCTGACCGGCGTGGTGCTGGTCATGCATTACGCGTCTGACACGAGCCTCGCCTTCGTGTCCGTGGAAAAGATCATGCGCGACGTGAACTGGGGCTGGCTGCTACGCTACATGCACGCCAACGGCGCCTCGTTCTTCTTCATCGCGGTCTATCTGCACATCTTCCGGGGGCTGTATTACGGCTCCTACAAAGCCCCGCGCGAATTGCTGTGGATTCTCGGCTGCATCATCTACCTGCTGATGATGGCGACCGGCTTCATGGGCTACGTGCTGCCGTGGGGCCAGATGTCGGGCTGGGGCGCGACGGTCATCACCGGTTTCTTTACCGCCATTCCGCTGATTGGCACATGGCTCCAGCAACTCCTGCTCGGCGGCTTCTCGGTGGACAATCCGACGCTTACCCACTTCTTCTCGCTGCACTACCTGCTGCCCTTTGTCATCGCGGGCGTGGTCATCCTGCACATCTGGGCGCTGCACGTTGTCGGCCAGACCAACCCGACCGGCATCGAGATAAAGTCCAAGACCGACACCCTGCCCTTCACGCCCTATGCGACCATCAAGGACGCCTTCGGGATGATCGTGTTCCTGGCCGTGTTCGCCTACTTCATCTTCTACATTCCGAACTATCTCGGCCACCCGGACAATTACACGCAGTTCAATTCGCTCAAGACGCCCGCGCATATCGTGCCGGAATGGTATTTCCTGCCCTTCTACGCCATCCTGCGCGCCGTGACGTTCAACATCGGGCCGATCGACTCCAAGCTTGGCGGCGTGCTCGCCATGTTCGGCGCAATCGCCGTGCTGTTCTTCGTGCCGTGGCTCGACACCTCGAAGGTCCGCTCGGCGGTGTATCGTCCCTGGTACAAGCTGTTCTTCTGGCTCTTCGCCCTCAATTCCGTGTTCCTCGGCTGGCTCGGCTCGAAGCCTGCGGAAGGCTGGTACATCCCGGCGATGCAGGTTTCGACGCTCTACTACTTCGCGTTCTTCCTGGTCATCATGCCGCTGCTCGGACTGTTCGAGACGCCGAAGCAGTTGCCGAACTCCATTACCGAGGCCGTGCTCGCCAAGAACAAGGGGGGCCATGCCCACCCGGCAGGCGCGACCGCCGCTCCGGAAACCAAAGGCTGACCGCACAGGACTTGCAGAGGGATATCATGAAGAAAGTTCTCCACGGTCTGGCAGCGCTCAGCTTCCTTCTCGCCGGCTCCTCGGCCTTCGCCCAGGAAGCGGCGCACGAAGCCAATCACGAAGCCGAGCCGACGCACTTCCCCATCAGGGCGCCGCGCGAGCAGAGCTGGTCGTTCGCCGGTCCGTTCGGCACCTATGACAGGGCGCAGCTCCAGCGCGGCCTGAAAGTCTACAAGGAAGTCTGCTCGGCCTGCCATTCGATGAACCTGGTTCCCTTCCGCATGCTGGAGGAACTGGGCTACAACGAAGCCCAGGTGAAGGCATTCGCCGCCGAATACACCGTCCAGGACGGCCCGAACGACGACGGCGAGATGTTCGAACGCCCCGGCAATCCGTCCGACCGTTTCCCCGCGCCCTTCCCCAACGAGCAGGCCGCGGCCGCCGCCAATGGCGGGGCTGCCCCGCCCGACATGTCGCTTCTGGCGAAAGCCCGCGGCGTGACGCGCGGCTTCCCGCAATTCGTCATCGACATCTTCACGCAATATGCCGAGGGCGGGCCGGACTATATCTATTCGCTGCTGACCGGCTACGATCAGACCCCGCCGGAAGGCATGGAAATCGCCGAAGGAACCCACTACAACCCGTACTTCATCAACGGCAAATCGCTCGCGATGGCCGCCCCGCTCTCCGACGGGCAGGTTACCTATGACGATGGTTCGCCGCAGACGGTCGACCAGTACGCCCATGACATCGCGGCCTTCCTGATGTGGGCCGCAGAGCCGCATCTGGAAGAGCGCAAGCGAACCGGCTTCAGCGTCATGGTCTTCCTGATCCTGTTCGGCGGACTGGTCTATCTCACCAAGCGCAAGGTCTGGTCGAACGTCGAGCACTGAGACCTCCGCCGACTGAGTTTCTGACGGCCCGCATCGGCGGGCCGTTTTGCTTTTTAGGACCCTCGACACATTCCCTCTTCACTTGAGGCCGCTCGTCGTTAATGTCGCGACCATGAAACAATCCGTCGAAGAAACCCTGCTCGCCGCCATCCGCACGATCCCGGATTATCCCAAACCGGGAATCCTCTTCCGCGACATCACCACCCTGCTTGGTGATGCCCGCGCATTCCGCCGCGCGGTTGATGAGCTTGTGCATCCCTATGCCGGGTCCAAGATCGACAAGATTGCCGGGATCGAGGCGCGTGGCTTCATCCTCGGCGGCGCGATTGCGCATCAGCTTTCGGCGGGCTTCATCCCGATCCGAAAGAAGGGCAAGCTTCCACATGAGACCGTCCGCGTCGCCTACAGCCTTGAATACGGGCTGGATGAAATGGAAATGCACAAGGACGCCGTCAGTCCGGGTGAAAAAGTGATCCTGGTCGATGACCTGATCGCCACCGGCGGCACCGCCGAGGCTGCGGTGAAGCTGCTCAACCAGATGGGAGCCGACATCGTTGCCACCTGCTTCGTGATCGACCTTCCCGACCTTGGCGGGCGCGCCCGGCTGGAAGCGCTCAACGTGCCCGTGCGTACGCTGATTTCCTTCGAAGGCCATTGAGAAAAACGCCGTTCTTCGCGTAAAACGGAATTTATGCGGGCGCGTTTTCGACGATTTGCACATTTTTGCGCGCGGACTGCGCGATGTTGCACGCTAATCCGCAGCCGGAAGCCGCCTTATCGTGAACTCGATCACGTCGTCCGGCCGCTCGAACCAACTTTCGATTTCGGTCCAGTAAGCCTGCTTCGGCCAGCGGTCGAACCACTCCCGCGCCTTCAGCCTGGCGTCCGACCGAGGCAGCACAAAGGTCTCGCGCAAGAACCCGTCATTGCGCTTGCCGCCGGTTTTTTCCCTGCTCTTCGCCAGACGTTGTTTCAGACCGTCCAACGGTGGCCTTGCCGGTGTCCGCAAGAAAGAACTCCTTGACCAGCACGCCTATGAGATTAGGGATCGTCGGCGACGATTGCGAGTCTTTTCGCAGGTTGCGAAGCAAGGAGCCAAACCATTGGATCGCAAGGAAATTCCGGTCGGCGTCCCGCCCGATATGGAGGAGCGGAAAGAAACCGCCTCGCGCTGGTTCGCTGCCCTGCGCGACCGGATCTGTGCGGAACTGGAAGCGCTGGAAGGCCGGTTTGGCGACGCGGCACTCCCTGCCGGACGCTTCGAGCGCACGCCCTGGCAGCGCGACGAAGGCCGTGGCGGCGGCGGGACGATGTCGCTCATGCATGGCCGCGTGTTCGAGAAGGCGGGTGTCCATGTCTCAACCGTGCATGGCGAGTTTTCGCCGGAATTCCGCAAGCAGATTCCCGGCGCAGAAGACGATCCCCGTTTTTGGGCAAGCGGGATATCCCTTATAATTCATCCGGTTAGCCCCAACGTGCCGACCGTCCACATGAACACCCGCATGGTGGTGACTTCGCGCTGGTGGTTCGGGGGCGGAGCCGATTTGACCCCGATGCTGGATCGCCGCCGGACGCAGGACGACCCGGACTCCGTAGCCTTCCACGCTGCGATGCGCGCCGCCTGCAAGGCTCACGCCGTCGCCAACTACGCCCATTTCAAGGAATGGTGCGACCGCTATTTCTTCCTGCCGCACCGAAATGAGCCGCGCGGAATTGGCGGCATATTCTTCGATTATCAGCATTCCTCGCCCGAAAATGGCGGCTGGGATGCCGATTTTGCCTTCGTCAGGGACGTGGGCGAGGCGTTTCTCGGTGTCTATCCGCAGATCGTGTCCGCCAATGCCGAAGCACCCTGGACGGACGCCGACCGCGAGGAACAGCTCGTGCGGCGTGGCCGCTATGTCGAGTTCAACCTGCTCTACGACCGCGGGACGATTTTCGGCCTGAGGACGGGCGGCAATGTCGCTTCGATCCTGTCCAGCCTGCCGCCGGTTGTCCACTGGCCATAACTTTCCCGCGACCGGTCATATTCTCGCAACCAATGCCGGGCATTCGTGTTATGCTGACAATCCCCCGCGAAACCATAAGGAGGAAAAAATGAAGGAATTTCATTGTGGTTCGCTCGTACCGGGCTGTGAATGGCACACCAGGCACGAAGACGAGGCGGAAGTGATCCGCAGGGCGGTCGAGCACCTGCGCGAAACGCATGGCGAAACGACCATTCGCGAGACGATGCTGGAAGCGATTCGCTCCCGGATCGAGCGTGTGCGCGACGCCGCCTGACCTCGACAAGTTATAAGCTTTACGGGCGCTCCCCTTAAACCGGGAGCGCTTTTGCTTTCTCCAGCAGGGTCGTCTGGTCGAGGGTGAAGCCCGAGCCGACCCACATCTCCTCAAGCAACCGCATCATCTCGCCGACCTTCGGGCCGGGCGGAATGCCGAGTTCGAGGAGATCGCTGCCGCGCAGCGGAAATGCGGGCTTTTCCCATGTTTGCGCGAGCTTCAGCAGCCGCGAATAGCCGGCGGCCTCTGTCAGCGCCTTGTCATCGGAAACCGCTTTGGCCCGCGCCTGCGCAAGAGCCAGTTTCAGGCGGTCCGCAATGCCCTGAGTATCGCCGCAATAGAGCCGCTTGCGAAGCGCGAGCTCGCTTGTGTCGGCCGCGGGCAGCGCCTCAGAGGCCCATCCACGCAGCCTGTTCGTTTCCCGCGCTGAAAGCTTGAGCCGTCTTGCGAGTTCACCCATGCGCGCCGGATCGGGCGGCACGATCGCCTCCAGCCGAAGCAGCGGGTCCGAGGGCCAGCCGAGATCGTGCGCCGCCGCGACGACGGAATGGACCGAATCGATCCCCCATTTCTCGCTCTCCGGCAGTATCCTTGAAAGCACGCCCGCCTGACGCATCCACAACAGAGCGCGGGACGGATCGGGAGCGGCAAGCGTCTTCTTCAGTTCCGCCCACACCCGCTCGGCGGAGAGCCGGTCCAACCCATCCTTGAGCCGCGCGCAGGCCTTCAGGCCCTCGGCATCCGGGCGACCCGCGCCATACCATGCGAAGAAGCGGAAAAAGCGCAGAATGCGCAGGAAATCCTCCCGAATGCGCGCCTCGGCGTCCCCGATGAAGCGCAGGCGGCGCTGTTCGATGTCGGCCAGGCCGCCCACAAGATCGATGACCGTTCCATCGGCCTCCGCATAGAGCGCGTTGATGGTGAAGTCGCGCCGCTCGGCATCGCGCTGCCAGTCGCGCCCGAAGCGCACGACCGCGCGGCGGCCATCCGTCTCGACATCGTCCCTGAGCGCCGTGACCTCATAGGGCACGCCCTCGGCAATGACCGTGACGGTGCCGTGCTCCACGCCGGTCGGCACCGTCTTGAAGCCGGCGGCGGTGGCGCGCCGGATCGTTTCCTGCGGCAGGTTCGTGCTGGCGATATCTACATCCGACACCGCGTCACCAAGCAGCGCGTTGCGCACCGCGCCGCCCGCGATGCGCGCCTGCTCCCCTCCTTCCCCGAGCGCGGCGAGCAGCTTCTGGAGATGCGGATTCTCAAGCCAAGGGGCACGTCCCGCAATCGATACTCGCGCGCTCATGCGTAATATCTCTCGTAAATGCTGCGGATGATCCCGGCGGTCACGCCCCATATGCGCTGGCCGCCATAAGGCATGTCGAAGAACGCCCAGGTGACGCCATTCCAGTCGCGGCTGCTGCGCAGATGATTGGCCGGGTCCATCAGAAACCGCAGCGGCACCTCGAAGGCGGTGTCGACCTCGTCGCGGTTGAGCGCCAGCCGAAAACCGGGGCGAACGATGCCGATGACAGGCGCGATGCGATAGCCGCTGCCGGAAACATAATCGGGCATCCGGCCGACAATCTCGATCTGGTCGGGGTGCAGGCCGATTTCCTCGTCGGTCTCGCGAAGGGCGGCAAATTCGGCGTCCGGGTCGGTCGCATCGATCCGCCCACCGGGAAATGCGACCTGCCCCGAATGATTGCGCAGCGCCTCGTTGCGCTTCGTCAGGATGACCGACGCCTCGCCGGGATGGTCCACCACGGGCACCAAAACCGCCGCGTCACGGAGCTTGATTCCCCGCATTTCGTGCAATCGGGGATGATCGGGGTTCCAGCGGTGGTCCCCATATCCGTCCTTGTCCACGGTCTTGGGATCGGCTGCAACGCGCCGCCGCAATTCGTCGACCGTATAGTGGAGATTCGCCGCCGTGGGCATCATGCGCTCAACCTGTGAAGCTGGTCGGCAGGCATGACAGGAAAAATCGCGCCATGCGAGCGAACCGCGAACATGGTCGTGCCGCCGAGCAAAATTTCCTCGCCGTGGGAGACGAGCTCGTACATGACCGGCCGCGAAACCAGCGCCTCCAGCCTTCCGCGCACGAGGACATAGGGCTTGAGGCCACCCGTTTCCGGTTCGTCGACGAATCGAACGGGATGGGCCTCGTCGGCCTCGACCACGTCGCCGACATTGGTGCGAAAGGTGATGACCTGGTCCGCGCCGCTACCCGAAACATTCATCTCGACTGCGACAAAGGGCGCGTCGACCACGCGAATGCGCACTTTTTCGACCGGTGTCACCAGATAGGTCGCGCCGTCATCGTCCTTTCTGAGCACGGTCGAGAAAAGTTGAACGAGCGGTTGCCGGCCAATCGGCGTGCCGAGGTAGAACCAGGTGCCGTCGCGGCGGATTTCCATGTCCAGATCGCCGCAAAACGGCGGATTCCAGCGCTCCACAGGGGGCAGGCCCTTGCCGGCCCGGGCAGCCCGGGAAACCAGCGCTTCCAGCCCTTTGCTGTCGGCCGCGGAGGCGAGCTTTCCCTTTTGTGTATTGCTGTCTCTTGTCATGGTCACGAAATAGTCAATCTTGTTCCGATTGTCAGTCGAACTTGTTGAAATATTCTCCACCACGCGCCGATGGTTGCGCTAGGTCATGGACTCATAAATGCGTTTGAAATGGCGCCTGAAACGGCAAGAAGCTGCGAGAAGAAGCGCGAAGGGCGATGGGGTTCCATCGTTCGAGCGCTTCGACGCGGCAGCTTGCAGCCGTTTCGGCGTCCTTCGGATGTGGTCCATCGGCCCGGCTACTTTGTCGGAAAGACTTGAAAATGCACCACATTTCCTGCGTCTTTCCTTCGCGTATCCGAACCGATGGTCTCACACCATTTCAATCGGATTTATGAGTTCATGACCTGGTCTTGACGCCATAACGCTGCACTGCAAGATGAGGTTCATATGAGCGTCTATGTCAAAGAAATCCCGCTGAGCGACGCCGAGATGGTGGCGGAGGCCGACAAGGCGCTGGCCGAAATCGCCCGCATCCGCGAGGGTGTCGGAAAGGTGATCTTCGGGCAGGAAAGCGTCGTGGAGCGAACGCTGGTCGCCATTCTCGCCGGCGGACACACGCTGCTGGTCGGCGTGCCGGGCCTTGCCAAGACCAAGTTGGTGGAAACTCTGGGTACAGTGCTCGGCATGGATGCAAGGCGCGTCCAGTTCACACCCGACCTCATGCCTTCCGATATTCTGGGTTCCGAAGTCATGGACCAGGACGAAGCGGGCCGCCGCTCCTTCCGCTTCGTGCCGGGACCGATCTTCGCCCAGTTGCTGATGGCCGACGAGATCAACCGCGCCAGCCCGAGAACCCAATCGGCGCTGTTGCAGGCAATGCAGGAATATCACGTGACGGTGGCCGGCGCGCGGCATGACCTGCCCCGTCCGTTCCATGTGCTGGCGACGCAGAACCCGCTTGAGCAGGAAGGCACATATCCGCTGCCCGAGGCCCAGCTCGACCGGTTCCTGATGCAGGTGGACGTGCCCTACCCGGAACTCGACGCGGAACGCCGCATCCTGCTTGAGACGACCGGCATAGGCGATTCCAGCGCAAGCAATGTCACGACCCCCGAGCGGCTGAAGGAAATCCAGTATCTCATTCGCCGCATGCCGGTTTCCGAGAGCGTCGTCGAGGCCATCCTGTCGCTGGTGCGCTCGGCGCGCCCCGGACAGGGCGGCGCGGAAGCCGACAAGACAATCGCGTGGGGACCGGGACCACGTGCCAGCCAGGCGTTGACGCTGTGCGCCCGCGCCCGCGCGCTCTATGACGGGCGGCTGGCGCCTTCCGTGGACGATGTTCGCGCACTCGCCGAACCGGTTCTCCAGCACCGCATGGCGCTGACCTTCGGCGCGCGCGCCGAAGGCATGTCGGTTCGGGATGTCATCGCGAGGCTGGTGAAAGCGCTCTGATGGCAGTCGGCGAAGCACAGGCTCCCGTCGCGACGCGAGATGCGCTTGCGCGCGGACGGCTGCGCGCTTCGCTCGTGCCTGACCTGCTGATCGAGGCCCAGCGCATCGTCAACACCGTGATTGCCGGATGGCATGGCAGGAAGAAACGCGGAATCGGCGAGAATTTCTGGCAGTTCCGCCACTATGTGGAGGGCGAGGCGCAATCGCGCATCGACTGGCGGCGTTCGGCCCGCGACGAACATATCTATGTGCGCGACAAGGAATGGGAGGCTGCGCATACGGTTTGGCTATGGGCCGACCCCTCACCTTCCATGCTCTACAAATCGGGCGCCGCGACCGTTTCCAAGGAATCGCGGGCAATGGTGCTGACGCTCGCCATGGCGGAACTGCTTTCACGCAGCGGCGAGCGCATCGCCTGGCCGGGGCTGACCGATCCCTTCATCGCGCGCGACGGGGCCGAAAGGCTTGCCTCCCACCTGATGCATGCGGCGCAACTGCCGCTGCGGCCCGACCTCACGGGGGTCAAGCGCTTCTCGGAATTCGTCATCGTCAGCGACTTCCTCGATCCGGTCGAGGAAACCGTTGCGCTGCTGGAACCGCTCGCGCAGCGCGGCGTGCGCGTGCATCTGATCGAGGTCGCGGACCCTGCGGAAGAGAACTTCCCCTATGCGGGCCGCACGGAATTTCTTGATCCCGAGACGGGCCGGAAACTGACATTCGGGCGAGCCGAGCAGGTGAAGGACGACTATCGCGCGCTCTACCTTGCCCGCCGCGAAACGCTTGCCGCCACCGCGCGGCGGCGCGGCTGGAGCTACACCGTCAACCACACCGATGCGCTCGCCTCCGAAGCGCTGGTGCGCGTGCACATGGCCATGTCCGTCGAGAATACGGGCGGCGCGCGATGAGCTGGCTTCCGCTGTCCTTCGGCGTTCCCGCCGTTCTCTGGGGCCTGCTGGCGCTGCCGGTCATCTGGTGGTTGCTGCGGCTGACGCCGCCAAAGCCGCTTGTGGAGGTGTTTCCGCCACTCAGGATTCTGGAACGCGTGGCTAAGAAGGAAGAAACGCCGAGCAAGAGCCCCTGGTGGCTGACGCTGCTTCGGCTCGCCATGGCGGCGCTGATCGTGTTCGCCATCGCCGACCCGGTGCTCAATCCGCGCGAAAGGCTGCCCGCCAACGGAAGCCTGCTGGCAATCGTGATGGACAATGGCTGGTCGAGCGCCAGCGACTGGCGCATGCGCGTTTCGACCGCCGAACGCCTGATCAACGACGCCGAGGAGAACGGCGTGCCGGTCATGCTGGCGTTCACGGCGGAAAAGTCGAACCAGCAGATCGGGCCTTACACGACCGGGGAAGCGCGCAACCGGCTGGCAGCGGTGGCCCCGCGCCCTTTGCCGACCGACCGCGCGGAGGTGCTTCAACGCGTCGGCGACGAGCTTGCCCGCTATCCGGGCGCGAGCATTGCGGTGCTGTCGGACGGACTGGCCGCGGAAAACGACGCGCCGGCCTTTGCGCGGCTGCTCGCGCATGCCCCTGCAAACCTCGTCTGGGTGCAGCCCGACAGCCTTTCCATGCTGGCGATGACGGCGGCAAACAACGAGATCGACCGCTTCTCGATCACGGCGGTGCGCCCGCAGGGCAACGCGGCCCCGCGCAACGTGACGGCGGGCGCGCTCGACAACAAGGGCCGCCGCATCGGCGACGCCACGATCAGCTTCGGCCCCGGACAGACCGTCGGCAAGGGCGAGATGGTGGTGCCGTTCGAACTGCGCAACGATTTCGCGACCATCGTGCTTGACGGCGAGCGCCATGCCGCAGGTGTGCGCGTGCTGGACAATTCCGACAAGCGGCGGCGCGTCGGCCTGTTGTCGCAGACACCGCAGGACGCCGCCCGGCTGCTCTTGTCGCCAACCTACTACCTGCGCCGCGCGCTGCAGCCTTTCGCCGATATCGTGGAGCCGGAAAACCCCGAGATCGGAGCGGCGATCGCCGAGGTGCTGGACCAGAAGCCGGCGGTGATCGTCATGGCCGATGTCGGCGTAGTGCCGGAAACCGTGCGGCCCGACCTCGTGCGGTGGCTCAATAACGGCGGCACGCTGGTGCGCTTTGCAAGCTCAAGCCTGATCCAGGCGGGCAATGATTCCGAACTGCTGCCGGTGATGTTGCGGGCGGGCGAACGGCAACTTGGCGGTGCGTTGTCATGGACCGAGCCGCAGCCGGTCACCGAATTTCCGCCGAATGGGCCGTTCGCCGACCTCTCGCCGCCCTCCGAAGTGACGGTATCGCGCCAGATCCTCGCGGAGCCGACGCCGGACCTGATCGACCGCACATGGGCAACGCTGGCCGACGGCACGCCGCTCGTCACGGGCGACCGGCGCGGCAAGGGTATTGTCGTGCTCTTTCACGTAACGCCACAGGCCACATGGTCTAACCTGCCGATTTCTGGCACATTCGTGGAAATGATGCGGCGAATCGTGCAGCTATCGCGCAACCAGGGTGCAATCGCGCCCGGCGAAGCGTCTGCCCAGAACGCCCGGCTCGCGCCCTATCGGCTGATCGCGGCAGACGGGCAACTGGTGCCGCCGGGCGGCGAGGCGCGGCCCATCGAGGCCGGCGCGAAGGCGGCGGCGGTGACGATCGAGAACCCGCCCGGGCTCTACGGCAGCGAGGAAGGCCTGCTGGCGCATAATCTGCTGCCAGCGGATGCGGTGCTGGCTCCAGTCGTTCGCCCGCAGGTGTCGGTGCCGGTTCTGACCGAGCGATACGCACAGGACGAATCGACCGACCTGAAAGGACCGCTCTTGGCGGCGGCCCTGCTGTTTTTCCTCGTGGACGGCCTCATCATGCTGTGGATGGCGGGGCGGCTGCGCTGGCAATCGGCGCGGCCTGTCGTAGGAGCGGCGACCGCATTGCTCGTAGCGATCATGATTACTGTCGCGCCGGACTCAGCACGCGCGCAGGACAGCAAGCCGGACGACGCGACGGCAATCGATGCGGTGGCGGTGACGCACCTGGCCTATGTGGTGACCGGCAATTCCTCGGTGGACAATATCAGCAAGGCGGGACTGACCGGCCTGTCGCAGTTCATGACCGAAAAGACCGCGCTCGAACCGGGCGAGCCGCGCGGCGTGGACATCAGCAGCGACGAGCTTGCGTTCTATCCTTTGATCTACTGGCCCATCGACGCCAACGCCCCCATGCCTTCGCAGGATTCGATCGCCCGCATCGACGCCTACATGAAGGAAGGGGGAACGGTGCTTTTCGACACGCGTGACCAGTATTCGTCGGCGCTGGACGGCGCGGCCAGCCCGGCGACTCAACGGCTGCGCGACATACTGGGCAATCTCAACGTGCCGCCGCTGGAGCCGGTGCCCGAGGACCATGTGCTTTCAAAGGCGTTCTTCATCCTGAAATCCTTCCCCGGCAGGTATGACGGCAGCCCCCTATGGGTGGAGGCCTCGCTCGACGCGAGCAATCCGGACAATGCCCCCGTGCGCACCGGCGACGGCGTTTCACCGATCCTGATAACCGGCAATGATTTCGCGGGCGCATGGGCGATCGACGACAATGGCGCGCCGTTGCTGCCCACCATTCCGGGCGATCCGATGCAGCGCATCTATGCCTACAGGGCCGGCGTGAACATCGTCATGTACATGCTGACCGGCAACTACAAATCCGACCAGGTGCATGTGCCCGCCTTGCTCGAACGGCTGGGACAGTGACATGAACTGGACCGTCTCGTTCGAACCGCTGCTTTCGTGGACATTCCTCGGCCTGCTGCTGGTTCCGCTGCTGCTGCTCGCGCTGTTCGGCCTGTGGCTGCGCCAGCGCGGCGGCTGGCTGCGACTGGCGGCGCTGACGGCGTTGGCCGCAGCGCTTGCAAATCCCGTGCTGCTCGACGAGCAGCGCGATCCGCTCAAAAGCGTGGTGGCGCTGATCGTCGACCGCAGCCAGAGCCAGGACATCGGCGACCGGAAAGCCCAGACCGACGAGGCGGTGGCCCAACTTCAGGAACGGCTCGCCCGCTTCAACCAGTTCGAGGTCCGCACCATCGATGCGGCTCAGGCGGGCGCTGCCGACGAGCGCTCGGAAACGCATCTTTTCAGCGCCCTCGACAGCGCCTTCCAGGATGTACCCCCGTCGCGGGTGGCCGGCGCGATCATGGTGACGGACGGGCAGGTGCACGACCTTCCGCAGCCGTCCACCGTCCTCGAAGCACCGCTGCACGCGCTCATCACCGGGCAGGCCGACGAGTTCGACCGCCGCATCCGGCTGGAGCGCTCGCCGCGCTTCGGCATTGTCGGCAAGCCACTCGACCTCACCTATCGCGTCATCGCCACCAACAACGTCACCGGGCCGGTCGATGTGCGGGTTTCGGTCAATGGCGAACGTGTCGGCACGGAGCGCGCCTTCATCGGGCAGGAAATGCCGCTCCAGATCACGTTGCCGACGGCAGGCCGCAACATTGTCGAACTCGCCATCGATCCCGTCGAGGGCGAACTGACGGCGGCCAACAACCGGACGGTCGCGCTGATCGACGGAATCCGCGAGAATTTGCGGGTGCTGCTGGTCTCCGGCGAGCCGCATGCAGGCGAGCGCACATGGCGCAACCTCTTGAAATCCGATGCATCGGTCGACCTCGTGCATTTCACCATCCTTCGTCCCCCGGAGAAGCAGGATGGCACGCCGATCAACGAATTGTCGCTCATCGCCTTTCCGACGCGCGAACTGTTCGTGGAGCGGATCAACGATTTCGACCTCATCATCTTCGACCGCTACCAGCACCGCGACGTGCTGCCGATCCTCTACTACGACTACATCGCCGAATATGTGGAAAAAGGCGGCGCGCTGCTGATCGCAGCGGGGCCTGAATATGCGGGCGAGTCCTCCATCGCCAACACGCCGCTGATGGCCGCGCTGCCCGGCCTGCCGACCGGCGACGTGGTCGAGGAAGGCTTCTATCCGCGCCTGACCGATCTCGGCAAGCGACACCCCGTAACACGCGGGCTGGAAGGGTCGGGACAGGAGCCCCCGAAATGGAGCCGCTGGTTCCGTCTCGTCGGCATCGACCAGCCGACGGGCGAAGTCGTGATGAAGGGACCGGACGACCGGCCGTTGCTCGTGCTCGCGCGCAAGGGCGAGGGCCGGGTCGGCATGTTCCTTTCGGATCAGGGCTGGCTCTGGGCGCGTGGTTTCGAAGGCGGCGGCCCGCATGTGTCACTCTACCGGCGGCTGGCGCACTGGCTGATGAAAGAGCCGGAGCTTGAAGAGGAGCGACTGACGGCGGATTCGCGCGGCATGACGCTCAACATTCATCGCCAGACCATGAGCGAGGACCCGGGGCCCGCTGCGGTTATAACGCCGTCCGGCAAGCGCCTGTCGCTGCCGATGACGAGCGCGGAGCCCGGCGTTTTCACGGGCAGCGCCACCGTCGACGAGATCGGTCTCTATCAGGTCGCGAACGGCGAACTCACCGCGCTGGCTCATGTCGGTCCGGTCAACGCGCCGGAATTTGCCGATGTCGTTTCGACGGAAGAAGCTCTGCGACCGGCGGCATTGCGCAGTGGTGGCAGCGTGCAGCGGCTTGCCGCCGAGGGCATCTCCTCGCTCGGCTCCTCGATCAGCCTGCCGAACATCGTGCCGGTGCGCGCCGACGCGACCGCTTCGGGTAATGACTGGATCGGACTTCGCACGACCGATGACAGCGTGCTGCGCTCGGTGTCGCGCGTTCCGCTCTTCGGCGGCTTCCTCGGTCTGGCGCTGCTACTCCTCGCCATCGGCGCGATGTGGTTCAAGGAAGGCCGCTGAGCTATTCCTCGGGTTCCGTGGTGAACATCAGCGGATAGCCGGCGGCCTTGCCCGCATCGGTCGCGCGCGCCGCCTTCGTCTCCGCCACGTCGCGCGTGAATACAGCAACCACGCAGACACCGCGCCGGTGCGCGGTGATCATGATGCGATAGGCCTGGTCTTCGGTAACGCGGAACTCCGCCTTCAACACCTGCACCACGAATTCGCGCGGCGTGTAGTCGTCATTGATGAGAATGACCTTGTGAAGCTTCGGCCTCGCCAGCTTGGGGCGTGTTTTCGTTTTCGGCTTGGAAACGGAATCCGTCATATGCGCATCCCATCGGTTCGAATCACGACTATCGCCTCCGCACATGGCGAAAGCATGTTGAGCACCCTCCCTCAACCGTTCTTACAACTGGCGGTTTAGCCGGATAAAAATCAACAACTTCGCCGCGAAATCGGACTCACTTTGCGAAGGACCTGAATCATTGCGGCAAGCAGTTGATTCAAAACTTCAACCTGCAAGCCATCACCGCCGCAGCACCGCCTGCAGAACGTCGCGCACGCCGATGGCGCCCACGAAACGCGACGCCTCGTCGAACAGCGCGACCGGCGCTGTGTTCGACCGATGAATGGCCAGCATGACCGTTTTCAACGGCGTGCCGGGCGTTGCCCAGAACACCTGGCTACCGTCGTCGGGCGTGGTCTCGACATCCGCGACCGAGATCCACGATGCCGGTTTGCCCTCGCGCTCGGCGGCTGTCACAAGCCCGCTCTTGTCGATCTTGAACCGCGTGGTCTGCCGCCGGTCGAGCCACACCCAGCCTCCCCGGCCCGCCGGTTCGAGTTCGTGCATGGAACGCATCACGTTCCATGCAGTCAGCACCGAGAGCGGATTCACATTGGCGATGAAATCGCGCACATAGTCGTTGGCAGGCCGCAACACGATATCTTCCGGCGCGCCGGTCTGCACGATGCGACCGCCCTCCATGATCGTGATGTGGCTGCCGATCTTGAGCGCTTCTTCCAGATCGTGGCTGACGAAAAGGATCGTCTTCTTGAGGCGCGCCTGAAGCTCGAGCAACTCGTCCTGGAGCTTGGTGCGGATCAAGGGATCGAGCGCGGAAAACGGCTCGTCCATGAGCAGGATCGGCGCTTCGGTTGCAAAGGCACGGGCAAGGCCGACGCGCTGCTGCATGCCGCCGGAAAGCTCATGCGCATATTTGCGGCCCCATTGGTCGAGACCGACAAGCTTCAACTGCTTTTGCACGCGCTCCTTGCGTTCAGCTTCGGGAACGCCCGCAAGCTCCAGCCCGAAGCCCACATTTTCCTCTACCGTCCGCCAGGGAAGCAGGCCGAACTGCTGGAACACCATGGCGACCTGCTTCTGGCGGATCGCCCGCAGGGTCGCCTCGTCGCAGGTGGCAACATCGACCGTCCTGTTGCCCTCCTTCACGAAGATATTGCCGCGCGTGACGGTGTTGAGGCGATTGACCGCGCGGAGCAATGTGGACTTGCCCGAACCGGACAGGCCCATGAGCACGGAAATCTCGCCTTCGTTCACCGTGAGGTTGGCGCCTGCGCAGCCGAGCACATTACCCGTCTGCTCAAGTATCTCCGACCGGGTCGCACCCTTGTCGGCAAGTGCCAGAGCGCGTTCGGGATCACTCCCGAACATGATATCGACGTTCCTGAAATCGACAGCGACGGTCATTTCTTGCCTCCAACGCCGATGCGGGTCATGCGGTCGAGAACGATGGCGAGCACCACGATGGCCAGGCCCGCCTCAAGCCCGAGGTCGATGCGCCGCGAACCCAGCGCGCGGTTGATTTCGGTACCGAGACCGCCCGCGCCGATGAGAGCGGCAAAGACGACCATGGACAGGGAAAGCATGATGCACTGCGTCAGGCCCGCCATGATGGTGGGGAGCGCGGCGGGAAGCTCGACCTTCCAGAGCAGTTGCCGCTTGGTGGCACCGAACGCCTGCCCCGCCTCGACAATGGCGGTTGGCACGCTGGTCATGCCCAGATGCGTCAGGCGCACGGCTGTCGGTATGACGAAGATGATCGTGACGATGAGGCCGGGCGCGTTGCCGAGGCCAAACAGCGTCAGCACCGGGATCAGGTAGACGAAGGTAGGCAGCGTCTGCATCAGGTCGAGGATCGGCAGCATGACCTTGTAGACCTTCGGCTTGTGC
This sequence comes from Rhizobiaceae bacterium, assembly GCA_023953835.1. Classification (NCBI taxonomy): domain Bacteria; kingdom Pseudomonadati; phylum Pseudomonadota; class Alphaproteobacteria; order Hyphomicrobiales; family Rhizobiaceae; species Rhizobiaceae bacterium. Next base: position 2,518,359 of record JAMLJB010000001.1, on the reverse strand, counting down.
GCGGCCCAGATGCCGAGCGGCACGCCGACGGCCATCGACGCGGCCGACGCCGCGACAACCAGCACGAGGGTTTGAACCGTCTGTTTCCAGAGCCCCTGGTTGATGATGAAGAGCAGCCCCAGGGCAACTCCGATCGCGAGGCCCCTGGACCGCTGCAAATACCACGCAAGCAGCGCGATCAGCACGACGAGCAGCACGGGGGGCAGGACGAGCAGCAGGTCCACCGCGCCGTTCAGCAGGAAGTTCAACCCGTTTGAAAAGCCGCGCAGCACGGCATTGAAGTTGTCCGTCAGGAACTCGAAGAACGCCTTTCCCCAAGCCCCAATGGGGATTTTATAGCTCGCAAGAAACTGGGATACCGGGTCCATCTTCCCCTCTTCTTTTCACTGGCCTGCTGTCGCAACAAAAAGGGCAGCCTCCGGGGAGGCCGCCCTTTCTGGATTTATGCTGCGCCGGACGCTGTCATCAGCCTTCCAGCGCCGCTTTGACCGCGGCGGCGGCATCACCCCCATCGAAGGTGGTCACGCCCTGAAGCCAGGGCGTCGCGACATCCGCATGACCCTTCAACCATTCCTTGGCGACATCGTTCGGATTCGCGCCCTTCAAAATGCTGTCCATCATGGTGTTTTCCATGGACAGGTCGAACTTCAGGTTCTTGATGAAGGTCCCGACATTCGGGCACTCGGTGAGATAGCCCTTGCGCACATTGGTGTGGACGGTGGCCGCCCCGAAGCCTGAATCGCCCATACCATCCAGATAGGTGATCTTCATCTCGCCCATCACCGGGTGCGGCGTCCAGCCGAGAAACACGATCCACGCATTGTCCTTCATCGAGCCTTCGGCCTGCGTGAGCATGCCCGCCTCGGAGGATTCGACAAGCTCGTAGCCGTGCAGCCCGCTGTCGGGATTGGCGATCATGTCGAGGATGATGCGATTGCCGTCATTGCCGGCCTCGATGCCGTAGACCTTGCCGTCGAGCTTTTCCTTGACCTCGGGCTTGGCGAGATCGGCAAGGGTCTTGACCCCGGCATCGGCCATGTAGGTCGGCACGACCAGGCCGTAGCCTGCCCCGTCGAGGTTCAGGCTGATCGTTTCGACCGAGCCTTCGGCGGTGTAGTCCTTGATGTCGTTGGTCATCGACGGCATCCAGTTGCCGAGGAACACATCGAGGTCGTTGTTCTTGAGCGAAGCATAGGTGACCGGAACCGAGAGCTGGATGACTTCCGGCTCGTAGCCGAGCGCGGTGAGCAGCACGGACGCCACCCCGGTTGTGGCCTGAATGTCGGTCCAGCCGACATCGGAAAGGCGAACTTTCTTGCAGGACTCGGCGTCGGCGGCATTGGCGGCGCCCGAAAGGGCGAAACTCGCCAGGCTGAGGGCCAAGGCAAACGACTTGTAGGCTGACATTCAATATTCTCCCATTTGATGCCCGGGCGCGCGCCGGATCTTTTCACTGTCCCTTGTGCGCGAACCAAACACCATTTTGACTCCCATGCAAGCAACAACATGCGCGCACGCGCCGCCCACTTCTCTATTCACGACATGGCAGGGGATACAAGCATTTACGCAGTGATGCGAAATCGAAGCCGCCTCCTTCCAATCGAAATCGGCCCCCCTTATATTCGCAACAGAAACGACCATCTCCGAGGAGGGTGCGCATGGCCGAACTTCAGAACTTCGACGCCGAGATCGAAAAGACCAAGAAGGTCGTCGAGGAGATGCGCACCAGGATCGACCAGTCGTCGACGGTCCTGGATCAGTTCGCCCGATCCGACGCCAAGATCGGCAATGCCGATTTCGACATCGAGAACGCGCGCATCGAAGATGTGCTCAAGCAGCAGAAGGTGATGGAAAGCAACATCGCCGATCTCATCATCGGGCTTGAGGATGCGACAAATGTTTTCGGGTCCGAGTTCGAGAGCATGAAGAGCTTCACCACCTGGGAAAGCATCGTCGGCATCTTCTCCGAGGCCTCCAAACAGCGCATGCGGACCGACCGCGTGCGCAACATGTCGCTGGCAGGCAACCTGCAGGAACTGCTCGCCAAGTCCGACACGATCGTCGGCATACTGAAAGGCCAGAAGCAGATCCTCGACCAGCGCTACAAGACTTCGGAAGCATCGCTGGAACAGGTCATCGAGCGCCGCAAGGCGACCATGGTGGAGCTTGAGGCCGTTCAGAAGCGGATCATGGAACTCAACCCGCTCCTGCTGGACGTCGAGAACAGGATCTCCGCATCCACCAACCAGAAGGAGCGGACGAAGCTTGAAGGCGAGCGCTCCAAGCTTGCGACCGAATACAATGAAAAGCAGGCGAAGGAGCAGGAACTGCTCGCGGGCAGCCAGACGCTGGAGCGCTACACCTCCATGTTCCAGACGTTTGTGGACTCGCTGAACAACCAGATCGCCGCTCAGAACACGCTGATCAACAAGCTGACCATCGACACCGAACAGCGCATCGTCCTCTACAAGGCGCTGGAGGACTCACTCAAGACCGCGGCGCAGCAGGACGTGGCCCACAAGATCAACACGCTCGGCTCGCAGGTGGACAACACCGCAGAGGAAACCATGGCGGGCATCGGCGCGGCCGCGCAGAAGCATATCGGCGACCTGCTCGAACTGCATGAGAAGAACATGGTCACCACCGCCGACATCCAGCGCCGCAAGAAGCTGGCGGATGAAGCCTTCGCGCGGCGCTTCGACGAGGTCATGCGCAAGCACAACACATCCGACTATGTGCGCGCCTGATCCTGACGCATGACGCCCGACAACGAACCCGCCGCGCAATATTTCGCGGCGATCTCGGCTGCGCTTTCCGGTCTGGAAACCTACATGTCCGACGAGCGGTCCGCGCTCTACCGGCACGATCTGGTGACCAAGGTCGCGGCGCAATACATCGCCCGGCTGGAGCGGACTTTCGCATGCTGGCAGAACCGGCTCGGCTTTGTGGAGAAGTTCCGCATCTCGCGCGCCGACAGCGGGTTTCCGGTTTTCCAGCATGTTCTCGAACTCGAAAACGACCGGCGGCAGGCAGAGGAACGGCTGTCGTCCATCCCACAGGCCGACGAACTGCGGGCGGAGATGGCGGACTTCATCCTGCGCCACAAGGATTTCCCCGCCGCACTCCAGCGCACCATGGCCGAACGGCTCTATCTGGAAGATGTCCGCAACGGGCAGATTTTCGCGCCCTTCGTGCTGGCGCAGACCTCCAAGGTTTCCGTCAATCCCAACAATGGCCGCCCCTACTATCTGGTTCACTGGGGGACGTTCGACGGCACCGCTAACCTGCCGCTGATCTACATGGCGACCATCGAGGATTCCTCGCCCGCACTCGTTTCGCAATTGGTGACGTCGGACAACAAGCTCAATGAAGGGGTCAAGATACCCCTGCCGGTGGACGGCCTGCTGAACCCCGAACTTGCCCACCAGTTCGACGCGTTCACCGAGAAGAACTCAGCCTATACGCTTTCGCCCGCGACAATCGCCGGAAATCTGGACAAGGACTTCCCGACGCTGCATCCGAAGCAATTGCGTCGCCTCGTGCTCGGGCCGTTCTATTCGGCGGGCATCACCGAAAACAATTCGACCGTGACCGAAGTACTTTCAAAGGTTCGCAAGCCCGAGAATGCGTGGCTGCTGACCTGGACGGTGCAGGAGGTCTACTCGAAGGCGGAGCGTCCCGGACGGCGTGGCCTTTGGTCGAGCGAGCAGGCGACGCAGGAATTCTACATCAACACCGACGACCTCGAAGCCGCGCGGCAGGGCGTGTCGTCCTATGAGAAGCACGCGCTGATCCCGCACGAAGCCTATCAGGTGCTCTACGCCGCCGGAGAGGCGCAGAAGATCTTCGGCGGATACAAGGTTCATGTGCTCTCGAAGGGGCAGGTGATTTCCGATGTCTAGGAGAAGGACCGCATGGATACCGGCCTGACCACGATCGCCGAAGCGGACATTGAAAAGCACGTGCCGACCGCGCAGAGCTTCATCACGCGCATCGTCGTGCTCGAATCCGCGGATGCAAAAACCGGAACGGCGCTCGCCGGCACCAACCGTCGCTTTGTCTCGACCGTTTCCACGGGTTCGGTCGGGCGCAGCCGCGAGGTCGAGCTGACCAGGACCGTTGCCGCCGTGCGGCCCGGCGACCAGTTGCTGGACATCGCGCAGCACACGCTGCTCTACCGCGCGCGACGCGGCATTGCCGTCGCGCTCGCCGTCTCGGACGTGTTCGCCCGCAGCACCGAGCTTGAGGCGTTTCAGGCGCGCAATGCGCGCACGCCGCTGGAGGGCGAAGACGCCTCCCGCTTCCGCAAGCTGCTCTCGGCGTCCGCCTATGTGTCGGCGTTCACATTCGCCTCCTACCTCCTGCAACTGATCGACGGCGACGGTGAGGCGCCGAACGACATCGCCGAACCGCAATTCAATTTCGACACGCCGCAGGATGCGGTGAAATCGCTCGTGGCAGGGCTGGATACGGCGATTTCCGGCGCGCAGGATGACGCCGCGCTCACCGCGCGTGCCCGCGCATTTGCCGGGGTGGCGATGGAAGGGCTGCTGTCTCGAAAGGCCCGCTTCGACGGGCTCGGCGCGTTCGAGGACACGCATATCCGCATCGAGAAGGACGACTTCAACATTGACGGCTTTGACGTTGCGCCCGGCAAGAAGTCGAAGCCGCTCGAAATGACCTTCAAGAAGCCTGACGAGGTCGTCGGCAATCACATCGCGAAGTACCAGTCGCTGAAACTGGCAAAGATGCTGATGGCCTATGATTTCGACCGGCAGATGAACCCGTTCGTCGAACTGGGCGGGTTCCTGTTCACCTTCATCGGCGACGGCGCGCCGGGCACCGGCAAGACGACGCTGATCCAGATGATCGCGGGCATGGTCAACGGTTACTGCCAGATTGCCGGCTATCCATTCCACTACGAGAATTTCGGCGTCGACCAGATTTCATCCTATCAGGGCAAGTCCGGCCAGAACTGCAAGGCGTTCATCGACAATGTGCTTAACCCGCGCGCCATCGGCTTCGGCACCGTCGATGACATCGACCAGGTTGCGGCGAAGCGTTCGGATGACCGCGCCTCCGCGGGGCAGCACGAAATCACCGGCGTGCTGATGGCCGCCTTCTCCGGCACGAACACCGTGATCCGGGGCAATTGTTCCTTCGGCATGTTCTCCAACTACCCGGAAAACGTGGACGATGCGCTGAGGCAGCGGGCAGGCGCGCGATGGCTGGTGGACGGGCCGCAGACGGAGGCGGACTACATCGACATTTTCGTTCTGCTGGCGGGAAAGAACCACAAGATTCCGCTCGGCAAGCACGAGCTTTATGCCGCGCAGGAGATCAAGCGCGCGGTGGACACGGCGTATGAGGGTCATTCCAGGCCCCACGAAGACGGGTTGATGAAGGTCTACGAACGCTTCACCAAGGACCACGGCCAGCCGAAAACCATGGCCGATGTGGGCGCGTACCTGCACATGATCAAGGAAGCCGAACCCCGCTTCACGGGGCGCGCGATCAAGAACGTCACCGATGCGATCAAGATGCGCGCCATGGACATCGAGCTTCCCGACGCATGGTTCGAAGCGCCCGAAACCTTCATGCGCAAATCCTATGACGAAAAGAAAGCCATGATCGAGGACCTGCGCGGCCCGTTCGACATGGAGATGGTCATGCAGGAGATCAATCGCTACGCCGACAGCGAGTTCCGCTATTCAGACCGCGCCGACGATTCCGCCGTGCAGAAGATGCTGCGCGACGCCCGCCTGCGTGAGCGCGCCGCACGCGAGATGGAGGAGTTGAAAAAGAAGGGGCTGTGGAATGCGTGAGCGCCGAGGCACCTGATGGACCTGTTGCGCCAGAATGAATTGATCTACGGGCGGCTGCTGCCGGTCGAGGAGCCGCATCTGATCGAGCGTTACAACAAGGCGCTGAAGGCATTCGGCCTCAAGCCGACCAAGCTGAAGAAATTCGAGATCGACCGCACCGGTTTCTCGCCGCAGGTTGCGAACGAACTCGGGGACCTGCTCTATCTCGATCCGAACGAGGTCAACCGGCGATTCATCATCCTGACGCCGCAGCAGATCGACCTGCCGGTCGTGCACACGGCGTTTTCGAACACCGGACAATTGATCTTCGAGTTCATGTCGAAGAACAGCCGCGCCATCGACGCGCTGACGATCAAGGACGTGATCTACGGGGAGATCGAGGACAGCGTCAACAAGGTGGAGTCAATCGAGGACCTGCTGTCCATCAACCAGGTCGAGTTCAAGGTGCTGTCGGCGGAAGATGTGCTGGGCAAGGCTGCAGAGCTTGGCAAGCTCGTCGACCGCCTCAAGCTCGAACCCGATGCATGGCGCGACGACAAGCTGCTCAACCGCATGGTCGAACTTGCGAAGGTCACAGGCGATATACGTGAGAACGCGCTGGTCCCGGACCAGGTGATTTTCCGGCACAATGCATTCTGGACAAGCCATTTCGGCGGCATCTACGTCTTCATCGACAAGGACATGACGACGGTGATCGGCGATCCGACGGCGCCGGGCTTCAAGCGCTCAAGGCCGTGGCAGGTGAGCTATCTTTCCATCACCGACGCGGACCGGGTGTTCCGCTTCCTTGCGGGCACGGGGCGCCTCGAATTGCCGCGCGCCTCGTGGATCGAGCAATCGGGCTATCTCGAACACCGCGCGGAAATGGCGATCCGGGCGATGATCCGTGAGGCCGAGCCGCAACGCGACCTGACCGACGCAAGCCTTGTGTGGTTCCAGACATGGATCCAGACACATGCCGACATGATCAATCGCGAAGGCACGTTCCCCTTCCTCAACGCGGCGAAGCGCGAAATCGCGCAATACGGCCAGATCCGGCTTGAAGAAATGCCCCCGCCGCTGCGCTTTCTGGTGGTGCGCGCCAGGCCGGACCACCCCGATGCATGGCTGACAAACCGGCTGATATCGGATTTCGTACGGTTCGATTTCGTGTCCCGCTATGTCTTCAACAAGCAGGGTTTCTACAAGGACTACGACTCTTTCACCCCGCAATGGCGGGAGAATGTTGTCGAGACGCTGAAAAGCTCATATCTCAAGGACAAGGCTGCTTTTCGCGAACACCTCTACGGCCTGATCGACTGAAGGAAGTGACAGATGCTCGACCCGATTGTAGCTTTCTTCGTGCGGCTATTCGGCTGGATCGGCCGGGGCATCGGTCTCGTCATCGGCATCATCCTGTGGCCCTTCCTTTGGCTCACCGGCTGGTACGCGCAGCGCAACTGGGCGATCAAGGGAGTTGTCGCGCTGGTGCTGCTCGGGTTGGTGGCCTTCTACGGCTATTTCATCTGGCAGACGCAGGTCTGGACCAATTTCAACCCGGACTACCCTGACGCCCGCGTCGCTGAAGACGCCAGCAAGACGCTCGCAGGCGTTCCGGTCGGCGTTGATGCAGCGGCGGCGCTCTCGGCGACGGAAGGAGGGCCGGCGACGGCGCAGGCCGTGCAGGGCACCGGTCAATCGTGCCAGCGTTCGGCAATCGTTGACGTCTCCGCCGATCTGGTCGATTTCAACGTGAACCAGAATGCGTGGATTTCCTCCATGCTCGCCTCGAAGATGGGTTTCTTCGGCATCCCCTGGCGCAACACGCCCTTCCTCGACAACAAGGCCGCTTTCCAGCTTGGCATCAATCAGGTGATGCGCCGCACCACCACCGAACTTGTCGATTCGCTCGGGCGCGTGCGCGGAACTTCGCAGATCGACCAGAATTTGCAGAATGCCCGTACCAATCTCGCCTGGAACGAGGAAGCCTGGTACATCGGCTGGCGTGGCCCGACGCGTCCGACGCCGAGCGTCTATCGTGAAGCCATCGGCAATCTGCACACTTTCAACGACCAATTGGCGAAATGCCAGGCAACGTTCGATGCGCGCGCCGACAATCTGCTGACCTTCCTCGACCGCATCACGGGCGACATCGGTTCGACCTCGGACATCCTGCGTGCGCGTATCGAAAGCTCCAATGCAGGCTGGTTCGACCCGCGCGCCGACGACCGCTTCTGGTTCGCCTATGGCCAGCTCTACGCTTATTACGGCGTGCTGCGGGCGACTCATGCCGACTTCAATGCGGTCATCAACGAACGCAATCTGCGGCAGATCTGGGACAATATGGAAGGCCAGCTCCGCACCTCGCTCAACATGCAGCCGTGGATCATTTCCAACGGCAATGAATCGTCCTTCATCTTCCCGTCGCACCTTGCGACCATGGGCTTCAACCTTCTTCGGGTGCGTTCGCAACTCGTGGAAATCAGAGGAATTCTCGACAGGTAGGGTCGCAATCGGGCCAATCGGCGGCTGTTTTACGACAGCCCGCAAAGTGGCGAAGCTGCGTCAATGCCGGACAAGAACGGAGGCGCTAAGCGCCCGCGGGAGGAACATCGATGGCCGAATTCAAGAGCGATATCGAGATCGCGCGCGCTGCCAGGAAGAAACCCATTCAGGAGATCGGCGCGAAGCTCGGCATCCCGGCCGAGCACCTGCTGCCATACGGCCATGACAAGGCGAAGGTTTCCGCCGAATTCATCGCTTCGAAGAGGGGCGGCAAGGACGGCAAGCTGATCCTCGTCACGGCAATCAACCCGACGCCAGCGGGCGAAGGCAAGACGACGACGACCGTCGGTCTAGGCGACGGCCTCAACCGCATCGGCAAGAAGGCGGTGGTCTGCATTCGCGAAGCATCACTCGGGCCGAATTTCGGCGTGAAGGGCGGCGCTGCCGGCGGCGGCCATGCGCAGATCGTCCCGATGGAAGACATGAACCTCCATTTTACCGGCGATTTCCACGCCATCACCACGGCGCATAACCTGCTGGCCGCACTCATCGACAACCATGTCTATTGGGGCAACGAGCTGGGCATCGACACGCGCCGCATCGTCTGGCGGCGCGTCATGGACATGAACGACCGGGCGCTGCGTGAGATCATCTGCTCGCTGGGCGGAGCGGCCAACGGCTATCCGCGCGAGTCCGGCTTCGACATCACGGTCGCTTCGGAGGTGATGGCGATCCTGTGCCTTTCCCGCGACCTGAAGGATTTGCAGAAGCGGCTGGGCGACATCATCGTCGCCTATCGGCGGGACAAGTCACCTGTCCATGCGCGCGACCTGAAAGCGGACGGTGCAATGGCCGTGCTGCTGAAGGACGCGATGCAGCCGAACCTTGTGCAGACGCTGGAAAACAACCCGGCCTTCGTGCATGGCGGCCCGTTCGCCAACATCGCCCATGGCTGCAACTCGGTTGTCGCCACCACGACTGCGCTGAAGCTTGGCGACTATGTGGTGACGGAAGCCGGCTTCGGTGCCGACCTCGGCGCTGAGAAATTCTTCGACATCAAATGCCGCAAGGCCGGATTAAAGCCCGCCGCTGCCGTGATCGTCGCCACCGTGCGCGCCATGAAGATGAATGGCGGCGTGAAGAAGGAAGAGCTTGGCGCCGAAAATGTCGAGGCGGTGAGGAAGGGCTGCGCCAATCTCGGGCGTCACATCGAGAATGTGAAGCAGTTCGGCGTTCCCGCAGTCGTCGCCATCAACCATTTCGTTTCCGACACCGATGCCGAGATTCAGGCGATGAAGGACTATGTCGCCTCGCTTGGCGCCGAAGCCATCCTCTGCAAGCACTGGGCGCAGGGCTCGGCGGGGATCGAGGAGCTTGCGCATAAGGTGGTGGAACTCGCCGAAGGCGGCAGCGCCCAGTTCTCTCCGCTCTACCCGGACGAAATGCGACTCTTCGAGAAGATCAACACCATCGTGAAGCGCATCTATCGCGGTTCCGAGGCAATCGCCGACAAGGTGGTGCGCGACCAGCTCGCGGCCTGGGAAGCGGCGGGCTACGGCGACCTGCCGGTCTGCATGGCCAAGACACAATATTCCTTCTCGACCGATCCGAACCTGCGCGGCGCACCGACGGGCCATGTCGTGCCCGTCCGCGAGGTCCGCCTGTCGGCGGGCGCCGGTTTCGTCGTCGCGATCTGCGGTGAAATCATGACCATGCCGGGCCTGCCGCGATCGCCCTCCAGCGAACGCATCTTCCTGAATGAGCAGGGCCAGATCGAAGGGCTGTTCTGACCGCTGGATCGATTGATAGGCCGCGGCTGGCGCTGCCCCGACCGGCGGCGCATCGCAATGGTGCGGCCTCCTGGAGGCGCATATGCAGAGCGGCACCGCCGAAGACATTGACGGGCGATACGCTTGGCTGAGGCTGGGCATCTCGGTGCTGCTCGCAACGATCGGCTGCGCGGGCATGTGGATCGTGGTCGTCGTGCTACCGGGCGTGCAGGCGGAATTCGGCATCGACCGGGCGCAGGCCTCCCTGCCCTTCACGAGCACGATGATCGGCTTTGCGGCAGGCAATGTGCTGGTCGGCCGCGCGGTGGACCGCTTCGGCTATTTCCTGCCTGCGCTCGCATCGACATTGATGCTGGGCGCAGGGCTCGTCCTCGCCGGACTGTCGGCAACGGCGCTCCAGTTCGCGCTGGTCCACGGGATAATCGGGTTCGGCTCCGCCGCCATGTTCGGACCGCTGATCGCCGACATCTCGCACTGGTTTAACCGCAGGCGGGGCGTGGCCGTGACGACAGCGGCGGCGGGCAACTATCTTGCGGGCGTGATCTGGCCGATTGTCACGCCGCATCTCATGGCCGCTTACGGGTGGCGCGGAGCCTATGTCGCGGTGGGAGCATTCTGCGTCGTGGCAATGATCCCGTTGCTCCTGCTGATGCGCCGCCGTATCGATCGCAACATTTCGGTGCATCCATCGCTTGCGCCACGCAGCCGCACTGCCGCGACGATCCCGCCGCGCGTGTTGCAGGGGCTGCTGGTGGTGGCCGGATTTGGCTGCTGCATGGCCATGTCCATGCCGCAGGTGCACATTGTCGCCTATTGCATGGACCTTGGATACGGCATCGCGCGCGGCTCCGAAATGCTGTCGCTGATGCTTGCCGGGGGCGTCGTGTCGAGACTGGTTTCAGGTGTGGTTGCCGACCGGATCGGCGGCATCCGCACATTGTTGATCGGCTCGGTCCTGCAATGCCTGGCGCTATTCGCCTATATCCCCTTCGACGGCCTGGCGTCGCTTTATGTCGTTTCGCTTATCTTCGGGCTGAGCCAGGGCGGCATCGTGCCCTGCTATGCGATCATCGTGCGCGAATACATGCCGCCCGCCGAAGCGGGTCAGCGGATCGGGATGGTGATGATGGCAACGATCATCGGCATGTCGGTCGGCGGGTGGATGACCGGCTGGATCTATGTACAGACTGGCTCATACACGGCAGCCTTCATGAACGGCATCGCGTGGAACCTGCTCAACATCGCCGCCATGCTCTGGCTGCTCGCAAAGGATCGCAGCAGGACCGAGCCTGCGCTGGCGTGAGCATCGGGCTTTCCCCCTCCCCGCCGGGCAAGGAGAGGGGCAAGGTGCCGGCTATTCCGCGAAGAACGCGAAGCGGATCACGAACAGGATGGCCACCAGCCAAGTAGCCGCGTGGATCTGGCTGATCCTGCCCGTCGCGGACTTGATGACGACATAGCTGATGAAGCCGAAGGCAAGGCCGTTGGCGATCGAATAGGTGAAGGGCATCGCAAGTGCGGTCAGCGCCGCAGGCGTCGCTTCGGTCACGTCTTCCCAGTCTATGTCGACAAGCTCGCGCATCATGAGCCCGGCCACATAGAGCAAGGCCGGGGCCGTGGCGTAGGCGGGCACCGCGGCGGCCAGCGGCGATATGAACAGCGCGGCAAGAAACAACAAGGCGATGGTGAGCGCAGTCAGGCCCGTGCGACCGCCCGCCTGCACGCCCGACGCACTCTCGACATAGGCCGTCGTACTCGATGTGCCGAGCAGCGAACCGGCGACAATGGCGGTGGAATCGGCGAACAGCGCCCTGCCGAGATTGTTGGGCCGGCCTTCCTCTATCAGCTTCGCGCGCTTGGCGACCCCGATCAGCGTGCCGGTGGCGTCGAACACCTCGACCAGCACGAACACCAGAATGACCTGGATGATGCCGGCATGCAGAACGCCTGCGAGGTCGAGTTGCAGGAATGTCGGCGCGATGCTGGGCGGCATCGAGACCACGCCCTGAAACTGGGTGATGCCGAAGGCCATGGACAGGATGGTGACGACCAGTATGCCGATGAGGATCGCGCCGCGCACGCGCATGGCGTCGAGCGACGCGATAAGGAAAAAGCCCAGAATCGAGAGCAGCGTTCCCGCATTGTGAAGGCTGCCGAGACCGATCAACGTGGCCGGATTGTCCACGACGATGCCGGAGCTCTTCAGCGCGATAATCGCAAGAAAGAGGCCGATACCGGCGGCAATCGCGCTTCGCAGCGAATGGGGAATGCCGGCGACCAGCCAGCTTCGGATGCCGGTGACGGTCAGGATGAAGAAGATCACGCCCGAGATGAAAACCGCGCCGAGCGCCTGTTGCCAGGTGAAGCCCAGCGCCGCGACGACCGTGAATGCAAAGAAGGCGTTGAGCCCCATTCCGGGCGCCATGCCGATCGGCCAGTTCGCGAGAAGCGCCATGACCGCCGAGCCGACCGCCGCGGCAAGACAGGTGGCGACGAAAACCGCGTTTCGGTCCATGCCCGTCGATGAAAGAATCTCGGGATTGACGAAGATGATGTACGACATGGTGAGAAATGTCGTCAGCCCCGCGAGCACCTCGGTGCGCACGGAGGTTCGATGCTCCGAGAGCCTGAACAGTTTTTCCAGCAATTTTTCCTCCCTCCGCCGCTCCTCGCGGCAAACGCTTCTGAATACCAGAGAAGCGAAGGGTCGATTTTCAAATTAAATCGCAAACTGCTTATGCATGGTCGCGACGAGGTGGAACAGTTTGAACAGTCGAGCGTTCATCAGTGCCATCGTGAACGGAGGCCGAAATGAGCCGCTTCGACGAAATGAAGGTCCAGTCCATCATGGACGACAACTCGCTCGACATGGATAAGAAAATAGAAGCCCTGCTCGAAATCGAGTCCGAAGCGCGCGCACTCCAGCGAGCAGCATCGGAAAGCCCTATGGTTGACGATGATGGCTGGGAGGCGGCGTTGCGCGACGTGCGCACGGCACTCGACCGCCTCGGTTGGGAAGAACCTCAAAAGGGTGCCGCAAGCCTGTAAATAACTCAATCATATGTGAATACGGGCGCAGAAATTTCGTGACGGCGGAGCAAAATGCGCTAAATCCTGTCCATCTCGTTGCAGATGGATTGCACTATGCCTCGCCCGATCACTTGCATTGCCGACCTTCAGGACCTCGCGCGCAGGCGCGTGCCGAGGATGTTTTACGACTACGCCGATTCCGGTTCGTGGACGGAGAGCACCTATCGCGCCAATGAAGAAGATTTTGGCAGCATAAAGCTCCGCCAGCGCGTGGCGGTCGACATGCGCAATCGCTCGCTCGCCACCACCATGGCGGGGATTCCCGTTTCAATGCCTGTTGCCCTTGCGCCCACGGGCCTGACCGGCATGCAATATGCGGACGGCGAGATATTGGCCGCGCGCGCCGCCGCGAAGGCAGGCGTTCCTTTCACCCTTTCGACAATGAGCATCTGCTCCATCGAGGATGTCGCGGAGAATACGGACGCTCCGTTCTGGTTCCAGCTCTATGTGATGCGTGACCAGGATTTTTCGAACGGGCTGATCGACCGCGCGAAAGCAGCCGGGTGTTCCGCGCTGGTCCTGACGCTCGATCTTCAGATCCTCGGCCAGCGCCACAAGGACATCAAGAACGGCCTCACCACCCCGCCTGCGCCGACACTTGCAAACATGCTCAATCTCGCGACCAAGCCGCGCTGGGTCTATCACATGGCGCAGACCCGTCGGCGGACTTTCCGCAATATTGTCGGGCACGCCAAGGGCGCGGACAATCTGCGCTCGCTGAGCAAGTGGACGGCAGAGCAATTCGATCCGGCGCTGAACTGGGACGCGGTGAAACGCATCCGGGACCGGTGGGGCGGGAAATTCATTATCAAGGGCATCCTCGACCCCGAAGACGCCGCGATTGCGGCAAAGAGCGGCGCCGACGCTCTCATCGTTTCCAATCATGGCGGACGCCAGCTCGACGGAGCGCTGTCCTCCATCGCCTCCCTGCCGCCAATCGTGCGGGAGGTAGGCAGCAAGATCGAAGTTCACATGGACGGCGGGATTCGTTCGGGGCAGGACGTCATAAAGGCCCGCGCGCTTGGCGCACGCGGAGTCTATATCGGTCGCGCCTTCCTGTACGGGCTGGGCGCAATGGGCGAACATGGCGTGAGCGAGGCGCTGCGCTGCATCCGCAACGAACTCGACATCACCATGGCTTTTTGCGGTCTGCGCGATATCGAGAAAGTCGATTCAAACATCCTCGCGGAGAATCCATTCGCGGTCGCACCGCGCAAGAAAGCCTGACCGCATCGAGGGATTCCGCGCCAAGCTGTCGGAACCACTGCTTTTCGGACGTCTTTCGACAAGGTCCGGCATCCGCCGGAACCGTATCGGCGGACACGAAAGGACACACCATGCAGGTTCAGCCATATCTCCTCTTCAACGGCAACTGCCGGGAGGCCTTTGAAACCTATCACCGTATCCTTGGCGGCCAGATGCAGGCCATGCTCAGGCAGGGCGACGCCCCGACAGACGTTCAGGCGCCCGAGGACATGAAGGACAAGATCATGCATGCCTGCCTCGTCGTCGACGGCGACATGCTGATGGCCAGCGACGTTCCACCCCAATATTCGAAGGAACCCGGCGGCTTCTCGGTTTCGCTGCAGGTGGACAGCGCGAGCGAGGCCGAACGCATCTTCAACGCACTTGCCGATGGCGGAAATGTCACCATGGCGCTCAGCCCGACATTCTGGGCGGAGAGCTTCGGAATGCTGGTCGACCGGTTCGGAACGCCCTGGATCATCAACTATGCCGGGTCGGTGAAGTTCGAGGGCTGATCTGCCGCACCGCAAACCACGGGATACAACTCGCCGGTTGCATCGATAACGTTGACGTAAAAGTCAATGATCTCTAGATAGGGGGCAAATGGCGCAAGGCGCCTTCAACCAATCCGGAGTTCCAGATGACCATTGAGACAATTGCCGCGCAGATGAAGCCGCGCGTGGAAAGCGCCGGCTTCGATCGATCCGTGAAATTCGACACGGGCTCGAACGGTGTCATCGTCATTGACGGCGCGACCATCTCCACAGCCGACGCACCGGCGGACTGCACGATCATGCTTTCGCTCGACGATCTTGAATCGCTCGTCGCGGGCGACCTCAATCCGACGATGGCCTTCATGCAGGGCAAGATCAAGATCGAAGGCGACATGTCGGTCGCCATGGCGCTGAGCCAGGTTCTGTAGTTTATCGTAATTCGAACAGCTTCGAACACCGGCCTCCTGGCCGGTGTTTTCGTTTGGGGCGACCGCCATGCGCGGGTTCACGTTAAAGTTGAGGTTGCGGAATCAAGATTGCAATCCGCGCTCATAAATGCCGGTAACGACTCATCTTTTGAGGAAGGCCACGCCTCACGCAGCGGCGCGCAGCTTGCGCTGCTTAAGGCGGCGACCGACCGGCACAATGACGCCAGTTGCGCCATCCAGCACGCCCTCGCCGAGTTCGAGCGCAAGAAGTCTGTGCCGTTCATAGGGGCCGGGCATCGCAAGCGCGCCGGTCTTTTCGGCGGAGAAGCCAAAGCGGGCATAATACGGCGCATCGCCAACGAGCAGGATTGCGCGATGGCCGAGCCGTGCAGCTTCCGCAATCGCGTGGCGCATCAGGGCGGAGCCGATCCCGCCGCTCTTCAGCGAAGGATCGACCGCGAGCGGACCAAGCAACAGCGCGCGCACGCCTCCCGCATCGACATCCCAAAGGCGCACGGTGCCGACCAGTGAGCCGGCCTCGTCACGAGCGACGAAAGCCAAGCCCTCCGACGGCTTGCGCCCGCGCCGCAGCTTCTCGGACGATTTGCGCTTGCGATTGGGTCCCATTGCGCGATCGAGCAATGCCTCGCGCGCATGTGCATCGTCCTGCCGCTCGGCAAGGATCGAAAAGGCAATGGTTCTTATTTCTTCATGCACGGTCATTTGAGAATCCCTCACCCGCAGAGTTGTTCCACAAGCGAACGCGTCGCCGGCGAAACCCCGGCGGCGCGCGGACCTGACGGCAAATGCCGTCAGATCACGTAGGATCGCAGCGGCTCGAAGCCGTTGAATGCGACCGACGAATAGGTGGTCGTATAGGCGCCCGCGCCCTCGATCAGCACCTCGTCACCGATGGTGAGCGTCAACGGCAGGGCGTAAGGCGTCTTTTCGTAGAGCACGTCGGCGGAGTCGCAGGTCGGACCGGCGAGCACGCAGGGCGCTTTCTCGTCTCCGTCGCGCGGCGTGATGATCGGATAGCGGATCGCCTCGTCCATGGTTTCCGCGAGACCGCCGAACTTGCCGATGTCGAGATAGACCCAGCGCACATTGTCATTGTCCGCCTTCTTCGAGATCAGCACCACTTCCGACTTGATGACGCCCGCATTGCCGACCATGCCACGGCCCGGCTCGATGATGGTTTCGGGAATGGCGTTGCCGAAATGCTTGCGCAGCGCGCCGAAGATTGCTTCGCCATAGGCGCGCGCCACCGGCACGTCCTTGAGATAGCGTGTCGGAAAACCGCCGCCCATATTGACCATCCTGAGCGTGATGCCTTCCTCGGCCAGCGTGGCGAAGACCTTCTTCGCATCGCCAAGCGCACGATCCCAGGCGGTCAGGTCGCACTGCTGCGAGCCAACATGGAAGGATACGCCATAGGCGTCGAGACCAAGGCTGCGCGCATGGCGCAGCACATCGACGGCCATGGCCGGCACGCAGCCGAACTTGCGCGACAGCGGCCATTCCGCGCCCTCGCCATCGGTCAGCACACGGCAGAAGACGCGGGCCTGCGGCGCAGCGCGGGCGATCTTCTCGACTTCTTCCACGCAGTCGACAGCGAACAGGCGGATGCCCAGCTCATAAGCGCGGGCGATGTCGCGCTCCTTCTTGATCGTGTTGCCGAAGGAAATGCGATCCGGCGTGGCGCCGGCCTCCAGCGCCATCTCGACCTCGGCAACGGACGCCGTGTCGAAGCTGGAGCCGAGCGAGGCGAGCAGACGCAGGATTTCCGGCGCGGGATTGGCCTTGACCGCATAGAAGATGCGGCTGTCGGGCAGCGCCTTTTCGAAGGCGCGGAAATTGTCGCGAACCACATCGAGGTCAACGACGAGGCACGGGCCGGACGGGCGTCGGGTGGCGAGGAAATCGAGGATGCGCTGGGTAGCGGCCATGGGTCTCACTCCATCTGCGCGGAACGACCCGCGCGACTGCAAGGTGCGGAGCGCGCTGTCTGGCGTTCATCCGCGGTGGACAAAGACGAGACGAGCAACCCTGGCGCCGGGCGGTGGATTCACCGGAACCATTGAGACGCGTCTCGCGCGAGTGCTTGCTTTGGCCAAATGGCCGCAGCTCGCTTTGTCTGCCTTGGCTTGGATTGGGAGACCCGTTCCGCACTACAGGCAATGAAGGTGTGCCTCTTCAGTAACCCCGGTTTATGGACAACCGGCAGACACCAGAAAGGCCCGCACCGTCGTTGCTTCAAGACGTCCTCGGATCGGCGGGTGGCCGCTGAACCGACCGGGCTCGTTACTTCCCGGGTACCGTCCCGAACACCTCTCCATTCAGAGGGCCGGGGGACGCCCACAGGCACGTGCGACTTTGGGCAACGGCGCATATAAGAAACGCGCCCGTCACAATCAATTAAAATCTCGGCCCGGATTGAATTTTTTCGAATGCTGAACGACTCTGCGATCTCTGTTTCACTGGATTGAACGATGGATACGCTGACCCGCATTCGCGCCTTTATCGAAGTCGTTGACGCAGAAGGGTTTTCTGCCGCCGCGCGCAAGACCGGGCGGTCCAAAGCGCTGCTGTCGAAATATGTGCGGGAGCTGGAGGACGATCTCGGAACGCTGCTGCTGAACCGCACCACGCGCCAGTTCTCGCTCACCGAGGCGGGACATACCTATTTCCGCCGCGCATCGGAGATTCTGCGCGACATCGACACGCTGGCGGATTCGGTGCGCGATTCCTCCGGGGATGTGCGCGGCCGGATCAAGCTTTCCGCCCCGCGCACTTTCGCCGATGCCGCGATGGGGCAATCGTTGATCGATTTCGCCATCGCCCATCCCGACATCGTGCTGGACGTCAATCTCGACGACCGCTTCGTCGATCTGGTCGAGGAAGGATATGACATCGCCATCCGCATTTCGCGTCTTGAAAGCTCCTCCCTGATCGCGCGGCGGCTCGCGCCGTTCGGAATGCGGCTCTGCGCATCCCCTGCCCTCATCGCCCGACGCGGCAGGCCGGAACGCCCGCAAGACCTGGCCAATCTGCCCTGCATCATCGATTCCAACGCGCGCACCCTTTCGAACTGGCCTTTTCGCAACGAAAACGGCGATACCTTCACGGTTCAGGTTTCGGGGCCGATCGAGGTCAACAGCCCGATGGCGGTGCGCGCCGCAACGCTTGCCGGGCTCGGCTTCGCGATCATGCCCGACTTCATCGTTGCCGAGGACATCGCCGCCGGACGCCTGTTCTGCATGCTGGACGAGTTCCTGCCGGAAGGCGGCGGCATCTTCGCCGTCTATCCGCATAGGCGCTACCTGCCGGCAAAAATCCGGGCTTTTGTGGACTTCACCGCAAAATGGTTCAAACAGCGCGAGAAATCGTGAAGCGCATTCGTCCTACTTCTGCCCCGTTTATGTTAGCTAACCGTGTCGATACCGAAGCCAGCGTCCGACTCATGAGCCTGATCCGCCTGTCCAGCCTTTTGTGCACCCTCGGTGCGCTTGCCCTCGGCACGGCGCAGGTGGAGGCGCATCCGCACGTATTTGCCGAAGCGCGGCTCGACGTGATGCTGAAGCCCGACGGAAAGACGGTGGATTCGCTGCGGCATCTGTGGCGCTTCGACGACGTCTTTTCGAGCACCGTTATCGTCGAGTTCGACAAGAACGGCGACAACAAGCTGGACGACGCCGAAATGGCCGCCGTGCGCGAGACGGTCTACAACTCGCTCGGCGACTACAATTACTTCCAGCTCGTGACGGCAAACGGCAAGGATGTAGCGATGCAGAAGCCGGACGAATTTGTCGCGCTTTTCGACAACAACCAGCTCATCATCATGTTCAAGGCGCAACCGAAGGAACCGCTCAAGCTGACGGGCACGGTCGATTTCGGCGTTTACGATTCGACGTTCTACACGGCCATCGATTTCCTCGAGGACGACCAGATGGCAGTGGAAAATCTGCCCGCCGAATGCAGCCGCAAGGTGGTGAGGCCCGACCCGGACGAGATCATCGCCCAGAACCAGCAGAACCTGACCGAAGCCTTCTTGAGCGATCCCGCAGGCACCGATATGAGCAAGATTTTCGCGACCCGCCTCGAACTGAAATGCCCGGCATGACATGAGCAGATCCGCAACCATCCGCGCGCTTGCCGTCCTGGCGTTTTCACTCGTGATCGCCTCGGCGCATGCGCAAAGCTCGCTCGGCATCGGGACGAATGATGCGATCACGCCGTCGACGGGCCTGTTCGCGGGCTTCACGCAATGGGTGAACGTGCACCAGCAGCAATTCTATCGGGCGCTGACCGGCGCGCTGAAGGCGATGCGCGACGATGGCGGCAAGATGTGGCTGCTCGTCGGCCTCTCCTTCGCCTACGGCGTTTTCCATGCCGCCGGTCCCGGCCATGGCAAGGCCGTCATCTCGTCCTATATGCTGGCAAATGAAGTCGCGCTCAGGCGCGGCATCACGCTCGCCTTCATCTCCGCGTTCCTGCAAGGTATCACCGCGCTGGTGGTCATGGGCCTCGTTTTCCTGGTCCTGCGTCGCACCGCCATCTCCATGACCGATGCCACCTGGTTCCTGGAAGTCGCCAGCTATGGGATGATCACGCTCTTCGGCGCGTGGCTGCTCTGGAAAAAGGCCGCGCCGAAGGTCAAGGGTCTGTTCTTAGGCAATCCCGCAGTCAGCCTGTCCTCCGCGCAGACGCATTTCCATACCGCAACCTGCACGCATCCGAGCCATTTCTCGGCTTCCGGATTCGCCTGCGAGAGCTGTGGCCACTCCCATATGGCCGATCCTGCCTTGCTTTCCGGCGACCGTTTCGACTGGCGCACCGCGTGGACGGCAGTCGCGGCAGTCGGCTTGCGGCCCTGCACGGGGGCCATCATCGTGCTTTCCTTCGCGTTCCTCAACGAGCTTTGGCTGGGCGGGGTATTGTCCGTAGCGGCCATGTCGCTCGGCACTGCAATGACCGTTTCCGCGCTTGCAATCGTCGCAGTCACCGCCAAGAACTGGGCGGTCACGGCGGCTGGCGACGGACGCGTCGGCAACACCGTCCACGCCGCAATCGAAATCGGCGGCGCAGCATTCGTCATGCTGCTTGGCCTTATGCTGCTGGTCGCAAGCCTGAACGCTTGAATTTACCCCTCATCCGCCGCGGCTCTTGCCGCGAAGCCAGAACAGCACGAAGAAGGCCGCGACGAAGGCGACCGCAAATGCGCCTGCAACCGCGGTCGAGTATGAACCCACGGCCAGCATGATGTTGGGCATGTAGAACGCCGTGAGGCCGAACGCGGCCATGATGCAGGCGGCGGCAATCGCGGCGTTGCGCGTTTCTCTGTCCATCGGGACAATCCCTTTCAATGCAGCAGGCTGGAGCCGTGCGCGTGACCGGCATGCGCGCCATGATCGTGGTCTGTATGATCGTGGCGTCCGTGATCGGCGCACTGTTCAGATTCGGGCTCGACGGTGGCGTGGTCGATCCCATGTTCTTCCGCGAGCCGCTTTTTGATCGACCGGATCACGGTGAAAGGCTCCGCGCCGTCGTCGAGGCAGGCATGCAGGGTGGCGATATGGCGCGAGCCGTCCAGCGACCACAGATGCATGTGATGGACACCGCGCACTCCCTTCACGTTCGCCACCAGATCGGCCGCGATGCCGTCGCGATCCATGGAGCGGGGGGCGCCCTCGAGCAGCACCTGGGCCGCGTCCTTCATCAACGACCATGCCGTCGACAGGATCAGCACGGCGACCAGCACCGACAGGATCGGATCGATCGGCGTCCAGCCAGTCCAGATAATCACGAGCGCCGCGACAATTGCCGCGACAGAACCCAGCATGTCACCCAGCACATGCAGGATTGCGCCCCGCATGTTGAGATTCTCGCGGTCGCCGCCATGCAGGACGTAAAAGCCCGCAATATTGGCCATCAGGCCGAGCACTGCGACCAGCATCATCGGCCCGCCAAGAACCGGACCGGGGTTCATGAAGCGATGGTAGGCCTCATAGACGATCCAGACCGCCACGACGAAGATCGTCAGGCCGTTGACGAAGGCAACCAGCGTCTTGACCCGGCCCAGCCCGTAGGTGTGGCGCATGGTGGCGGGTTTCCCGGCAAGGTGAAAGGCGTACCAGGCCAGCCAGAGCGCAATGGAATCGGTGAGCATGTGGCCCGCATCGGCGAGCAGAGCCAGTGACCCCGTGAGCCATCCGCCGGCCGCCTCGACAAACATGAAGCCGCCCGTGAGCAGCGCGGCGATCAGCACGCGGCTCTTGTCCGTCGATCCCGCATCGTGGCCATGGCCATGGGGGCCGTGATCATGCGCGTGGGAATGGGCCATTCATCTGCTCCGGGAGGCCGACAACGGCCTCATGCACCGAAATCGCTGCGAAATTCCTCCAGCCGGCGCTTCTGTCTGCCATCGCTATCAAAATTGGCCGGATCGAGCCAGCCATCATACGCTTTTTTCAGCCCGGGCCATTCCTTGTCGATGATCGAAAACCATGCCGTATCGCGGTTTTCCCCCTTGATGACCATTGCCTGACGAAAAACGCCCTCCGGCTTGAAGCCGAAGCGAAGCGCGGCGCGCTTCGACGGTTCGTTGCGGTTGTTGCACTTCCATTCCCAGCGGCGATAGCCGAGATCGTCGAAGATATGGCGCATGAACAGGTAGTGCGCTTCGGTCGCGGCAGGCTTGCGCTGCATCAGCGGACCCCAATGGATATGGCCGATCTCGATGGCGCCGTTGGCCGTATCGATGCGCAGGAAGGTCTGCCGCCCCGCCACCTTGCCCGCCGCCTTGTCGATCACCGCGAAGTAGAGCGGGTCCTCGCTGGCTTCGGCCTTCTCCAGCCACGGCTCGAAATCCGCGCGGCTTTCGGGCGTGTACTCGCCGAGCCAACGGAAACGCTCGTCGGCATCGCCGACCGTTGCGGCCTCGTAGAGCCCGTCGCCGTGACGTTCAGCCGAAAGCGGCTCCAGCCGCACATACCAGCCCTCCAGCGCCTTGCGCTCGGGACGCCGACGCGGCGTCCAATTCTTCAGATCTTCGGTCACCCCGGCTCCATATGATTTGACAGTGGCGCTGGACCCTTCCAAAACGATGCGGTTTCAAGAAGCACCAGCCTGGACCAAGAGAATGATCCAAACCGTACCGGCTTTCGACCGTTTGGGCGAGGAAAACGCCTTTGCCGTGCTCGCGCGCGCCACCGCGCTTGCCCATGCCGGCAAGGACATCATCAATCTTGGCATCGGCCAGCCCGATTTCCGCACGCCGCAGCACATTGTTGAGGCGGCGATCAAGGCGTTGCGCGACGGCCATCACGGCTACACGCCCGCGAACGGGCTTTTGGCGACGCGCGAGGCGGTGGTGCGACGCACGCTGACGACCACCGGCATCGAGGTCTCGCCCGAGAATGTGATGATCCTGCCGGGCGGCAAGCCGACCATGTATGCGGCGATCGTCATGTTCGGGGAACCGGGAACGGATATCCTGTATCCCGACCCCGGCTTTCCGATCTATCGCTCCATGATCGAGTTCACCGGAGCGCGGCCCGTGCCGGTTCCGATCCGCGAGGAGAACGGCTTTGCCTTCTCGGCGAAGGAAACACTTTCGCTGATTACGCCGCAGACACGCCTGCTGATCCTCAATTCCCCGGCGAACCCGACCGGCGGCGTGACGCCGCGCGCCGAGATCGAAAAGCTCGTGAAGGGTTTGGAAAAGCACCCGGATGTGGCCATTCTCTCCGACGAAATCTATGACGTGATGACCTATGACGGGGAAGAGCATACTTCCCTGCTGCAATTCCCGGAAATACGCGACCGGCTGATCGTGCTGAACGGCTGGTCCAAGACATGGGCGATGACCGGCTGGCGCATGGGCTGGTCGATCTGGCCGAACGGCGACAAGGGCGCTCACCTCTATGACAAGGCGCGCAAGCTGGCGGTCAATTGCTGGTCGTGTGTCAACGCGCCGTCTCAATATGCGGGCATCGCGGCCATCGACGGGCCGCAGGACGATGTCGAAAAAATGATGCGAGCGTTCGACAACCGCCGCAAGATCGTGGTCGAAGGGTTGAACGGCCTGCCGGGTGTCTCCTGCGTCACGCCGAAGGGAGCGTTCTACGCCTTCCCGAACATCAGCCGCACAGGACGCAAGGCCAAGCCGCTGGCCTCTGCGCTTCTCGAAGAGGCAGGCGTGGCGCTGATCGGCGGGCCGGATTTCGGCGTGCTCGGCGAAGGCTATATCCGGCTTTCCTACGCGAACTCGGAAGAGAACATCCTGCGCGCCATCGACAGGATCGCGGATTTCTTGTCGAAGTTGAACTAGCCCCTGCCGACGAACGGCATATTGGTCGCCATGATGGTCTGGAACAGCACATTGCTGTCGAGCGGCATGCCAGCCATGTAGAGCACGGCTTCCGCAACGCGTTGCACGTCCATGACGGGTTCGGGCGCGACTGTGCCGTTTGCCTGCGGCACGCCGGTCGCCATGCGGTGCGTCATGTCGGTAGAAGCATTGCCGATGTCTATCTGGCCGCAGGCGATGCCGAATGGCCGTCCATCGAGTGCAAGCGTCCGCGTCAGGCCGGTGATCGCGTGCTTGGTCGTCGTGTACGGGACCGAACCCGGACGGGGCGCATAGGCGGAAATCGAACCGTTGTTGATGATGCGCCCGCCCTGCGGCTGCTGCGCCCGCATCTGGCGAAACGCGGCGCGGGCGCAGAGAAACGCGCCGGTCAGGTTGACGTTCAGCACCTCCTGCCAGACTTCGACTGGAATCTCATCGATCAGCATGGGCTTCGACCCCATGCCCGCATTGTTGAACAGAAGATCGATGCGCCCGAAGCGCTGCGCCGCCTCTGCAAACGCCGCATCCACCTCCCCGGCCCTGCCGACATCGCACGCAACGGCAAGCGCTTCGGCATCGCGCGGCGTCGCCTCGGCGATGGCGAGGTCGAGTTTTTCCTTCCGCCGCCCGATCAATACAGTATTCCAACCGGCATGCAGGAAGGCTGTTGCAACCGCCTTGCCAATGCCCGAGCCTGCTCCGGTGACAACCGCTACCTTGGACATGTGCGCCGCCGCCTTACCAGGGCGATTTGCGCGCATCGGCGGGTGCGGCACCCGCACTCGCTTCGACCGGCGCTGTGGCACCCTCGATGGTCGCCTCGATATGGTCGATCAGGCTGTCGGGCAGGTTGAGACGGCCCGCCAGCAGGTCGAGATAGCCGCGTTCGGCGCGCGTGTCGGCATTTATTGCCAGGCGCGAGGCGGTATAGAGTTCGACGCGCTGCGCCTCGGTCTTTGCCTCGCCGACCAGTTGGTCGAGATCAAGCGGACTGGAAAGTTCCTTCTGCAGAAAAGCTTCAGCATCGCCGTCGATTCCCGCCAGCCCGACACGTCCAAGAATCTTCTGGCGTTCTTCCTCGTCAATATGACCGTCGGCCTTTGCGGCGCAGATCATGGCGCGGACCAGTGTCAGCGCAAATTCGGACTCGCCCTGCGGAGCCTGCGAGGGATGAAAGGGCGTTTCGCTGGGTGGCGGCAGAAGCTCCGGCTCCTTCGCGGCGGTTTCGGCTCCCGGCTGCTGCCCAGCCTGATAGTTCTGGTACGCCTTGTAGGCGAGGCCGCCGATCGCGGCCAATCCGCCGAGCTTGATGACGCTGCCGGTGATCTTGCGGCCTGCCCCGGTGCCCAGCAGCACGGCGGCAAGCGCGCCCGCCGCCAGCGGATTGTCCTTTGCCATCTGAACGGCCTTGTCCGCCTGGTCGCGCACCGTTCCGGTGGTGCCTGGTACGTTCGAACCCAACAGATCGTCTAGAAGCTTCTTGGGATCGAACATAGTTGGCCTCCGCAGCGGGATTGAATATTGCGCCGAACCTAGGAAGAGGCTGCCCCCATTGCAATGCGGTGCCGATCTTTTTACCGCTCAGGAGCCGATATGCTTCCTGCCGCGCCGCCCGGCGAGTTCCACCTGCCTGTGGCGCTCTGCATAGCGGGCGCGATCCGCCTCGCTGCGCTGCTCTGCGCAATGCGGACAGGAGACGCCTTCCACATAGTGCGGAGAGCTGCGCTCTTGCGCAGTGAGCGGATGACGGCAGGCCCGGCAAAGCTCGGCATCGCCCACCTCAAGCCCGTGACCGACTGAAACGCGCTCATCGAAAACGAAGCACTCGCCGTCCCACAGGCTCTGGGTCTCGGGCACCTCTTCCAGATATTTCAGAATGCCGCCCTTGAGGTGGTAGACATTGGGCAGCCCGACCGATTTCAGATAGGCCGTCGCCTTTTCGCACCGGATGCCGCCCGTGCAGAACATGGCGACCTTGCGCCCGGCGAGCGCGTTGTGGTGGCGGTCCACCCAGGCGGGAAATTCTGTGAAGCTCGCGGTGCCGGGATCGACAGCGTTGCGGAACGTGCCAAGCGCGACTTCATAGGCGTTGCGCGTGTCGATCACCATCGTCTCCGGGTCCGAAATCAGCGCATTCCAATCAGCGGGTGCGACATAGGTTCCCGCGTCGGTCGGGTCGAGACCGGGAACGCCCATGGTCACGATCTCCTTCTTCAGCCGCACCTTCATGCGATGGAACGGCATCTCCGAAGCGTCGCTGAACTTGGCTTCGAGCCCGGCAAATTCGGGCATGGCTTTGAGATACGCCAGCAATTCGTCGATCGCCCGCGCCGTTCCAGCAACGGTGCCGTTGATGCCCTCCCCGGCGAGCAACAGCGTTCCCTTGATTCCGCGCGCGCAGCAAAACGTGGCCAGCGGCTGCCGCAGCGCCGCCGGATCGGACAGCCGCGTGAACAGGTAGAGAGCGGCGACCTTCATGCCTTGCGTTTCGTTACTCATGCGCCGTCGCTACGCCTTGAATGCGACAGCCGCAAGATGCAGGGCGGCGAAGAAATGACGCAGGAATTTGTCCACCTGTTTCAGAATGGCCGCAATATCCGGCAGGCCTGAACCGAATGGAGCCCCGATGTTTTCCGAATCGACCAAGAATGAAATCGCCGCCGCCGCACGCGCGGAAGGACTCGAACCGGCGGCGCTGCTCGCGGTCTCGGATGTGGAATCCGGCGGGCAGCCATTTGCGCGCGTCGAGGGCCGGGACGAGCCATTGATCCGGTTCGAGGGCCACTATTTCAACAGGCTGCTGCCGAAAGACAAAAGAACCATCGCCATGAACGCGGGGCTCGCCTCATCGAGGGTGGGCGGCGTGGCAAACCCGCGCACGCAGGAGGGCCGCTGGAAACTGCTCAACCGCGCTGCGATGATCGACCGCCAGGCCGCCATGCAGTCCACGTCCTGGGGACTTGGCCAGGTGATGGGCGTTCACTGGGAGTGGCTCGGATATGGCTCGGTCGATGCGCTGGTTTCCGAGGCGCGCTCCGGCGCGGCGGGGCAGGCCCGTCTGATGTTGCGATTCATCGTCGCCAACGGGCTGCGCGAAGTGCTCAAAGACCATGACTGGGAAGCGTTCGCGCACCGCTACAATGGGCCGGCCTACCGGCGCAACGGCTATCACACGAAGATGGCCGCCGCCTATCGGCGCTATGCGCGCGATAGCGGCTTGACGCTGGCCGGTCCGCTGAAGCGCGGCGCAAGCGGCGAGTCTGTCGTCAAATTGCAGCAAGCACTTGCAAAGGCCGGTTTTCCGCTTGATGCGGATGGACGGTTCGGTCTTGCGACCGAAACCGCCTTGCGCGCATTTCAACGCAAGGCCGGAATAGGCGTGGACGGTATCGCTGGCGCGGATACCTTCTCCCACCTGAAAATAATGCCGAAGCTGGAGCAGAAATCCCTTTTTTCTTTCTCGGATCCGTTAATGTGGATGCATGGCTTCCGCGCGCGGACAGCCGACATGGACAGCGCCAACCCGCTCTGATAGAGCGGCTAAATCGGTTGAATCAATGGGGATCGGCACCGTGAACAGCAAGACAAAAGCCCTGCTCACACTGCTTGGCGGACAACCGGTCATCCCCGTCCTGAAGATCGAGGACGCGTCGCACGCAGTGCCGCTTGCGCGGGCGCTGGCACGCGGCGGTCTGCCCGCAATCGAGATAACGCTACGCACGCCGCACGCGCTCGAAGCCATTCGCCGCGCCGCCGCCGAAGTGCCGGAAGCCATTGTCGGCGCTGGAACAATTCTCAATCCCGTGCAGTTCGAGGCTGCCGAAAAGGCCGGCTCGAAATTCATCGTGAGCCCCGGCGTCACGCCCGCGCTGCTGGCGGAATCGGCGGGGAGCGAGGTGCCCCTGCTGCCCGGCGCCATTACGCCGGGCGAGATCATGGGCGCGCTCGATGCGGGTCTTGATTTCCTCAAGTTCTTTCCTGCCGAGCAGGCCGGAGGCGCCGCGTTCCTGAAAGCACTCGCCTCGCCGCTGGCCGAAGTGATCTTCTGCCCGACCGGCGGCATTTCCGCGAAGAATGCGTGCGACTATCTGAAGCTGCCCAATGTCGTATGCGTCGGCGGCTCATGGGTCGCGCCGGACGATATGGTGAAGGAAGGCCGCTGGGCCGAGATCGAGGCATTGGCCCGCGAGGCTTCGGCGCTCAAGGGCTGAGCGGCGCAGAGCGCCCTATTCGACCATCCGTTCGGCAATCTGATCCCACAGCGCTTCAAGCCGCAAAATGACGCGATTGAGGTCGGGATCGCCTTCCAATTGCGCCGCGCGACCCTTCAGTTCCAGGATTTCGCCGTGGCGCAGGGTTACCGCCGAACGGAACCGTTCCCGATGCGCCTGATTGAGCAGGGAGGCCGAAAGCAATTTCGTGACCACCGCTGCCGTTTCAACAGCAACGCGTCCGTTTTCCTGCAGTTGATCTATAAGATCACGCGACACTCGACCGCTGCCTATTGGGAGATACTCTGAGTAATTTCGCGCGTTAACCATAACGCTGTCAACGCATTGCGGGTTATGCTGTGGAAAGAGTTGAACTGGCTTACAAGACCTCGGACGCACAGATTTCGTTCGACAGCAAAGTCGTGATTTCACATAATGGAAATGGCTCCGCGAGATCGTCAATCGCGTCGGAGATTGCGTGGCACGACCGTCGACGGCGCGGCGGAAGGTCCCGCGGGCCGCTCATGGCATTGTGACGTCCCCATCCATGGTCCCGGTCTGGCTCAGGAGCCAGTCGACAAGTTTCTCGCCATCGCTTTCGGGAAGGCGTGGCCGCACCAGAAAATAGCCGCGATCCGGCGCGAAGGCCGCAGCAGCCACGGGCACGAGCACGCCCGCGCGCAACAGGCTGTCGATCAGCCCGATCCAGCCGATGGCCACGCCCTGATGCTCGATGGCCGCCTGCACCACGAGGTTGTACGTATTGAAGCGGAGATCGCCATGGCCGCCCGGCGGGCGCGACACGCCCGATTGAGCGAGATAGGTATCCCAGTCGAACCAGGGGCTGGGACTCGCCGCGTCTAGATGAATGAGTCGCGAAGCGGCAAGGCTTCGCGGTTCGCGCAGTTGGGGATTGCGGTCGAGATAGTCCGGTGTACAGACCGGAACCACATTTTCCGGCAGGAGATTGACGGCGCCTGCCCCAAAATCATTCTGCGCGCCGAAAGCGATCGCAACGTCCGCCGGCTCCATTTCCTCCGCATCGAAACGCTGCGTGGCGACGATCTGGATGTCGATGCCGGGATGGTGCGCGCGGAAGGATGACATGCGAGGCATGAGCCAGAAGGTCGAAAAGGCATAGTCGGTGCGCAGCCTCAATACAGGCCGTCTGACCGACGCATGATACTCCCGCATCAGTTCATCGATCTCCCCGACCGACCGGCTGACGATCTCGAAGAGCCGCCTCCCTTGCGGCGTCAGTTCGACCCCCTGCCTGCGGCGAAGCAGCAAGGTGTGCCCGACCTGTTCCTCAAGCCGCCGGATCTGATAGCTGACGGCGGGCTGCGTCAGGCCCAGCTCGGCAGCGGCCGCCGAAAAGCTGCCGCGGCGGACGGCTTCCACGAATATGCGCATCCATGCCAGGTCAATTTTCCGTTCAGCCATAAAGCCTGTTTATCATGACCATTGAAAAATAACAGGTTTACGGCATGCGTCATGCGTCTCTTAATGGACCATCGCGATCCGCGCTGGTCTCAGGAGCGACATGGCAAAGCCGAACATTCTCATCCTGATGGTGGACCAGCTCAGCGGCACGCTGTTTCCCGACGGTCCCGCTCCATTTCTCCACGCGCCCAATATTTCCGCGCTGGCGGAAAGGTCCGTGCGGTTCGCCAATGCCTACACGGCAAGCCCTCTGTGCGCGCCCGCGCGCGCCTCCTTCATGGCCGGGCAATTGCCGAGCCGCACACGCGTGTATGACAACGCGGCGGAATTCTGCTCGGACATTCCCACATTCGCCCATCATCTGCGCGGCGCGGGATACCAGACCAGTCTCTGCGGAAAGATGCATTTCGTCGGCCCCGACCAGTTGCACGGCTTTGAGGAGCGGCTGACGACGGACATCTACCCAGCCGATTTCGGCTGGACGCCGGACTATAGCCACCCCGGCGAGCGCATAGACTGGTGGTATCACAACCTCGGCTCGGTGACCGGCGCGGGCGTCGCCGAAATCACCAACCAGATGGAATATGACGACGAGGTGACCTACCACGCCGTGCGCAAGCTCCATGACCTGGCGCGCGGCCATGACGAGCGGCCCTGGTGCGTGACCGTCAGCTTCACGCATCCGCACGATCCGTATGTCGCGCGCCGACGCTACTGGGACCTTTACGAAGGCTCCCCCGCGCTCGAACCCCGGACGGCGCCGATACCGTATCACCGGCAGGACCCCCATTCGCAGAGGCTCATGGATGCCTGCGACCATACCGCATTCAGGATAGAAGCCGAGGATGTGAGGCGCGCGCGGCAAGGCTATTTCGCCAATATTTCCTATATCGACGACAAGGTGGGCGAGATTCTCAACACGCTCCAAAGATGTCGCATGCTGGACAACACCGTGGTCTTTTTCGTGTCAGATCATGGCGAGATGCTGGGTGAACGCGGCTTATGGTTCAAGATGAGCTTCTTTGAGGGATCGCTGCGCGTCCCGCTTATGATCGCCGCTCCCGGCTGGACGCCGCGCCGGGTCGACGAAGCGGTCTCGACGCTGGATGTATGCCCCACCCTTGCCGCGCTCGCCGGCGTAGACATGGACGAACTCGCACCCTGGACGGATGGTGTCGACCTGGCGCCGGTTGCAGACGGAACTCGGGCGCATGGACCAGTCGCGGCGGAATACGCAGCCGAAGGCTCCGTCGCGCCACTGGTCCTTCTGCGCGAGGGCGACCTGAAGCTGGTGCTTTGCGAGAAGGACCCGCCGCAACTCTTCGACCTTGCCGCAGATCCCGACGAGATGAACAATTGCGCCGCCGACCCGGCCTATTCCGAAAGGCTGGCCGAACTCACCGCACAGGCAGAGGCGCGCTGGGACCTTCCCGCATTCGACAGCGCCGTGCGCGAAAGCCAGGCCCGCCGCCATGTCGTCTACAAGGCGCTGCGCAACGGCGCTTACCATTCATGGGACCACCAACCTGAGCACAAGGCTTCGGAGCGCTACATGCGCAATCATCTTGATCTGAACGTGCTGGAGGAGAACCAGCGCTTTCCGAGAGGGGAATAACTCTAACAAGAACCAACAGGAGTGCTGACATGAACAGATATGCAATGCGTGCACTTTTGGCCGGCGCCGCCATGGCGGTCGGTCTTGCCTCGGCGCAGGCTGCGGACCCTGAAAGCTGCAAGAAGGTGCGGCTGTCGGATGTGGGCTGGACGGACATCCAGGTGACCACCGGCGTCGCATCGACCTTGCTCACCGCGCTCGGCTATGAGCCGGAGATAACGCAACTTTCGGTCGCGGTCACGCTGACCGCGCTCAAGGAAAACGACATAGACGTCTTTCTCGGAAACTGGATGCCGACCCAGACGGACGCGCTCAAGCCCTATACCGATGAAGGATCGATCGAGGTCGTTGCGCTCAATCTCGAAGGAGCGGGTTTCGGGCCTGTGGTGCCGAATTATGTAGCGGAGGCCGGTGTGAAATCGCTGGCTGACCTTGGCCCGAACGCAGAGAAATTCGGCGGCAAGATCTACGGTATCGAGGCCGGGTCGTCCGGTAACAAGAACCTGCTCGCGCTGATCGAGGACCCGGCCAACAATCTGCAGGGCTTCGAGCTTGTCGAATCGTCCGAGGCAGGCATGCTGACGCAGGCCGAGCAGACCATCAAGGAAAACGGCTGGGTGATTTTCCTTGGCTGGACACCGCATCCGGTGATGGGCGAAATGCCGATCACCTACCTGACCGGACTTGAAAAGGCCGGCTTCGGCGAGGCCAAGGTCTACACGCTGAGCCGCAAGGGCTATGCCGCCGAATGCCCGAATGCGGGGACTTTCTTCAAGAACCTCAAGTTCAACCTGTCCATGGAAAATGTCATGATGGACAAGGTGTTGAAGGGCGAAAACCCCAATGACGTCGCCAAGGCATGGCTCAAGGAAAATCCGGATGCCGTGACGCCTTGGCTCCAGGGCGTCACGACCCTCGACGGTGGAGACGCGGCAGCAGCGGTTTCCGCAGCGCTGGCGAACTGACGCCTCACGGCCCGGCAATCCTCGATGCCGGGCCGCATTCCTCGAACTCATGCCTTTTGTGTCGGGAGATTTTGTCTCTCGACAGCGGTTCCGCCTCTGGCCGGAAATCGCGGCAGGTGATATGTCACCTCGCAGTACATTAGAATGAGTCTAAAAAATGCCTCTCAGTTTCTTCCGCCTCGGACGACGCGATTTCAGCACGCTTTCCGAACAGGAGATCCTCGCCCTCGCGATCTCCTCGGAAGAGGACGACAGCCGTATCTATCGTTCCTATGCGGACGGGCTGCGGGAGCAGTTTCCCGACAGCGCGAAGATCTTCGACGGCATGGCGGATGAAGAAGACGGCCACCGCCGCGCGCTGATCGAAATGCATCAGGCGCGCTTCGGGGACCGCATTCCTCTCATACGCCGCGAACATGTGCGCGGCTTTTATGACCGCAAGCCGGACTGGCTCGTCCGTCCGCTGGGCATCGACAAGGTTCGCGATCAGGCCGCCGAGATGGAAAGGCAGGCGGAACGCTTCTATGAAGCGGCGCTGACGCGAACAAGCGACGCTGCGACGCGCAAGCTGCTCGGAGACCTGGCCAATGCCGAGCGGCAGCACGAAAGCCGCGCGGAAGCGCTAAGCGCCGAATATGCTCCCGGCACGGTTCGCGAAAACGAGGCACAGGCGGAGCGGCGCCAGTTCATCCTGACGATCGTCCAGCCGGGGCTCGCCGGGTTGATGGACGGCTCGGTCTCCACCCTCGCGCCGATCTTTGCCGCCGCTTTTGCCACTCAGGACACGTGGCAGACCTTTTTGGTCGGTCTTTCAGCATCAATAGGCGCGGGCATTTCGATGGGCTTCACGGAGGCCGTTCACGATGACGGCAAATTGTCGGGCCGCGGTTCGCCGATCAAGCGCGGGCTGGCGTCCGGTATCATGACGGCAGTCGGCGGGCTGGGCCACGCCCTGCCCTATCTCATCTCGGACTTCTGGACGGCAACCACCGTCGCCGTCTGCGTCGTTTTCGTCGAATTGTGGGCAATCACCTTCATTCAGAACCGCTATATGGAAACACCTTTCCTGCGCGCCGCATTGCAGGTGATGCTGGGCGGCATGCTGGTGTTCGCAGCAGGCATACTTATCGGCAATGCGTGAGCGCTATCGCGGCGTCTTCACAAGGCTGAGATAGGTCGGGTCGAACTCTGAAAACTGCGCCAGCCTCGCAAAATCCTTGATCGTGACCTTCGCACCGTCCCAGTTCACGAAGCCCTTGCCGCGCAACTGCTGGATCGTGCGGTTCACATGCACGACGGAGAGCCCGAGCATGTCGGCCATTTCGGCCTGCGTGACAGGGAATTCGAAGGTCATGTCCTGGCACTGGCCGACCACTTCAAGCCGGAGGTAAAGCTCGCAGAACAGATTGGCGATGTGTTGTTCGGGAGATTTGCGGCCAATGCAGGTCAGCCAGGATCGGTGGATTGCCGCATCGATCACGGTCGACATCCAGAACAGGCGCGAAAGATGCGGCTGCTCCTCGGTGATCCGAATAAGCTGCTCATGCGGGACGAATGCCACCTCGCATTCGCCAAGCGCGACCACGCTGTGGTCCATGAACCTGAGCAACAAGGCGTGCAGGTCGACGAAATCGCCCGGCACGTGCACCGCGGTCAGTTGGCGCGAGCCGTTCTTGAGATAGACGGCTCTCGCGGCCAGCCCCTTGATGACAATGCAGCTTTCCTTCGGCTTGGTGTGTGCCTCCACCATTTCCTCATTGCGGTGGAAGGAATGGCGGCGATGCGGCAGCCCTTCGAGAATCTGGCGTTCGCTCTCGCTCAGCGAATCGCGCGCTGCGAAGAATGCAATTAGTGGTTGCAAGCTATGCTCGTTCATTTCCGCTCCAGCCCGACATAGTTCCATGCCGAACGACCTCGTCGATTTCTTTTCACAATGAATGCAGATCACTGGCAAGCACAAATGAGAGCGGCGCCCAAAGGCGCCGCCTGCATTGTTCAAAGAAGCTGTGGTGACCGCCTTACGTCAGTTGAATTTGGCGACGGAAAGGAACTCGACGGCCTTGCCGGTGAAGCGGTTTGGCGAGCCTGGATTCGAAACGGCCTGGAACCCGGCGGTGTAGACTTCGATGGGCGAGGTGCGGACAATGTTCTGCGCAAAGGACGGACCGCTGGTCTTACCCTTCGCCTTCTTCACATAGTCCTGGTCCAGCGCCCAGCGCGCCGATTGGGGCATGGCGGCCACCACGACCGGCTTGGCGGCAGGCTTGGCCACGCTTGCCGACGTCACGCGACCTGATTTGGTGGTCGTCTTGACGGGCTGCACATCCGCGACGACAGGCGCAGCCTCCACCGCAACGCGCTGCTGCTTGCGGGCCGGCTCGGGGATGGACGCGACGCGAATTTCAGTGTTGTTACTGATGGAGCCGTCTGTACCCGGGCGACGCTCGGGCAGATTCTCAGCAACCGGCGCGGCGTCAGCCGCCGCGAGATTTTCCACAACCGGATTCGGGCGCGTGGTCGGCAATGGGGCATAGCCGGCAAGCTGCGGGCTGGCGCTGGCAAGCGCAAGCAACGCGGACGGATCGTCAGTCTCAGGCGCTTCCTTGTAGTCGGGTCGCCACGCGGGAATCGGAACGGACCCGTTCGACATGGCGAGCGCCCCGGTATCATCCACAGGCAAAGCCGTTCCCTGATCTTCCATCATCGCCGCAACCTGTCTGGCGTCGGCCGCAGGACCGACATTGACATCCGGGCGCGGCGCAAAGGCCGGGGTCGGAACCCTGCGATTCGGAAGTGCGGCAAGAATCGTCTCCGGCGAGTCCGCGACCTCCGGCTGGACCTGTTCCGGTGCGGCGCCGGGCTGGGCGCGCATATCCGCGGGAGCCGCGAGTTCAGGCGGAAGAATGGTAATCTCGGGCTGGCGTTCGACGGGCGCCGCCTGCGTCGGGGCGCTGGCCACGGTGGCCTTCGGCGTCACCCGGACCGGCGCATCGGATTCGCCATTGTCCTCTTCTTCGTCCGCTCCGCCGCCAAACCAAGCAGCCAGCAGGCCGCCGGAGCGCTTCTTGCTGGTTGAAGTGCTGGTGCTTGTAATGCTCGCGACGGCTAAGTCGCCATTGGACACGCGTTGCTTATACGCGGCCATGGCCTGTTCGTAGCCCGGCAGCGGCTTGCCGTCGCTTGGCACGTGCAACGTCTTCCCGTTCGGGAAAACGGAGGCAAGCTCGGAACGGCTGATACCCGGCCAGTGGCGCACATTGCCCACGTCAAAATGCACGAATGGCGAACCCGATGTCGGATAATAACCGACGCCGCCCGCCTGCATGCGCAGGCCGATGTTGCGCAAATTCTTGAGCTTCACGTCGGGCAGGTAGAAATCCATGGCCTTGCCGAGCATGTGCTGGCTTTTCTTCGCCACGCCACGGCTGCGGCTGCGCAACATCGCGTTGGTCGCGGGCGAGCGATAGGCGGAAACCACGTGGATATAGGCCCGGGAACCGGACTGGCGGTAAGCTTCCCAAACGACGTCCAGCAGGCGGGGATCGATCTTGGTCGGCTCGTTGCGACGCCAGTCGCGGAGAAAAACGTTGATCTTGCGCAGGCCGGCGGCGTCGAAGCGTCCATTGCGCTTGAAGACGATCTCGGACTTCTCACCGGTATGGACGAAGTAGAGCTTCAGGGAACGGGTCTCGGCATTCGCCGCCGTGGCTGCACCGAGAAAGGCCCCCAACAGGCAGGTGGCCGCTGCAATCCATGCCGGCCAGGCGAAACGCGATTGCCGGCGGTCGGTCTTTGAAACATTCGTCAAATCGATAGGCCCTGTACGCTCAGCGTGCTATCCCCGCGTAAAACCCGGGTGCGAAAATCCCACCCGGACTATCAATGCTAATGGTTAACCATCACTTAGAAAAGCATCCCCTCATCCTTGCCCACTGCGTTTTGTCGATCAATTGCGGTAACACAATGGCAAGAATCGGGCGGAACTGGCTTTCAACCGGCGCGAGAAAAGTCGGTTAAATCATCGTAAACAATGAGATGGCGGCAATTTGGAGCGGAATCTTGAGATTCCGACCGGATTCGTCTCGTTTCGGTGCTCAGCCCGCCTGCCGGGTGGGTACGGGCATGTCGGGATCGATCCCGTATTCCTTCATCTTGCGGTAGAGCGTCGAGCGTCCGATTCCGAGCCTGCGTGCGACTTCGCTCATTTGCCCGCCATAGTGGGCGATGGCGAATTCGATCATTTCCTGCTCGACGTCCGTCAATGCGCGGACATTGCCCTTGTCGTCCAGCGCATTGAGCAGTCCGGCCTGCGGCTCGGCGGGTTCAGGCGGCGGGACGGTGTCCACAGCAGCCGCAGACGCGTGAATTGGCACCTCGCGCTGCGTCGGCGCAACGAAAACCACGCCCTCGACCTGTGCCTTGATCTGCGGAAATTCGTCGACCGTCAGCGCATCGCCTTCGCACAGGACGGATGCCCGGAAAACGGCGTTTTCAAGCTGGCGAATGTTCCCCGGCCAGTCATAGGCCTGAAGCATCGCCAGCGCCTGCGGGGTTATCGATCGCACATGGCTGCCTGTCTCGCGCCCGATCCGGCCTATGAAATGGCGAACGAGGTGCGGAATGTCCTCGCGCCGGTCGCGCAAGGGGGGCACCATGATCGGGAACACGTTGAGGCGGTAGAACAGGTCCTCACGGAACCTGCCGAGCTTGACCTGCTCGATCAGGTCGCGGTGGGTTGCCGAAATCAGGCGGATGTCCACCTTGATCGTCGCTCGTCCGCCGACCGGATCGACCTCACCCTGCTGGACGGCGCGCAGCAGCTTGACCTGCACGTCGAGCGGCAGGTCGCCGATCTCGTCGAGGAACAAGGTGCCGGTGTGAGCCTCGACGAACTTGCCGATATGCTTGTCGCTGGCGCCCGTGAACGACCCTTTTTCGTGGCCAAACAGGATGCTCTCGACCAGATTGTCCGGAATCGCTCCGCAATTGACGGTGACGAAAGGCTTGCTGCGGCGATCTCCCGATCCCTGGATGACACGGGCGATCATTTCCTTGCCGACGCCCGATTCCCCTTCGATGAGCACCGGAATGTTGGAACCGGCGGCCTTGCGCGCAAGACCGACCACCCGCTCCATCGCCGGACCCTCGGTAATGAGGTCTTTGATCGTCAGCGTCGTGCTGCGCTTTTCGCCGCGCTTGCCGCCGCTGTAGGATTCGACCTTGAGCGCATCCGTGATCGCCTTGTTCAGGCGGTCCGGAGAAGCCGGCTTGACGACGAAATCGAAAGCGCCTTCGCGCATTGCCGAGACGACGGTTTCGATGCCGCCCTGCGCCGTCTGCACGATGACCGGCGTTTCGATGCCCCGCTCGCGCATGGTCCGAAGCACGGACAATCCATCCATGCCCGGCATGACCAGATCGAGAATGACGACCGCGATATCGCCTGCGCCGAGGCCATCCAGCGCCTTGAGTCCGGCTTCGCCGCTGTCCGCGACGCGCGCCGTGTGGCCGAAGCGCGTGACGGCTGCCTCAAGCAGTCGTCGCTGGACGGGATCGTCATCGATGATGAGTATGTTGGAGGCCATATTCAGGAAGGCTTTTCAAAGTCACTCTGGATCAATGTGGCACAGGGTTCTAAACAAGGCTTCAACACCTTATGTCAAATCTGCGTTCCACGCAGTGTGGCCAGCGGGATAACAAGAATGAACGTCATGGACAAAATCTCAACCACCCGTTCTGCAACGGCGGACAGCGGCGGGCAGGCGCTGGGCAGGCTGCCGGAATGGAATCTCGCCGACCTCTATCCTTCAATCGATTCCCCGCAGCTTGGCGAGGACTTGGCGCGTGCCGCGAAGCTTTCGGCGGAGTTCGAGCAGCGCTGGCGCGGGACGCTGGAAGCCGAGGCCCGCAAGCGCGCCGACGGAGGGCTTGGCCTCGCAGTGCGGCAGTTCGAGGAAATCGAGGAACTGATGGGCCGCATTGGTTCCTTCGCGGGGCTGGTCTATGCTGGCGACACGTCGGACCCGAAGCGGGTGAAGCTCTATGGCGACGTGCAGGAAAAGCTGACCGACGCCGGCACCCACCTGATCTTCTTCGGGCTGGAGCTGAACAACATCCCGGACAATTTGATCGACGCCGCGCTGGAGGCCGATCCCGCCTTCGGCCACTACAGGCCGTGGATCGAGGATCTGCGCAAGGACAAGCCACACCAGCTCGAGGATCGCGTGGAGCAACTCTTCCACGAAAAGTCGGTGACCGGGCGCGGCGCATGGAACCGGCTTTTCGACGAAACGATCACCGACCTGCGCTTCGAGGTCGATGGGGAAAAGCTGCCGATCGAGCCGACACTGAACAAGCTCCAGGACATGAACCCCGAGGTGCGGCGCAGGGCGGCGGAGGCGCTCGCGGCAACCTTCAGCCAGCATCTGCGCACCTTCACGCTGATAACCAACACGCTGGCAAAGGACCTCGACATTTCCAATCGCTGGCGTTCCTTCGAGGACATCGCGGATTTCCGCCACCTTTCAAATCGTGTCGAGCCGGGCGTGGTCGACGCGCTGGCCAAGGCGGTGCAGGACGCCTATCCGCGGATTTCGCACCGCTACTACAGGATGAAGGCGCGGTGGCTCGGAATGGACCAGATGAACCACTGGGACCGCAACGCGCCGCTGCCGAAAACACCGCAGGCCACGATCCCGTGGGACGATGCGCGTGCCACAGTGCTGACCGCCTATGGCAGCTTCTCACCCGAGATGGCCGACATTGCGAAACGGTTTTTCGACCTCAACTGGATCGACGCGCCGGTCCGGGCGGGCAAGGCGCCGGGCGCGTTCGCGCATCCGACCGTTCCGTCAGCGCATCCTTACGTATTGCTGAACTATCTGGGCACGCCGAGGGACGTGATGACGCTCGCCCATGAACTTGGCCACGGCGTGCATCAGGTGCTTGCTGCATCGCAGGGCGCACTGATGGCTTCCACGCCGCTGACGCTTGCGGAAACCGCCTCCGTTTTCGGAGAGATGCTGACCTTCCGTTCGCTTCTAGAAAAGACCACCGACCGCCCCGCCCGCAAGGCCATGCTGGCACAGAAGGTCGAGGACATGATCAACACAGTGGTGCGCCAGATCGCCTTTTACGAGTTTGAGCGGCGCATTCACACCGAACGCCGCAACGGAGAACTGACCGCCGACCAGATCGGCGCGATCTGGCTTGGCGTGCAGAGCGAGAGCCTGGGCGACGCGATCGCCCTGAAGCCGGGCTACGAGACCTTCTGGACCTATATCCCGCACTTCATCCATTCGCCGTTCTACGTGTATGCTTATGCTTTCGGCGACTGCCTGGTGAATTCGCTCTACGCTGTCTACAGCAAGGCCGAACATGGGTTTCAGGAAAAGTACTTCGCGATGCTGCGGGCCGGCGGCAGCAAGCACTATTCGGAGCTGCTGGTCCCGTTCGGGCTGAACGCCAGCGACCCCGGCTTCTGGCAGCGGGGCCTCGCGGTGATCGAAAGCCTTATCGATGAACTTGAAACGCTGGACGACTGACAGCGCGCGCCATCCATGACCCGCATTCCGCTTGCCGAAGCGACGGTGCTTTTCCGTGACGATCCCGCCGGGACCGAGCGCCTGTTCGCGCGGCCCGTGAGGCGCATCGAGGCTCATGCGGAGGAGGATTTCTTTCCCGCGCTCGAAGCGATGGAAAAAGAGCGGGCGAATGGGAAATGGCTCGCCGGCTATATGGCCTATGAAGCCGGCTACTTGCTCGAGCCCAAATTGCGCCCGCTGCTGCCTGCCGGGCGCGATACCCCCCTCTTGTGTTTCGGCGTGTTCGACGCGCCGCAGGACCGCCCCACCGGCATCGAAGCCGTGGCGACCAACGGCCCGATCTATGACGCGCGCGCAAGCTGGAGCTTTGCCGACTATGAACGGCGCTTCGACAGGTTGCACCGGCACCTAAGGCTGGGCGACTGCTATCAGGCCAACCTGACCTTTCCGGTCACGGCGCACTGGAGCGGCACCGCACGGCAGGCGTTCGATGCGCTCACAGCCAGGCAACCAGTCAGCTATGGCGCGCTGGTCGGCCTCGGCGAGCCTGTGATCCTCTCGCGCTCGCCCGAGCTGTTCTTCGAAATCGACACCGACGGATGGATCGAAACGCGCCCGATGAAAGGCACGGCTCCACGCGGCAGGACCAAGACGGAAGATGCGCGGCTAAAGCGCTTCCTGAGGAACGACGAGAAGAACCAGGCCGAAAACAGGATGATCGTGGACCTGTTGCGCAATGATGTCTCGCTCATCAGCGAAGTGGGGACACTGGATGTGCCGGAACTGTTTCGCATCGAAAGCTTTCCGACGGTACACCAGATGGTGAGCCGGGTGCGCGCGAAGCTGCTGCCCGGCCTGACCATCGAGCGGATATTCGCGGCGCTCTTTCCCTGCGGATCGATCACCGGCGCACCGAAGATCCGGGCGATGGAAATTTTGCGAGAACTCGAAACCGCGCCGCGTAGCGCCTATTGCGGCGCGATTGGCTGGATTGCGCCGGACGGGCGGATGCGCTTCAACGTGGCGATCCGCACGATCACGCTCTTTGGCGACGGGCGCGCGGTCTACAATGTCGGAGGCGGAATCGTTTTCGATTCGACGGCGGAAAGCGAGTATGAGGAATGCCTGCTGAAAGCGCGATTCGCGACCGGCACACCCCCGGCTACGAACTGATCGAAACACTCCGCTGGGAGCGCGCAAACGGGTTTCCGCGCGGTGGCCTGCATCTTGAACGGTTGCGCCGATCCGCCGAAGCGCTCGGCTTTGACTGGCGGGATGGCGAGGCGGAGGCAGCGCTTGACCGCGCGGTCGCCGACAGCGGTGCCGACATGCTGAGGGTGCGGCTGACCCTGGACAAGAAGGGCGGCGCGACATGCGCCGTGGCCCCGTTTTCTCCCCTGCCCGCCGATACGATATGGCGCATTGGAATTGCCCGCGCCCGGCTCGTTTCCTCCGACCCGCTGCTGCGCCACAAGACGACGCGACGCGGCGCATATGAGGCGGCGCGCGGCGAGTTTGCGAGCGAGGAAGCAGACGAGGTGCTGCTGCTCAACGAGAAAGGCCAGCTTTGCGAGGGCACCATCACCAGCCTCTTCCTCGACATGGGAGATGGCGGCCCGCTGCTGACGCCATCACTTCAATGCGGGCTTCTGGCAGGCGTGCTGAGGGGCGTACTGATCGGCGAGGGCAAGGCCCGCGAGGCATTGCTGGAGCCTTTGGACCTGTTTGCAGCGCGAGCAACTTACCTTGGAAATTCGCTGAGGGGGTTGATCCGCGCCCGGACGATCTGAACGCCGCCCCTTTATTGTAACATGCCGATGTGGTTAGGGTCATGGCAGCGAAACAAAAATGGAGTGCGGCAGAAAATGGCGAATAAGAAATGGCCCGTTTACGGAGAAATAACAGGCCCGATTGTGATGATCGGCTTCGGTTCCATCGGCCGCGGAACGCTTCCCCTCATAGAACGCCATTTCAAATTCGACAAATCCCGCATGGTGGTCATCGATCCGAACGACCATGACCGCAAGCTGCTGGATGAGCGCGGCATCAGGTTCGTGCAGGAAGCCATCACGAAGAAGAATTACAAGAAGCTGCTCAAACCCCTTTTGACCGAGGGCGGCGGACAGGGCTTCTGCGTCAATCTCTCGGTGGACACGTCCTCGCTCGAACTGATGCGGCTGTGCCGCTCGCTCGGCGTGCTCTATGTCGACACCGTCGTGGAGCCCTGGCTCGGCTTCTATTTCGACGACAAGGCCGACAATGCCGCGCGCACCAATTATGCACTACGCGAAACCGTGCGCGAGGAAATACGCAAGCATCCGGGAGGCACGACCGCGATCTCGTGCTGCGGCGCGAACCCCGGAATGGTGTCGTGGTTCGTCAAGCAGGCGCTGGTCAATCTGGCGAACGACCTTGGACTGGAGTTCACGGAGCCGGCGACCGGCGACCGCGAAGGCTGGGCAAGGCTGATGCAGAAAGCCGGCGTCAAGGGCGTACATATCGCGGAGCGCGACACGCAGCGCGCCACCACGCCGAAGCCGCTCAACGTGTTCTGGAACACATGGTCCGTCGAAGGCTTTATCTCCGAGGGCCTGCAACCGGCGGAACTCGGCTGGGGCACGCACGAAAAATGGATGCCCAAGAACGCCCGCGAACAGAAGCATGGCAGCAAGGCGGCGATCTATCTCGAACAGCCGGGCGCCAATACGCGCGTGCGCACCTGGTGTCCCACGCCCGGCGCGCAATACGGTTTCCTCGTTACCCACAACGAGGCGATTTCGATCTCCGACTTCTTCACCGTCTACAACAAGAAGGGCAACGTCAAATATCGCCCCACCTGTCACTACGCTTATCATCCCTGCAACGACGCCGTGCTGTCCCTGCACGAGATGTTCGGCGCGGCGGGCAAGTCGCAGCCCGTTCATCACGTCCTCGACGAGAACGAGCTGATCGACGGCAGCGACGAACTTGGCGTACTACTCTACGGTCACGACAAGAATGCCTACTGGTATGGCTCGCAGCTTTCGCTGGAGGAGGCGCGCAACCTCGCGCCGTACCAGAACGCCACGGGCATGCAGGTCACATCCGCCGTGCTCGCCGGCATGGTGTGGGCGCTGGAGAACCCCGAGGCGGGAATCGTCGAGGCCGATGAGATGGACTACCGTCGCTGCCTCGAAGTCCAGATGCCCTATCTCGGGCAGGTCACCGGCTACTATACGAAATGGACGCCGCTAGACGACCGCCCCGGCCTGTTCCCGGAAAACATCGACCGAAAAGACCCCTGGCAGTTCCGCAACATATTGGTGCAGTGATGCATCGGGCATAGCCAGCCACGACGCGGAGCGCTTGCATTTTGTGCCTCGTTCACGCAACACAGACATGAGGGACGAAGAGAGGACATGGGCATGACCCTTGCGTCAAAAAGCATTTCGATGAGTATCGCCGCGCTTTCGTTCGCGGCATTGGCGGGCTGCTCCACCGG
Organism: Rhizobiaceae bacterium; assembly: GCA_023953835.1. Taxonomy (NCBI): domain Bacteria; kingdom Pseudomonadati; phylum Pseudomonadota; class Alphaproteobacteria; order Hyphomicrobiales; family Rhizobiaceae; species Rhizobiaceae bacterium. The sequence goes on along the minus strand of JAMLJB010000001.1, from coordinate 2,475,391 downwards.
AGGGGGCGGCAGCCCGACGCGCATGGCGGCGGCAAGCCCGGTGGACGGCGAATGGCTGAGCACGGACGGTGTTGCGGTATCGCGCTTCCAGGGCGGCATTTTCTCCACCACGGCAACCGATACCGGCAACAAGCTGGCGGAAGGCACCTATCGCTTCAGCGAAAACAGGATGATCTCGATTTCCGGCACGTCGCTTATCCGCCAGACACCCATCGCGTTCAATTGCCTGCTGGCCACGCCCCAGCAGTTGAACTGCACCAATGCGACGGGTCAGAATTTCTCGCTGAACCGCCGCCAGCCGACTGCCTGACCCTCGCGCCCGCGAAGTTGGAGCCACGAATGGGCAAACACTTCGACAGCATGGAAATCACGCCGTTCCAGGCGCGTGAGGGCGCGCATTTCGCGGCGCTCCCCGGTTTTCTGGAAGAAGCTTCGAAAAACGCGCCCGGCCTTGCGAGATGGCTTTCAGGCATCGATTTCGAGGCGGTGGACAGCCCCGAAGCGCTGGCCCGGCTGCCGGTCCTGCGCAAGCCGGAACTGATGGAATTCCAGGCCTCGGAACCGCCCTTCGGCGGGTTCGTCAACCCGAAGGCATTGAGCCATGGGCGCGTTTTCATGTCGCCGGGTCCTGTCTGGGAGCCGCAAGGTTTCGGGTCCGACCCGTGGGGCGCGGCGCGCGCCCTGTTCGCGGCGGGCATTCGCTCCGGCGACATCGTGCACAATGCCTTTTCCTACCATATGACGCCGGGCGGCTTTCTCCTTGATGAAGGCGCGCGCGCGCTCGGCTGCCTCGTGTTTCCGGCGGGTGTCGGCAACACCGATACACAGGTCGAGGCGGCCGCCGCGCTCAGGCCGAAAGTCTACACCGGCACGCCCGACTATCTGAAAGTGATGCTCGACAGGGCAGCCGAACTCGGCAAGGACCTTTCCTCTTTCAAGCTAGGGCTGGTGTCGGGCGGCGCGTTGTTTCCGTCGCTACGCGAAGAATATCGCGCGCGCGGCATAGCCTTGTTTCAGTGTTACGCTACCGCCGACCTCGGCATCATCGCCTACGAAACAGCGGCGCCGGATGGCGCGCCCAATCCCGGCATGGTCGTGAACGAGGGCCTGATCGTGGAAATCGTGCGTCCCGGCACCGGCGATCCGGTCGACACGGGCGAAGTGGGCGAAGTGGTCGTGACAAGCTTCAATCCCGCCTATCCGCTTGTGCGGTTCGGCACAGGCGACCTGTCGGCCTTCATCGACGAGCCGTCGCCGTGCGGACGGACCAACCTCCGCATCAAGGGCTGGATGGGCCGGGCCGATCAACGGACGAAGATCAAGGGCATGTTCGTCGACCCGAAGCAGATCGCCGAGGTGGTCAAGCGCCACCCGGCTATCGGCCGCGCACGCCTTGTGGTGCAACGCGCGGGCGAGCAGGACGCCATGACCCTGCTGGTCACAGGCAACCAGCCGATCGAGCCGAAAGAGGTCGAGGCGACGTTGCGCGAAATCACGAAGCTTGGCGGAAAAGTGAGCGTGGTCGATGCCTCCGCCATCCCGAATGACGGCAAGGTGATTGCCGACGAGCGGGACTACGCAGCTTCGTAGCGATTTGGCTTGCAAGCCTTCAGCGGCGGTGAAAACATAGCTCAACCGCGTCACATGCCCGACATGCCCGGAAAGGCATAGTGCAGACAATGCTTAGGAGAAATTCATGAGGAAATTTGCCGCTATGGCCGCATTGTCGGTCTCCGCTCTTGGACTTTCCACGGCTGCATCGTTTGCCGACTACACATTGAACATCCTGCACATCAACGACTGGCACAGCCGCATCGAATCCAACAACAAATACGAATCGACCTGCTCCGCCGAGGAAGAAGGCAAGAACGAGTGCATCGGCGGCGCGGCGCGGCTGTTGACGGCAATCAATCAGGAACGCGACAAGCTGAACGGCCAGAATGTTCTTCTGCTGAACGGCGGCGACAATTTCCAGGGCTCGCTGTTCTACACGACCTACAAGGGAGCGGTGGAAGCGGAATTCCTCAACCAGATGAAGTTCGACGCCATGACCGTGGGCAACCACGAATTCGATGACGGCGAAGATGCATTGGCTCCCTTCCTCGACGTGATCCAGTTCCCAGTCCTGTCGGCGAACGTGCAGGCCAGCGCGGCTTCAAAGGTGGGCGACCGCATCAAGCCGTCCATCGTGCTGGAGGTCGGCGGGCAGAAAATCGGCATTGTCGGCGCGGTCACGACAGATACGCCCGAAATCGCTTCGCCCGGCCCGAACATCACCATCGAGGACGACATCGCGACCATCACCGCAGAGGTGAAGAAGCTTGAGGCCGAAGGCGTCAACAAGATCATCGCGCTGACCCATGTCGGATATCCGCGCGACAAGGAATTGATCGCCAAGATCCCCGGCGTGGATGTGGTCGTGGGCGGCCATTCGCATTCGCTGCTGTCGAACACCGACGCAAAGGCGGAAGGCCCCTACCCGACGATGATCGACAACCCCGGAGGCTACAAGGTGCCGGTCACGCAGGCCGCTTCCTACTCCAAATATCTCGGCGAGTTTCAGGTGGTCTTTGACGACAATGGCGTTGTCAAGGAAGCCAAGGGCGACCCGATCTTTCTCGACAGCAGCATCAAGCCGGATGAAGGCGTGCTGAAGCGCGTGGCCGAGCTTGGCGCGCCCATCGAGGCGTTGAAGCAGAAAGAAGTGTCGGAAACCACCGCGCCCATCGACGGCAGCCGCGACAATTGCCGCGCGCGCGAGTGCGAGATGGGCGACATGGTTTCGGACGCCATCCTCGACCGCGTCAAGGATCAGGGCGTCACGATCGTGTTCCAGAACGGCGGCGGGCTGCGCTCCTCGATCGATGCGGGTATCGTCACCATGGGTGAAGTGCTGACCGTGCTTCCCTTCCAGAACACGCTTGCGACCTTCCAACTCACCGGCAAGGACATTGTCGCGTCGCTTGAAGGCGGCGTGAGCGAAATCGAGGAAGGCAAGGGCAAGTTCCCGCAAGTCGCCGGCCTCAAATACAGCTTCGACAAATCGGTGAAGGCCAATGAAGGCCGCATCAAATCGGTCGAAGTTCAGGAAAACGGCGCGTGGGTCCCAATCGATCCGGCCAAGACCTATCTGGTCGCAACCAACAATTATGTGCGACAGGGCGGCGACGGCTACAAGCTCTTTGCCGACAACGCCACCAACGCCTATGACTATGGGCCGGGTCTTGAACAGGTAGTTGCCGACTATCTCGCCAAGAACCGTCCCTACACGCCGAAGCTTGACGGACGCATCACGGAAATCGGTGCGACGACGACCGCCCAGGCCGAGCCCGCACCTGCCCCTGCCCCGGCCGAACCTGCCGTTCCGCAGCCGCCGGCAGCCGCGAACGAAATCGCCAACACACCGCCGACCATCGCCGCCGAACCGGCACCCGCCGCCGAGACCCCCGCGCCGGCAGCCGAAGCACCGGCTCCGGCAGCCGCTTCCGGCGGTACGCAGGAGCACGTCATCATGCGCGGCGACAATTTCTGGAAGCTGGCGGAAAAATTCTACGGCGACGGCGAGAAGTGGCATGTGTTGCAGGATGCCAATCCCGGTTTCAAGCCTAAGTTCCTGCCGATTGGCGAGACAATGAAGGTGCCCGCGGCCAACTGATCGCAGTCGCGTCAGCGCATCCCCCTTGGCTGCCGGGTGCGGCCAAGGGTGCACTTGCGGCCAGCCCGCGCGCGGTGCACAAGCACCGCATGACCAATGCCAGCCCGACAAACCATCGCCCAGCCGGTCATCCACCTGTGCCGGCTCGCAAAATCGGCATATTGCTCGTCAATCTCGGAACGCCCGACGGCACCGACTACTGGTCGATGCGACGCTACCTGCGCGAGTTTCTTTCCGATCCCAGAGTGATCGAACTGCCGAAAATCCAATGGTATCCGATCCTCTATGGACCGGTGCTGCTCAAGCGGCCAAAGACATCCGGCGAAAACTACAAGAAGATCTGGAACACCGAGCTGAATGAATCCCCGCTGCGGACGATCACGCGCGCGCAGGGCGACAAGCTGGCCGAGGCATTCCGAGAGGAGCCTCGCGTGTTGGTGGATTGGGCGATGCGCTACGGCAATCCCTCGACGGCCAGCGTCGTGGAGCGCATGGTGAGCCAGGGCGTCGACCGCCTGCTCTGCGTTCCCCTCTATCCGCAATATTCCGCGAGCACGACGGCGACGGCCAATGATGCGCTGTTCATGGCGCTGATGAAAATGCGCGTACAACCCGCCATACGCACGCTGCCGCCGTATTATGACGAGCCTGACTATATCGACGCGCTGGCGACCTCGATCCAGCGGCACCTCGCCACGCTCGACTTCGAGCCGGAAGTGGTCATCGCATCCTATCACGGCCTGCCGAAGCGGTATTTCGAGAAGGGCGACCCCTATCACTGCCATTGCCAGAAAACCTCACGGCTGCTGCGCGAGAAACTCGGCTGGGACGAGAAAAAGCTGATGACATGCTTTCAATCGCGCTTCGGTCGCGAGGAATGGCTCCAGCCCTATTGCGACAAGACGGTCGAGCGACTGGCAAAGGAAGGGGTCAAGTCGATCGCCATCGTCAATCCGGGCTTTTCCGCCGATTGCATTGAAACGCTGGAGGAAATCGCTGGAGAAGTCTGTGAAATCTTCCTCCACAATGGTGGGGCCAATTTCTCCCATATCCCCTGCCTGAACGACAGCGCCGAGGGCATGACGGTCATAGAAACGCTGGTGCGCCGCGAACTGAAAGGATGGCTCGACGCCTGAGCGAGATTTTTTTGAGAGATTGTAAGGGGTTCGAAAGATACTTAAGTGATCTATGATGATGTAGGATCGGACCTGTTCGAGGGAGGCCCATATGTTCGGTGGCTTGGACGTCATTATCATCGCATTGGCGATTCTCGTATTCGCCCTGCTGCTGGCCGGCATCAAGACCGTGCCGCAAGGCTATAACTATACCGTCGAGCGCTTCGGGCGCTACACCAAGACGCTCGCTCCCGGCCTCAACCTGATCCTGCCCTTCATCGATCGCATCGGCGCGAAGATGAACATGATGGAACAGGTGCTCGACGTTCCGACGCAGGAAGTCATCACCAAGGACAACGCAATCGTGTCCGTCGACGGCGTTGCATTTTATCAGGTGCTCAACGCACCGCAGGCGGCTTATCAGGTCGCGGGATTGCAGAATGCTATCTTGAATCTGACCATGACCAACATCCGCACAGTGATGGGTTCCATGGACCTCGACGAGCTCTTGTCCAACCGCGACGCGATCAACGAGCGCCTGCTGCGCGTCGTTGACGAGGCCGCGCATCCGTGGGGCATCAAGGTCACGCGGGTCGAGATCAAGGACATCAATCCACCCGCCAACCTTGTCGAATCGATGGCCCGGCAGATGATGGCGGAACGCAACAAGCGCGCGCAGATCCTTGAGGCCGAGGGCCTGAAACAGGCACAGGTGCTGGAGGCCGAAGGTCGCAGGGAAGCGGCGTTTCGCGATGCCGAGGCCCGCGAGCGCGCGGCGGAAGCCGAAGCCCGCGCCACGCAGGTGGTTTCCGAGGCAATCGCGAAAGGCGATGTGCAGGCGATCAACTATTTCGTCGCCCAGAAATACACCGAGGCGCTGGCGCGCATCGGCTCGGCGAACAACAACAAGATCGTGCTGATGCCGATCGAAGCCTCTTCACTGATCGGCTCGCTCGGCGGCATCGGGGCGATTGCGCGGGAAGTGTTCGGCGACCAGCCGCAGCAGCCCGGCCCGCGCGGTCCGCGACCGCCGCGCATCGTTCCCGACCAGAACTGACGAGGTGCGAACATGATCGCGCGCATCGCCGAAGAACTTGGCCCCTGGAACTGGATGGTCGTGGGAGTCATCCTGCTGACGCTGGAAATTCTCGTGCCCGGCGTTTTCCTTCTATGGATCGGCATTGCCGCCCTGATCGTCGGTGCGATTTCACTGGCGCTGTGGGACGCTGGCTTCTGGACATGGCATGTCCAGATGCTGCTGTTTCTCGCTCTTTCGCTGGTGTCGGCCTATATCGGCAAGCGCATCATGGCTTCGCGCGAAGCACAGTCGGACCAGCCCTTGCTCAACCGGCGCGGCGACCAGCTCATCGGACGGCTCGCGACCCTTGTCGAACCCATCGAGAACGGACGCGGGCGCGTGCGTCTTGGCGACACGATGTGGCGCGTTTCCGGCCCGGACCTTCCGGCGGGCGCCAAGGTGCGCATCGTCAGCGCATCCGACACCGATCTTGAACTGACTGTGGAAGCCGCCTGATTTTCAGGCCGCGCCGATGCGCAGAAGGTCGTGGAAGTGGACGATGCCGACAGGCTTGTCGCCTTCCATGACGACAAGCGCGCCGATCTTGTTTTCGTTCAGATAGGCGATGGCCGCGCCCGCGGACATTTCTGGGCTTGCGGTCTTCGGGTGGCGCGTCATCACCTCCTCGACCGCGATGTCCTTGAGATTGCGGTGAAGGTTGCGCGCCACATCGCCATCCGTGATGATCCCGGCAAGGCTGCCCGCCTCGTCGAGCACGCACACGCACCCGACCTTCTTGTTGGACAGCACCATAACCGCTTCTGGCATCTTCGTGCCGAGCGGCACCACGGGCATGTCGCTACCGCTGCGCATGATCTCGCGCAGATGGGTCAAGGTTGCGCCAAGCTTTCCGCCTGGGTGAAAATCCCTGAAATTGTCGGGCGTAAAGCCCCGCGCTTCCAGAAGTGCAATCGCCAACGCGTCGCCGAGAACAAGCTGCATCAAGGTCGAAGTCGTGGGAGCAAGCCCGTGCGGACAGGCCTCGTCTGCCTTCGGCAGAAGGAGCACGACATCGGCCTCCCGCGCCAGCGATGACGCGCTCTGCGACGTCATCGCAATGAGCGGGATCGAGAATCGACGCGAATAGGCGACGATGCCGCGCAACTCGGTGCTCTCCCCGGACCACGACATCGCCAGTATCACATCACTGCGCGCGATCATGCCGAGATCGCCGTGATTGGCTTCCGCCGGATGGACGAAAAAGGCGGGCGTTCCTGTGGACGCAAGGGTTGCCGCGATCTTCGCGCCGATATGCCCGCTCTTGCCGACGCCGGTCACGATCACCCTGCCCTCGCCCGCCTTCAACAATTCGACCGCATTGGCAAAGGGAGCTGCAAGACCGTCCTGAAGCGCCTCGGCCAATGCATCCACACCCGCCCGCTCCGTCTCGACGGTGCGGATGGCGCAGGCGATGGCTGCGGAGCGGTCGATGGGGTGGCGGTCAGGCATGGCGCAAGCGCTTATCCTGTCACGTTATTTCTGTCCACTCCCGTACGCGGCGAGCGGATATTTCTAACCCTCCATTAACCATGCCTGTTTACCGTTCGGTAAGCTTGGTGCAGCCGCGCCGGGCATGGTTTTATTGGAATATCCATTCGTGCCGAAGGTCCCGGTCCAATTTGCACCTGCGCGGTGGCGGATGTCTCTGCCACTGGCGGTACTTGCGCTGGGTCTCGGCATGTCGGTCGCGTCCGCGCAGGATGTTGTGGACCTGCGTGGCAGCATCGACAACGCAGCGGAAACGCCCGACGCAGCGCAGGAACCGCCGCCCAGACCGTCTCCGGCTCCGGCCCGGGAAACCGGTCCGGTCACGCCGACATCTGCGCGACAGGAGGTGCAGCCACGGACATTGCGTGTCCAGCCGCTGACCAGCGGCGCCGTTCCGCTGCGCCAAATTGAAGACGACCCGTTCGCTCCGGCCGGTCTGCGCGCCGGAAGCTTCATCATTCGCCCGAGTGTCGAAACGGGTATCCTCGCCACATCCAACGCGACGTCGAGCCCCGACGGGGACGACGCCATCGTTTCCCAGAGCACATTGCGCCTGAACGCCGTTTCGGACCGGGACATCGACCAGGCGGAGTTCAACGCTTTCGGCACGTTTGAGAAATCGCTGGCCGGGGAAGAACTCAACCAGAAAGAAGCAGGCATCGACGCAACGCTCGTGCGCGAACTCGCCGGCGACTACAGGCTGCGCGGTTTCGCAGCCTATGCGATACGCCCGGAATCCTTCGATTCGCCGGTCGAAATCGTCGGCGCGGTCGACCAGCCCATCCAGCAATCGCTGATCGGCAGCGCAGAACTGCTGAGGGATGCGGGGAAGCTGAGACTGGGCCTGGGCGGAGACATCGACAGGGAGTGGTACGGCGACGCCGAGCTTCCCGACGGAACGAGCGTGTCGCAGAAGGACCGCGACAACACGCTTGCGACGGCGCGGCTGCGCGCGGGCTATGCGATCTCACCCGCGCTGACACCTTTCGCGGAATTGCGGGGCGGGCGACGCGACTATGACGAGCGGTTGGATGCGGCGGGCTATGTACGTTCCGCGGACCACATCGAGGGCAGGATCGGGCTGGCGTTCGACAGGGGAGAAAAGTTCCGGGGTGAGTTTGCGGCGGGCTATGTCCGCGAAAATCTCGACGATGAAAGGCTCGACCCCATCGAGGGACTGAGCGTCAATGCGAATATCGACTGGTCGCCGGTACGCGACACCAATGTGAACCTGCTCGGAACGACCGAGGTCGAAGGCACAACGACGCCCGGTCTCAGCGGTTCGATCCTGTATTCCAGCCTGCTGACCGTCGAGCGTCGGATGCGCTCAAACCTTACCGCCAGCCTCGCCGCCGGGATCGGCTATCGGGACTATCAGCCCGGCAGCGACCACGACATGATCTACACCGCCGAGCTTGCCGCAACCTGGTGGCTGAACCGCTATCTGGGCCTGACCGCAGAGGCGCGACACGAAAACGTGAACAGCACGATCGAGGGGCGCGATTCCAGCACGAACAGCATCTATTTGGGCATAAAGGCGCAGCGATAGTGGTAATTTTGCCGAAATTCGCCGTCAAAAGCGCGAATGATGGTGTCCGGCGTTCATGTTTTGCTGGCACGGCCATGTATGGTAAACGGAATGCTTACCAGTACGAGCGATGTTTGTTCTTCAGGGTTTCGGATGGAGAATGAAATGATCGTGCACAAGCTGATGCGCCGCGCAAGCGGCCTCGCGCTTGCGTCCATGCTGTCGCTCTCGATTGCGGGCGCAGTGCCTGCCTTTGCCGATGCAGGCTTCCAGAACTGGGTGGCGGGATTTCGCAAGACGGCTGCCGAGGCAGGGATCTCGCGCGCCACCTATGACCGCGCTTTTCGGGGTGTGACCGACATCGACCCCGAAGTGTTGGAGAAAGCGCGCTATCAGCCAGAGTTCACCGCGCCGGTCTGGGACTATTTCGACAATCGCGTGCATGAAGAATCCATCGCCAATGGCCGCGCCATGGCGAAGAAATGGAAGCCTTGGCTGGACAGGATCGAATCCCGCTACGGCGTGGATCGCTACGTGCTGCTCGCTATCTGGTCGATGGAATCGAATTACGGCGAAATCCTCAAGAATCCGGCTGCCATGCGCAATGTGGTGCGCTCGCTCTCCACGCTTGCCTATGCCGACCCGCGGCGCGCCAAATTCGCACGCACGCAGTTGATCGCGGCATTGAAGATCCTCCAGCGGGGCGACATCGATGAAAGCCATCTGACCGGCTCCTGGGCGGGCGCGATGGGCCACACCCAGTTCATTCCGACAAGCTATCAGAGCTATGCCGTGGATATGGACGGCAATGGACGCCGCGACATCTGGAATTCAGTACCGGATGCGTTGGCAACCGCCGCCAATCTCCTGCACAAGAACGGCTGGCAATCGGGAAAGACCTGGGGCTATGAAGTCGTGTTGCCGCCCGGGAAGCTGCCCGCAGGCACGTTGAGCCTTGCACAGTGGCAAAAGCTCGGCGTGACGCGCGCGAACGGCAAGCCATTCCGCAACACGTCCGACAAGGCGACGCTCAAGGTGCCCGACGGACGCGGCGGCCCCGCCTTCCTGATGCTCAAGAATTTCTCGGTCATCAAGCGCTACAACAATGCGGACAAATATGCGCTTGCCGTTGGCCTTCTTGCAGATCAGATTGCGGGCTACGGCCAGCTCGCGCAGGACTGGCAGCGGCCTTTCACCAAGCTCAGCTTCGTGGAAAAACAGGAATTGCAGAAGCGGCTTTCCGAGCACGGTTATTATGACGGCAAGTTCGACGGACGCATCGGCCAAGGGTCGCGTGACGCGATCAAGGCTTTCCAGGCGCAGATCGGCATGCAGCAGGATGGCCATCCGAGCATGGAAGTCCTAAAATATCTGCGCAGCAGGTAGCGAGGAGCCCGGGTTGCAGCCATCGATAAAACTGCGTTGTGCCGTTGCGACCTGTGTGACGGCGGCGGTTCTGGCCGGCACGCTTGTCGATGCCGGAATTTCGACCGCGTCGGCGCAGGAATTGCTGCGCAGGCCATGGAGCCTGTTCGACATTTTCAGGCCGAAGCCCCGTCGTTACTACATCATTCCCGAGCAACAGCCGCGCGGGGCGAAGCGCCCGAAAAAGAAAAGCCGGACGGCAACGGGAGATACCCCCGCCGAGCCGCAGGTCGAAATCGTCGAGAAGAAGCCGGACGCAAGGTCGGTCCTCGTCGTCGGCGACTTCCTCGCGGGCGGTCTGGCAGAGGGCCTGCAGGCACAATTCGCGCAGGACGCCACGGTTCGCGTCCTCGACCTTTCCAAGGGGTCGTCCGGCTTTGTTCGCCAGGATTATTTCAACTGGAACACCGAGCTTCCGGCTATGCTGGATGCGGAAAAACCCGCCGCCGTCATCGTCATGATGGGATCGAACGACCGCCAGCAGATGAAGGTGAACAACGTAAGCGAGGCCGTGCGCTCCGAAAACTGGCTGAAGGAATACAGGGCGCGCGTCGGTGCGCTCGCTGACATGCTCGAGGAAAGGAAGGTCCCCTATCTCTGGATGGGCATGCCTTCGTTCAAGACCGGCAAGATGACCTCGGACATGCTCGCTTTCAATGATCTCTATCGCGCTGCCGCGCTCGCAAACAAGGGTGAGTTCATCGATATCTGGGACGGCTTTGCCGACGAGCAGGGCTCTTATGTCCAGACCGGACCCGACGTGAACGGCCAGCCCGTCAAGTTGCGGGCAAGCGACGGCATCAACATGACCCGGCAGGGCAAGGCGAAACTCGCCTTCTATGCGGATAAGCCGCTGCGAAAGCTGCTTGGGCTTGGCGCGCCGGGATCGGGCCTGCCTGCGGAAAACCTGCCGGAGGCGGGACCCATCGGGCCAACGGAACTGCCCGACCGAACCCCGCCCATGTCGCTCAACGATCCGGAGATGGACGGCGGCACCGAATTGCTGGGCGCACAGCCCGCACCAGTTCCGACACGGGGCACGCAACAGGCAAAGCCGCTGGCGCTGCCGCAGCCGATACCGGGCCGCGCGGACGATTTCTCATGGCTGCGCCGCCAGCAGGAACTGGTTCCGTCGGTCCAGATCGAAACGACCACCGCGATCCGGCGGTAGCGCGCGACGGCGGGAGCGGAACGCGGTGGCCAACAAAAAAAGGGCCCCGGACATGCCGGGGGCCTTTTCTAATCCAGGAACAAATGGACCGAAAGCTTACTGCTTGGTCGCCTTGGCTTCGATCTGCCGGGCTTTCGAATCGCCTGCGCCGATGTCGATCTTGCGAGGTTTCAACTCCTCGGGAATGTTCCGCTGGAGATCGATATGCAGCAGGCCGTTCTTGAGAGCGGCACCGTTCACCTCGACATGATCGGCAAGCTGGAAGCGGCGCTCGAACGAACGCGAGGCGATGCCGCGATACAGGATCTCGGAGCCTTCGCCGCTCGTCTCGGTGGCGCGCTCGCCCTTGACGGTCAGCACATTGCGATGGGCCTCAATCGAAATCTCGTCTTCCGAGAAGCCGGCCACCGCCATGGAGATCCGGTAGGAATTCTCACCGGTGCGCTCGATATTGTAGGGAGGATAGGTCTGGCCGCCTTCCGGGGTCGCCAGCGTATCAAGCATGTTGAACAGCCGGTCAAATCCAACGGTTGAACGATAAAGCGGCGAAAAATCAACGTGACGCATGGTTTGGTTCTCCTTTGAGCAACGATTCTTGCGTTGTGATCGCGTCCGAAACCCGTTCTGGCGTTCCGAGGGATCAGCGGCCCCGTCCAATGGCGACCGCATGAGTGATCTGGGTTTGCCGAACCGCGATTTCAAGAGGTCTTCGCCGCGACTCCGCGAAGATGAACGCCAGATGAACGACGCCTTACGACGCCATTCAGGAAAGTTCAGCCAGATTGCGTACGACTCATGCGTTGGCGTGCGGGGCTTGGGGTGCGCGCTGCGATGGGCCGGTTCCGGGCGTAACGTCCCTTCCTTCCGGAACCGCAACAGACCGGAGACGCCTGAAAACGTCTCCGGTCTTTTCTTTCAGGCTTAGCCATTCATGAGGATAAGACCTAAAATTTACCGATATGCAGCAATCGTCGCCTAGGGTCAGAACCTGCGGCATATCGAAGGTCACATGAGAGATTTTCTGCTCGAAATCGCCGGCAATGAGATTCCGGAAGCGGCCCATTCCGGCTTCATCGTTGCACGGGGCAACAAGCGCCTGCGCTATGCCCTTTTTGCAGCGGGCGGGAGGCCCGTGAAAGGCACCGTGCTTGTGCTCACCGGGCGCAACGAGCCGATCGAGAAATATTTCGAAACGGTCCGCTCGCTGTCAAAACGCGGCTTCGGTGCGGCGATATTCGACTGGCGCGGACAAGGTCTTTCCGACCGGGAATTGACGGACCCGCTGCGCGGCCATGTCGACGATTTCGACCTCTATGCGGAGGACCTCGACAGCTTTTTCCGCGAAGTCGTCCTGCCCGATTGTCGTGGACCCTACTATGTTCTCGCCCATTCGACAGGCGCGCTCATCGCGTTGCGCGCGGCCCCCGCTCTCAACAACCGCATCGAGCGGATGGTGCTTCTGGCGCCATTGCTCCAGCTCGGAAGCCTGTCGGTTTCCGCCGGTTCGATTCGCCGCCTGGCGTCAGTATTGAAGCTTGCAGGATTTGGGAATTTCTATGCGACGGGCGGACGATGGAAGCCCACCCCTTTCGAACGCAACAACGTGACGTCCGATCCTGAACGATACGAGCGGAACGTTCGGCTTTTCACCACCCATCCGAGACTGTCGCTCGGCGGACCGACAATCACCTGGATGCATGCCGCAGCCGATGCCGCGCGCCTCGTCAGCGATCCGGACTACACCGCCCGCCTGCATATCCCGACATTGTTTGTCGCAGCAGGAGCCGACGTGGTCGTGTCGAGCCGCGCCATAGAGCAATATGCGCGCCGCCTTCGCTCGGGCTATTGCGTGACCATTGACGGTGCACGCCACGAAATCCTGCAGGAGCGCGACTACTACCTCGAACAATTCTGGGCCGCGTTCGACGCCTACATACCCGGATCTGCTTCCTGACAATCCCACACACTCACAAGTTTGCTTCCAGACACCCCGGCGCGACATTTTGTTTCGACAAAGGCGCGCTGACTTTTCGAATCCTTCTTGTGCGCGGCCTGCTTTTCTGACATAGAAAGATAGGACAGTATTGCTGTCTTATTTATCTTATTCACCTGCCGGATTGAAGCGTTTGCGCGATCCGGTTTTTGGTGTGGGTCGCATTGGCGGGCCGGACTGTTGGCCCTAAGATCGGATTTGACGCCTGACGGGGCCGAAACGGAGGGAAGGACGATGACGGACATGACGCCATCTGCAGTGACAGAGCCGAGGCTCGCCGCGCAGACGAATGCGGCGACCGTCAAAAACACCAACCTTCCCGGCCTGCCCGCCAAACAAGGGCTCTATGATCCGCGCAACGAGCATGACGCCTGCGGCGTGGGTTTCATCGCGCAGATGAAGGGAATCAAGTCGCACCAGATCGTCAAGGACGGGCTGTTCATGCTCGAAAACCTAACGCATCGCGGCGCGGTGGGCGCCGATCCGCTGGTCGGCGACGGCGCGGGCGTGCTCGTGCAGATTCCCGACCGCTTTTTCCGCGAGGAGATGGCAAAGCAGGGTGTCGAACTGCCGCCACTCGGCCAGTATGGCGTGGGTCACTGGTTCATGCCGCAGGACGCGGCGACGCGCGAGCACATAGACGACATCATCCGCGAGAGCGTGAACTCCGAAGGGCTTACGCTTCTCGGTTTTCGCGATGTGCCGGTAGACAACGCCTCCCTGTCGAAAGCGCCGGAAATCGTCGCATCGGAGCCGTTCCACAGGCAGGTTTTCATCGGCAGGTCGCCCGAAATCGTCGACGACGAGGAATATGAAGCGCGCCTCTATATCCTGCGCAAGGTGATTTCCGGTCGGATTTATGCCGAGAACGACAACAAGGACATCGGCGCATATTGCGTGTCGCTGTCCTCGCGCACCATCGTCTACAAGGGCATGTTCCTCGCCTATCAGGTGGGCGCCTACTACAAGGACCTCAGCGATCCACGCTTTGAATCGGCGCTGATCCTGGTGCACCAGCGTTTTTCGACGAACACCTTCCCCTCATGGAAGCTGGCGCACCCCTACCGCATGCTTGCCCACAATGGCGAGATCAACACCGTGCGCGGCAACAACAACTGGATGGCCGCGCGGCAGGCGTCCGTCGATTCGGATTTGTTCGGCAACGACATCTCCAAGATCTGGCCGATTTCCTATGAGGGGCAGTCGGACACAGCCTGCTTCGACAATGCGCTCGAATTCCTGTTCCAGGGCGGCTACAGGTTGAGCCACGCCATGATGATGCTCGTCCCGGAAGCCTGGGCGGGCAACAAGTCGATGGATGAGGACCGCAAGGCATTCTACGAATACCATGCCGCGCTCATGGAGCCTTGGGACGGTCCAGCGGCGCTCTGCTTCACGGATGGCCGCCAGATCGGCGCGACGCTCGACCGCAACGGGCTTCGCCCTGCGCGCTACATCGTCACCGACGACGACCGCGTGATCCTTGCTTCCGAGGCAGGCGTGCTGCCGGTTGAGGAAAAGCACATCGTTACCAAGTGGCGGCTGCAACCTGGCAAGATGCTGCTGATCGACCTCGTCAAGGGACGCATCATCTCCGACGAGGAAATCAAGTCGGAAATCGCGCACAAGCATCCCTACAAGGAGTGGCTGGCGCGCACGCAGCTCATTCTCGAGGATTTGAAGCCCGTCGAGCCCCGCGCGCTGCGCAAGGATGTGTCGCTGCTCGATCGCCAGCAGGCCTTTGGCTACACGCAGGAAGACCTCAAGCTGCTTATGGCACCGATGGCCGTGACGGGCCAGGAAGCCGTGGGTTCCATGGGCACCGACACGCCGATCTCGGCCATGTCGGACAAGTCCAAGCTGCTGTACACCTACTTCAAGCAGAATTTCGCGCAGGTGACGAACCCGCCCATCGACCCGATCCGCGAGGAATTGGTGATGAGCCTCGTCTCCTTCATCGGCCCGCGCCCCAACATCCTCGACCTGATCGGCACGTCGAGGCGCAAAAGGCTTGAGGTGCGTCAGCCGATCCTTACCAATGCGGACCTCGAAAAAATCCGTTCCATCGGCCATACGGAAGAAAGCTTCGACACCAAGACCATCGATATCACCTATGCGGCCACCGAGGGCGCGGAGGGCATGGCGGGTGCGGTCGAGCGCCTCTGCGAGCGTGCCGAGGCGGCTGTGGCGGGTCGCTACAACATCATCATCCTGTCGGACAGGCAGGTGGGGCCGGATCGCATCGCCATCCCTGCCCTGCTGGCGACCGCAGCCGTGCACCATCATCTTGTCCGCAAGGGTCTGCGCACATCCGTCGGGCTGGTGGTAGAATCAGGCGAGCCGCGCGAAGTGCATCATTTCTGCTGCCTCGCGGGATACGGCGCCGAAGCGATCAACCCCTATCTTGCCTTCGACACGCTGCTCGATATGCACAAGCGCGGCGAGATGCCCGCCGAGGTCGACCCCTACGAGGTTGTGTCGCGCTACATCAAGTCCATCGGCAAGGGCATATTGAAGGTCATGTCCAAGATGGGCATCTCGACCTACCAGTCCTATTGCGGCGCGCAGATCTTCGATGCCGTCGGCCTGTCCACGCCATTCGTGGATGAATATTTCACCGGCACGACCACGACGATCGAAGGCGTGGGCCTGAACGAAGTGGCGGCGGAAACGGCCTCGCGCCACACCGACGCCTTCGGCGACGATCCCGTGCTGGCCAGCAGCCTCGAAGTCGGAGGCGAATACATGTTCCGCATGCGCGGCGAGGCGCATATGTGGTCGCCCGATGCCGTGGCCACCTTGCAGCACGCCGTACGCAAGGGATCGTGGGAAACCTACCAGCAATATTCGAAGCAGATCGACAGTTCGAGCGCGCGCGCGCAGACCGTGCGCGGCCTTTTCAGGATCAGGATGGCCGAGGAAACCGGACGCAAGCCGGTGCCCCTGGACGAGGTGATGCGCGCGGCGGACATCGTGCGGCGCTTCTCCACAGGTGCAATGTCGTTCGGCTCTATCAGCCGCGAGGCCCACACCACGCTGGCAATTGCGATGAACCGGATCGGCGGGAAGTCGAACACAGGAGAAGGTGGCGAGGAACCCGACCGCTATTTCCCCCTGCCCGACGGCAAGCCAAACCCCGAACGCTCGGCGATCAAGCAGGTGGCATCGGGCCGTTTCGGCGTGACCACGGAATATCTGGTCAACTCAGACATGATCCAGATCAAGGTGGCGCAGGGCGCAAAGCCCGGCGAAGGCGGCCAGTTGCCCGGCCACAAGGTGGACGCGACGATTGCCAAGACGCGGCATTCCACGCCCGGCGTCGGACTGATTTCGCCTCCGCCGCACCATGACATCTATTCGATCGAGGATTTGGCGCAGCTCATCTTCGACCTGAAGAACGTCAACCCGGCGTCGGACATTTCGGTCAAGCTGGTGTCTGAAGTGGGAGTCGGCACGGTTGCGGCGGGGGTTGCCAAGGCGCGCGCCGACCATATCACCATTTCCGGCTACGATGGCGGGACCGGCGCATCGCCGCTCACCTCGCTGAAGCATGCCGGTTCGCCGTGGGAAATGGGACTGGCGGAAACGCACCAGACGCTCGTGCTCAACGGCTTGCGCTCGCGCGTGGCCTTGCAGGTCGACGGCGGGTTGCGCACAGGCCGCGACGTCGTCATCGGAGCGCTGCTCGGTGCGGACGAGTTCGGCTTTTCGACCGCGCCGTTGATCGCGGCGGGCTGCATCATGATGCGCAAGTGCCATCTCAACACCTGCCCGGTGGGCGTGGCAACGCAGGATCCGGTCCTGCGCAAGCGCTTCAAGGGCGCGCCCGAGCACGTCATCAACTTCTTCTTCTATGTGGCGGAGGAAGTGCGCGCACTGCTGGCGGCGATGGGCTTCCGGCACATGGATGAGGTTGTTGGCGACACCGATCTTCTGGAAAAGCGCGACCTCATCAACCACTGGAAGGCCAAAGGCCTCGATTTTTCGAAGCTGTTCTACAAGCCGGACGTGCCCACGGAAGAAACGCACTGGACCAAGCGCCAGAAGCACCCGATCGACGACGTGCTCGACCGCAAACTGATCGAGCTTGCGAAGCCGGCGCTGGACGCGCGCCAGCCGGTCGAGATCGATGTCGGCATCAGGAATGTGGACCGCTCGGCGGGCGCGATGCTTTCCGGCGAAGTGGCCCGCCGCTTCAAGCACAAGGGGCTGCGCGAGGACACCATCTCGGTGAAGCTGCGCGGCACTGCCGGGCAATCGTTCGGCGCATTCCTGGCGCGCGGGGTGACCTTCGAACTGATCGGGGACGGCAACGACTATGTCGCCAAGGGTCTTTCGGGCGGCAAGATCATCATCCGTCCTGCGGACGATGCAAGGATCGTGGCCGAGGATTCGATCATTGTCGGCAACACCGTGCTCTATGGCGCGACCGAGGGCGAATGCTATTTCCGAGGCGTCGCGGGCGAGCGCTTCGCCGTTCGCAACTCCGGTGCGGCAGCTGTCGTGGAAGGCGTCGGCGATCACGGCTGCGAATACATGACGGGCGGCATCGTCGTCGTGCTCGGCAAGACTGGCCGCAATTTCGCGGCGGGCATGTCCGGTGGCGTTGCCTATGTGCTCGACGAGGAAGGCGATTTTGCAACCCGCTGCAACATGGCGATGGTCGAGCTGGAGCCCGTGCCGGAAGAGGACGCGCTGCTGGAGCGACTGCATCACCATGGCGGCGACATCGACTTCAAGGGACGCGTGGACGTGTCCGGTGATATGACCATCCATGACGAGGAGAGATTGCACCAGCTTATCTCAAACCATGTACATTATACCGGCTCGACCAAGGCAAAGACGATCCTTGAAAACTGGTCGGAATACCGACCAAGGTTCCGCAAGATCATGCCGGTCGAATACAAACGCGCACTGGAAGAAATGGCGCGGATGCGCATGGGCGTCGCTGCGGAATAAATCCGCTTCCGATCATACGAAATCCAGGGCGTGAGCAAGAACTCCGTCCAAGAGAACTGGGACTGACATGGGCAAGGTAACAGGTTTCCTTGAGATCGACCGGCAGGTGCACAAGTACCAGCCCGCATCGGATCGCATCAGGCATTTTCGCGAGTTCACGCTTCCGATGTCCGACAAGGAGGTTGAGAAACAGGCTGCCCGCTGCATGGATTGCGGCATTCCGTTCTGCCATGGGCCGACGGGTTGCCCGATCCACAACCAGATCCCCGACTGGAACGATCTCGTATACAATGGCGACTGGGAGCAGGCGATCCGCAACCTGCACTCGACCAACAATTTTCCCGAGTTCACCGGACGCATCTGCCCCGCGCCCTGCGAGGAAGCGTGCACCCTGAACCTCGAGGACATTCCGGTCGCCATCAAAACTGTCGAGCAGGCGCTTGCCGACAAGGCGTATGAAACCGGCTATGTGCGCCCCTACCCTGCGGAAAGAAAAACGGGAAAGAAGGTTGCAATCATCGGCTCCGGTCCTTCCGGAATGGCCGCCGCCCAGCAGCTTGGCCGGGCGGGGCACGACGTTCATGTCTACGAACGCGAAAGCCGTCCCGGCGGGCTGATGCGCTACGGGATTCCCGACTTCAAGATGGAAAAGCACTATATCGACCGACGCGTCGTGCAGATGTCCGGCGAGGGCGTGACCTTCCATTGCGGCGTCAATGTCGGTGTGGACAAGAAGGTCGAGGACCTTCTGGCCGAACATGACGCAGTGCTCTACTGCGGCGGGTCTGAAACACCTCGCCCCGCTGGCATTCCGGGCGCAGACCTGCATGGCGTGCATGACGCCATGCCCTATCTGGTTCAGCAGAACCGGCGCGTCGGGGGCGAAGACATCCAGTCTGTCGCCTGGCAGTCCGAACCCATAGTCGCGGGCGGCAAACATGTCGTCGTGGTTGGCGGCGGCGATACGGCGTCCGACTGCGTCGGAACGGCGTTCCGGCAGGGAGCGGTGCGTGTCACACAGCTCGACATCCGCCCGCAGCCGCCCGAAAAAGAAGACAAGCTGGCGGTCTGGCCCTACTGGGCGACAAAAATGCGCACCTCGTCTTCGCAGGCCGAAGGCGCGCAGCGCGAATTTCAGGTCGCTACGTTGGAATTCATCGGCGAGGACGGGGAACTGACCGGCGTGAAGTGCTGCGAGGTCGATGAAAAGCGCAAGCCTATCGCAGGCACCGAATTTGTGATCCGGGCCGATCTTGCCTTCATCGCCATCGGCTTTGCAGGTCCGATCCAGGGCGGCGTCACCGCCGAACTGGAGGGCAAGCTCGATATCGCCACGGACGCGCGACGTTCGCAGAATGTGTCGGCCAATGATCAGGACTATCGCACCAACATCGACCGCCTTTACGCGGCGGGCGACGTTCGGCGTGGTCAATCGCTGGTCGTCTGGGCGATCCGCGAAGGCCGCCAAGCGGCAGCAGCCATTGACGAGACGCTGATGGGATCGACGGTCCTGCCCCGCTAGCGCGGATTGGAGCACCGCAGCTTGACCGCACACGTTGCAATTTTTGGAAATCCGGCGCATGCAGTATAAGAATAATATAATGTTCTTATACTGGAGAAACCGGCTTGCGGACGATAAGAGCGCAGACCCGATATGGTGAGATGTTCGTCGCTGCTACGGACACCGACGTCGGTCGCAGCCTGGTAGAATATGGCGAGTGGTCGCAAAGCGAAATCACCCTGCTCGAACAGTTGATCCGACCCGGCGCGACCGCGCTGGATGTGGGCGCAAATGTCGGATATCACACGCTTGCACTGTCGAAAGCCGTAGGCCCCACGGGAAGGGTCGTATCATTCGAGCCTCAGCCCGGCATATTCCAGTTGCTCTCGGCCAATGTCGCCATCAACCAGCTCAGCAACGTCACCGCCCTTAATGTTGCTCTGGGTGAGAAGCGCGGCTTTGTGGACATCCCGCCATATACATATGAGAACCCCGGAAATTTTGGCGCTTTGCGGCTGCAAAAGATGCTCAGGGAAGAGAACGCGGAAATCGTCTACACACCAATCTCCGTTCAACGCCTGGATGATATCGCATTGGCGCAAAATGCGTCAGTGATAAAAATGGACGTGGAAGGAATGGAGCTTTCCATACTTCAGGGTGCGCCGAAACTGCTGAGTAAAAACAGACCCGCAATGTTGCTCGAAAATAACGACCGTGGCGAGAGTTCAGAAAAATTGCTGAACTTCCTCATGTCTATGGAATACGAGTGCTTTTGGCAGTACTCAAAGATCTATAGTCGAGAGAACTACAGACAGAACCCGATCAACAGGTTTGCCGAGTTCGGGAGCTTTAACAATCTTGCGATTCCGCGAGAATTTGTGGGCAGGGTTGAAGGGCTGCAAAAAGTGCAAAGCATATCTGAGCATCCTTCGGCGATTACTCTGCGGAGATAGAACCGGCGCGACCAACCATGCATCATTCGGCAGGATAACAAGGCCGCAATAGTCATTCATGGCTTGCGGCACCGCAGCCCCGCTACGTTCGTTGCAATTTTCTCGAATCGGGCGCAATAACTATGAGAATATTCTAATGTTTTCATACTGGAGGGACCGGCTTGCGGACGTTGAGAGCGCAGACCCGATACGGTGAGATGTTCGTCGCGGCATCAGACAACTATGTCGGGCGCTCCATCGTCGAATATGGCGAGTGGTCGCAAAGCGAAATACGCGTGCTGGAGCAGATCATTCAACCGGGAATGGTCGTTCTGGATATCGGCGCAAATGTTGGCTATCACACACTCGCCTTCTCAAAGGCGGTCGGGCCGACAGGACATGTGATCTCGTTTGAGCCGCAACCGGCAATATTCGAATTGCTCGCCGCCAACATTACGATCAACGAACTTGGCAATGTTAGAGCGTTGAACATGGCGCTCGGAGATACTCGCGGTTTGGTCGATATGCCGCAATTGGACTATGAGGTCTCCCAGAATTTTGGCGCATTCAGAGTGCGTGAGTTTCTTCGTGATGAAAAGGCGCCCATCTCATACACGCCCGTCACCTTGCTGAGACTCGATGACATCGCACCGGCTCGAAATGCTTCCGTACTGAAACTGGACGTGGAAGGTATGGAACTCGCCGTTTTGCGGGGTGGATCGGAACTCATTCAAAAAAGGCGCCCGGTTATCTTTGCCGAAAATCATTTGCCCGGAAATGACTCTGAGAAGCTACTCAGCTTCTTCGAAGAAATTAACTACGACTGCTATTGGCAAGTTTCCTCGTCCTTCGAAAAGAATAACTTTAATAAGAACAGCAACAACATTTTCGGCAACGAAAGTTGCGTGAACAACCTTGCCATTCCCCGCGAAGTCGCAAGCAACATAGCGGGAATGCGCAAGGTGAAGGATCCGACGGATCACCCTTACATTTGGAACGCGAAGTAGCCCAATTTCACGCGGGTGGGACAGATTGCGGCGCCGCGGCTCGACTACGCTCGTTGCAATTTTTCAGAATCGGGCTTACTGAAAATAAGGACAATCTAATATTATCGTACTGGAGAAACCGGCTTGCGGACGATAAGAGCGCAGACCCGATATGGCGACATGTTCGTCGCTGCCTCGGACAATTATGTCGGGCGCTCCATCGTCGAATACGGCGAGTGGTCGCAATACGAGATCGACTTGCTCGAAAAGATCATTCAACCTGGAATGGTCGTTTTGGATATCGGCGCAAATGTCGGCTACCACACGCTCGCAATGTCAAAAGCAGTCGGGCCAACAGGACATGTGATCTCGTTTGAACCTCAACCAGCCATATTCCAGTTGCTCGCCGCCAATATCGCCATCAACAACCTTAGCAATGTGACGGCGTTGAACATGGCACTTGGCGAGGCGCGCGGCCTGGTCGATATGCCTTCTTTTAACTACGATTCCCCACAGAATTTCGGAGCTCTCCGTCTCGAAAATCTCCTCAGACACGAACAAGCCTCGGTCACTCATACACCGATTGCGTTGCAACAACTCGACAGTATTCACCTAGCGCGAGATGCCTCGGTGATTAAGATGGATGTGGAGTGCATGGAGATATTTGTTCTGCGCGGGGCAATGAACTTGATCGGTAGGAACCGTCCGGTCATGCTTATTGAGAATAATGATCCGGGTACAGTTTCTGAAAATATTCTAAAATTACTACAAGAGATAGAATATGATTGCTATTGGCAGCTTTTCCCTTCGTACAACTCCGAGAACTACAATAAAAAAGAGATAAAGATATTTGAAGACTATATAAATCCGAATGTATTTTCAATTCCTACGGAAAGAAAAATGAAAGTGATTGGTCTCAAAAAGATCACGGATATATATGAGCACCCACGTGGAACATGGCACCACAATGAGGCCGGTGCCTGAGTTCCTGCGAAGCAAACTGACTCAACAATATCGCTTTTCCGCGCGAAGTCGCAAGCAACATAGCGGGAATGCGCAAGGTGCAGAGTCCGACGGATCATCCTTACATTTGGAACGCGAAGTAGCCGAATTTCACGCTGGTCTTTGCGTCACACAAGCGAGCGCAGGCGCTCAATGTCGTCCTTGCGCGTCGCAAAGCTCGTAACGAAGCGGCACAGCACTTCATCATCGGCGATGGGCGCGGCATACCAATGCGGCGCGCGCCAATCGTAGAAGGCCGCGCCCCCTGCGCGCAGCTGGGCGGCAGTATCTTTTCCCAAGATCGGAAAGACTTCGTTCGCATCCGGCTGCCATGCGAGGCGCGCCGTGGGCAGCCCGTCAAGCGCCTCTGCAAGCTGCGCCGCCATCGCGTTGGCGTGGCGCGCGTTGCGAAGCCAAAGATCGTCAGCGAGATACGCCTCAAATTGGGCGGCAACAAAGCGCGACTTGGAGAAGAGTTGCGCTCCGCGCTTGTGGTGAAACGCGAACTCGGCCGCGCGCGCCGGATCGAACAGCACAACCGCCTCGGCGCACCAGCAACCATTCTTCGTGCCTCCGAAGGAGAGCAGGTCTACGCCGCGCCGCCATGTCATATCGGCGGGCGTACACTCCAGCACGACGAGCGCGTTGGCAAAACGTGCACCGTCCATATGGAGGGGCAATTCATGCGCGCGCGCGACTGCGGCAATTGCGTCGATTTCATCCAAGGAGTGCAATGTTCCGATTTCGGTCGCCTGCGTGATCGAAATCGCAGCCGGGCGCCCGCCATGCACGACGCCCGGAGGAAAAAGACCGATCGCCTCCGTCAATGCCGCAGGATTCATCTTGCCGCGATCGCCCTCCACGGCATGCAGCCGCAGGCCGGACGAAAAGAACTCCGGCGCACCGCACTCGTCTTCAAGAATGTGAGCCTCCGCATGGCAGAACACCATGCCGCCCGGCTTCGAGCGGGAGGCCAGCGCAAGCGAATTGGCGGCAGTGCCGGTGGCGACGAAAAACACCGCGACATCACGCTCGAATATTTCGCTGAACCGGGCCGCAACCCGTTTGTCCCAGGCGCCGTTGCCATAGGCGGGATCGAACCCGCCCGCCGCATCGGCGAGTGCGGCGGACACGGCGGTATGCGCCCCTGCCCAATTGTCGGATGCAAAGAACATGTCAGATTTCCGTCAAGCGTGAAGGATTGCCATTGCAGCATCGTGCAGGCGCGGATTGGCCGCCGCCACGATGCCGCCGCCCAGTTCGGCCGGTCCGCCGTCCCAATTCGTGATCACGCCGCCGGCCTGCTCGACAATGGGGACCAGCGCAACGATGTCGTATGGCTGCAAGGCCGTTTCCACCACCAGATCGATCTGCCCCGCCGCGACCATGACATAGGCGTAGCAATCCGTTCCGTAGCGCGAAAGCTGGACCGCGCTTTCCAGTCGCTGGAATGCGGCCAACTGGTCGCCGACAAAAAGCTTTGGCGTTGTTGTGCAAAGTCTTGCCGCGCCGAGCGAATCCGTCGCGCTGGTGGCAAGAGCGGTCTTGCCATGCGGGCCTTCGTAGAAGGCGCCTTTGCCGTCGGCGTAAAACAATTCGCCGATGAAGGGCTGCGCCATCATTCCGGCAATCGCGTCACCGTTACGCGTGAGGCCGACCAATGTTCCCCACAGCGGAATGCCGGAGATGAAGGAACGCGTCCCGTCGATCGGGTCGATCACCCAGACAAATTCCGCATCAGCGTTCTCCGCGCCGAATTCCTCACCCAGAATGCCGTGGCCCGGATATGAGTCGTTGATGAGCGCGCGAATTGCCTTTTCGGCCTGCCTGTCCGCCTCGGTTACTGGATCGAAGCCGCCTTGCACCTTGTTGCTCACATCGCCCCTCTGGCGGAAGCGCGGAAGCGACTCGCGCGCCGCAATCGCCGCGATGCGGCGCATGAATTCCGGATCGATGTGCAAGGTGCCCTCTTTGCCGAACTTACCTAACGTCAACAAATTGATGCTGCGAATGCGAATAGGAACGCTTGACATTTGTGCGTCGCAACATAGTCTACTTCCTGGACAGTTTGTTCTGTCCGCGCCCAGCTTGGGCGTTTCCTCCCTAGACTTGACCGCATCGCGCAAACGGTGCGGTTCTTTTTTGGTCTACTCCGCCGCCAGCGGCAAATCCCCGAAATAGTAATCCGGCAGGGCCATCAGGTCGGCGGCGAAGGCCGTTATTTCCGCCGATAAGGCTGAAAAACCCTCGGTCCGTTGCAGGCTTTGCTCATCCATATAGAGGCCACGATTGATTTCAATCTGGATCGCATGGATACCTTGTGCCGGCCTGCCATAATGTTCCGTGATGTAGCCGCCCGCATAGGGTCGATTGTGTGCCACGGTAAAGCCGCGCTCCGCAAGCAACTGGATCGCCGCTTCCGAAAGGCTGCGCGAGGCCGAACTGCCGAACCTGTCGCCTATGATGAAATCGGGCCGCACGCCATTGTCGCCGAGGCGCACGCCCGCCGGCATGGAATGACAATCGATCAGGACAGCGTATCCGAACATGCTGCGCGTCGATTTGAGCAATTCCTTCAATGCGGCGTGGTATGGCCGGTACAGCAATTCGATTCGGTCAGCAGCCTCTGCGAAGGGGAGGCGATGCGCATATATTTCCGCGCCCTCCCCCACCAGGCGCGGAACGGTGCCCAGTCCGCCGGCCACACGCGGCGAACGCGTGTTGGCAAACGGCGGCAGCGGATCGAGAAACATGCGAGGATCGAGCTCCCACGGCTCACGGTTGACGTCCAGATAGGCGCGCGGAAAATGCGCCGCGAGAAGCGGCGCGCCGAGCGCGGGAACGCAGGCGAACAATTCGTCGACATAGCAATCCTCGGAGCGCCGTATCGAATGCGAATCGAGGCGTGACAGGCCGATGAACCTTTCGGGATAGCGCCGTCCGCTGTGAGGCGAGTTGAAGACGAACGGAACTCTCTGCTCGGCGGCACGGCTGATTGTGAACGCCTGCGCGGGGGAAAAATCCTCCGAAACGCTCACGCCTGCACTCCGTTGTTCGCTTGAACCATGACCCAAACTGCCATTTGCACAGGCGGGTGTCCAGCGCGATCGAATCGGTCACCCACGCGGATTAGTTTGGGCTAAATTCACTTGATGTTTACCATCCCGCGGACATATGAATGATGGTTAATTTGGGAATGCTTCGGCCAACCGAAGCCGGACGGATACGAATTCAATGGCGCGCATTCTGCTTGCAGAAGACGATGAGGACATGCGCCGCTTCCTGGTGAAAGCCCTGGAGCGCGCAGGATATCAGGTGATCGATTTCGATAATGGCGCCAGCGCCTTTGAGCGTCTGCGCGAGGAACCCTTCTCCCTGCTGCTGACCGATATCGTGATGCCCGAAATGGACGGTATCGAACTTGCGCGGCGGGCAACCGAGATCGACCCCGACCTTAAGGTGATGTTCATTACCGGCTTTGCCGCCGTCGCGTTGAACCCTGATTCCAAGGCTCCGCGCGACGCAAAGATACTGTCCAAGCCGTTTCACCTTCGCGAACTTGTCACGGAAGTTGAGAAGATGCTGCAAGCTGCTTAGGCTGGCAGTTCGGCGACCCGCATTCGCATCGATTTCGCGGAGAACGGCTATTGACGGCCCGAACCAAAAGTGGTGTATGCGCGGCGCGAATGGGCGTGTAGCTCAGCGGGAGAGCACTACGTTGACATCGTAGGGGTCACAGGTTCAATCCCTGTCACGCCCACCATTCGGTCCCTAGTTTTCTGGCTTGTTGTGAGCGTCTGCAAATAGCCCCGTGTTTTCCGAGGCTTAGTAGCTTTGAGACGGCACATAGTGGGAAGCACTGAGCCCGAACGTGAGATTCCGTCGGCTTTTGCGGGCTCCGTCTCTGTCGGGGCTTTTTGCTGTCCACTATGTCAGGCGGGCTATGCTTGCTTGATCGCAGTGATGCTGGTGTAATGCGGATTGACTGATTTTCAGAATGTCAGCGTGTAACTCACATGCCGAGCAACCTGCCTTGCTCTGCCCAGTTGATCGGCAGATCGATATTACGGGTAAGATGACGCACGCTCAGATCGGGCTGTTGTTGGCCGGTCAGGATTGACTCGACTATACGCGGAGAGAGGAAAGAAAGCGGCAACAGTCGGCTGACATCTTCTGGATGCACGCTGAAGCGTTCTGCAACATCTTTGCGACCAAATCCCTGCCCATCTGTAAGTGCTTCCAGATAGGCATGCGCCCGAGCCACCATCGCAATCAACGGCCGGTCGGGACGGCGATGGGATGACCCCTGCCCTTCTATTACCAGTCGCCGCTCGACACCACGTTGGCGGATGGAAAGCGGCAGATTCACAATATGATAATCCGCATCGTCGATTGCGATTGGCTCTGTAGCTTTCTTTGCTACGCCATAGCGTCGGTTTTTGCCTGATCCGATAATATCCACTGAGCGAGTGTCATCTAGCATGGAAGGCAAATCCATTAGCCAATCAGTGATGGCGTTCCTGTCCATAGCAACGCACAGACGATCGGCGGCAAGGTCAATGCGGCGAATCCCTACGCCGATGATTGTGCGGACTTCTTTTGATGAGGCCGGCGCACTCTCCAGTGCAACCCCTACCTGCCTGGCCTTCACCAATCCCGGCTCGATACGATCTATCCGGCGTGTTGCCGCCATCCATTCTGACAGCAAGACCTCATCGGACAGAACTTTGTTGAGCTCTTGAAGCGCGATCGATTCGATCTCGGATGCTGGAATGCGCCAGCCATCCTGCTGCTCCCGTCTACCGCTCTTCAGCCGGCTGGAGATGTAATAACGATACCGCTTGCCTGCCTTGGTCGCATGGATGGGGCTCAGCCGATCACCAGTCTCGTCGAACAACAGACCGTTCAGAAGATGGATGTCGCGCTGAACCGACCTGCCTCGCTGGCGCGGTGCCTGATCGGCAAGTCTGTTTTGAACCGCGCTGAAAATATCGTCCGGAATGATCGCTGGATGCTCGCCCTCGTAGATTTCTGCGCCATGTCGGATGCGACCCACATAGATAGGATTGGACAACATGTAATAGAGCTTGCCCTTGCCGATTGTCTTCGCTACTCGGCGCCGGCCCTGCCCCGTATCAGCATGAAGCAAGGATGGGAGAGCGTCATCGTCACGTCTCTGGCCGTTGAGCTCTTGCGCCAGCGCAGGAACGGAGCCGAGTTCCAGATAGCGATCGAAGATGGTCCTGACTTCCACCGCTGCAACCTGGTTGACGATTAGTTTCCTGCTCTCCACTCGGTAGCCGAACGGGATGGTACCACCCATCCACATGCCCTTCTTCTTAGAGGCAGCGATCTTGTCGCGTATGCGTTCGGCGGTTACTTCCCGCTCGAACTGCGCAAAGGACAGAAGCACATTCAATGTCAGCCGGCCCATGGAAGTGGTGGTATTGAACTGCTGCGTCACCGAGACGAAGGAGACCTTGTGGCGATCGAAGATCTCCACCATGCGGGCAAAGTCCATCAACGATCGGGTCAGCCGGTCAATCTTGTAGACAACCACGATGTCGACCTTACCGTCGCCAATATCGGCAAGAAGGCGCTGCAGTGCCGGTCGCTCCATCGTGCCGCCGGATATACCACCATCGGCATAGTGGTCCGGCACCAGCTTCCATCCCAGGCCGATCTGCGAGGTGATGAAAGCCGCACAGGCTTCGCGCTGGGCATCAAGCGAGTTGAACTCCTGCTCCAGCCCTTCCTCCGTTGACTTACGGGTATAGATGGCACAGCGAAGTCGGCTCTTACCGCTCATAGCCCGAAGAACCTTGGTCCTGACCAACGCGCGCCAGTAATCCGACGCGCTATTGCAGAGAGTGATCTGTAGGTGACCCCCTCGTAGAGAAAGCCCTCCTCGATCACATCGACCACATAGGCCCGGCCATTCCAGTCTCGCAGCAGCCGAGCTCCAGGCACAAGGAGGCGTCGTTCCACAGGCGATGTGGGATACGGTGGAGAGCGTTCACCGTCCGAAGTTGCGCCAGCGGAAGCGGTGGTAAATGGAGTGCCTACCTCGTTGGACAGTACGATCGATACAGAACTGTCTTCCCGTTTCGTCTGGATGGCCGCAACTCGACCCCTTCGGCATTCCCCTTTGATCCGCTGTACCTCATGGCGCAGCAGGCGCTTCACCTCACCCGAAAAACCTCCCAGCCGCCTAACCTGGATATGCCAGCCAGCTGCATAGACGAGCAGATCCTTCCGTGTTCCGACGGGTGGCAGGCAGCCAAAGACTACCTGCCACCGTGCGACCAGTTCTTCGCGCGACATTGTCGCGAGCCCTTCAAGCTCACGCTCCAGCTTCGTTGCCATTCCTGTGGTCCGATCACTCATGTGCGATCACTTCGACGTGTTCGGAGCATTGTCGATACGATAGCGGCGGACACCATCCGTGCCGATCTCACTGACGAGCGTTAGGCCGAGCTTCTTCCTCACCACCGCCGAGACAAAGCCACGGACCGAATGAGCCTGCCAGCCGGTTGCTTTCATGAGCATTCCAATTGTCGCGCCTTGGGGCGACCTCAGCTTCTTCAGGACGGTCGCGGTTTTTGTGTCCGGGGATCGAGCCGGTTGCTGCCCAGCATTGACGGCCTTTCCAGATGCCGCAATCTTGCAGGATCTGTCTGTAGCAATCCTGCAGGAGTGGGTTGCGGTTTCCGTGGCAGTTTCTTTGGCGGTCTTGGTCCTATAGCTGAGGCTGGCTTTCCCGTCAGCGCCGGCCGAAGGGGCTGCGGCTATAACAGCTTTGGACGCTGTCTCGGCTGCACTTACAAAAAATTCCTTTGTCAGTGCCATCATTCTCTCCATTGGTATCTGGCTTCAACAAACTGGAGCCCGCACTGACCAAAGCCTGCATAAGACGCGGGCGGAGAGGTGGCCTTGATGGCCGTCTTACGGCAGCCGGGTCATTCGCGACCCGGTTCCTGCTAAACAGCAATGCTCTGCTTGCAGGCGAAGTCCAGTCGAAAGTTGCACCGGGCAACCCTAATTAGTGTTCCTGCAAGGCACGTATGGCGACCCGCCAGTTTCGTTCAAGTTCCTCCAGCGTCCCACGCGCGGAACGGGCAACCGAGGAAATCGCGACAGGTTCAATGGAATCGCCTCCCTCACCAGGAATCTGAAAGGCGGCGATCAAACCGTCAAGATGGCGCAAATCCGGTTCCATATCGTCCAATGCTCCAAGCACCGAGTGCATAGTCGCCCCACTGTTCAAAACTCGCCCATTCCCCATTGTCATGCTCCTTCCAAAGCACAGTGCTTCCTTTGCGGAACAAGTCGAGTGGAGGCGGAAAGCAATGTTCGGTACGCAAATCGGCAATGGAAATGCCAATTACTCGACGGCCGAAGTGGGGCCGTGTCCGGACGGTCCGGATGTGGGAAGCGCTCGGCGGTAAGCTGCCATTCTAAATCGGCTCAACAGGCAAAGTTTGCCTAGACCGCTCACGACTTCCAAGTCGCCGTTCCGGCTGCGCCTATCGCCGCCCGAAACCCGCCGTTCCTTCGGCTGCCCTCCGATCGTAAAGGGGGCTATTTGCTGGCTGTCTGGTTTTGGTAGTAAATCGCTAGAAGCCGCCGTTTAGTGCGTGATCCCTGATCGCGCGCATTCGCTCGGCAACTGCCGGAGGACGAATGAAGGATGTCGCCGAAGACCCCGAAAGCTACCTCGCGACGGCGGCAGCGATGCTGTCCGCCGAAGGGCTGACGGATGCCGCCCATGTCCTGCAAGTTGCTACACCGAGAATCGAGGAGACGGGCTACGACAATTGGAACGGAGGGACACGGATATGGACGTTCACTCTTCAGGTTAACCCTACCGCCTACGCCGCACTTGGCTCCAAGCGGGAACTGCTTGAAGAGCAGATCGCATCGCGGCTCAAACCAGTGATCGAACAGTTCAGCACCGATTGGTTCGGTGTCACGATCGCCCCGAAAGTGCAGCCACACCCTGAATGGCGCCATAGCAACGAGGACCTATCGCGCGAAGTTCGGCAAAATATCATTGACGGATTAAAGCTCGACAATGTGCCTTGGAGCGGAAGGCTCGGCGAAGTTGAATTTCTTCAACGCCTCTACGACCTTCAGGCGCTTCCCTCGAACGACTCACGCTTCAAGGACGCAGCAGGTGACATCTGGCAGCATCGCATCAACAACCCGGAGGATTGGGATGACGATTGGGTGTTCGGCGATCGTAGGTTCAACCTGTTGCAGGGACCAACCGACGGTTTCCTACGGTTCCTATGTGAGATGGTCCACCCCGTTGTGAGGCCCGACCGGAACGCTGCCCTTAAGCTCGTAGAGGATTTCAACGACCAACTGCGCCTGGAAGGTTGGCAGCTCATCGAAGAAGAAAAGATCGCCGGTCGGCCGCGTTTCGTCCCACAGCGTGCCCTGGCGGGCGACAGCCGTTCCGCATCGCGGGCGCGGACAGTGGCGGATGCGCTGGATGCCGGGTGGATGCAAAAGGAAATCCAGCGACTCGAAAACGCGGTGGAACGTGATCCTGCGCTTGCGATCGGCACGGCAAAAGACCTTGTCGAAACCTGCTGCAAGACGATCCTGACCAAGCGCGGCATCGAGGTCTCGCGCAAGGCCGATCTGCCGGAGCTGACCAAACTTCTCGCGAAAGAACTGAAGCTGGTTCCGGAAGGTATTCCGGACATGGCGAAAGGTGCCGAGACGGTTCGTCTGATCCTGCGCAATCTCACGGCACTCACGCAGTATCTCGCGGAGCTGCGCGGCCTTTACGGCTCCGGACATGGCCGCGACGGAAAGCATCGTGGTCTCGAACCCCGGCATGCCCGACTGGCGGTCGGTGCGGCGGTTGCATTCATCGACTTCATGACCGAAACGCATCACCAACGGCCAGCACCAAAAGCCGACGAGTCCAACGTATAAATCTGTTCATGGGCGTTGGGGCGGAAACCGCCGGGCCGTGTCTGCTTATGGCGGAGAGAAAGTTCTCGTGATCGTTTAACATGGAGGCGGGTTTCCACCAGATCGAGACCTATACGAATCCTTTGACCGTCCATCCCGAGAAGGATTCATTCTGGCACATCGGGCCGAGAACGGACTGGCAGCTTACGAAATGCTGTTGTTAGAAGCGGCCGTTCAGATGCGAGCTAAAGCCAGTCCATAAGCATCGCCACCTGTTCGGAGGTCAAGGGAGCCGCTGCTCGGCCGGCATACACGTCTCGGAAAATGCCGTACTTGATGCCGATCTCGGCAACGATTTGATCGATGTCAGACTTTCCGTCCTCTTGTTTGGCTCGATTCACGATCGTAGCGATCGAAGACCGATAGTATTCGGCCAGGTTGAGTATTACCGACTCGAGGTAGCTCGGCGTCCGCCCGGCGTGCACAAGCTGGTTACGCGCCCTGTAAACCCGATGGATCTGCCAACGGACGCGGTCCGCATGGTCGCAAATCGTCCGATTTGCCGACTTCACATCCTTATAGTCATTCTGGAGCTTCCAAACCCTGTGAAGGGCTAAAGGGTTGTCCTTTAGGATGCCGGTCAGGATCGTCCGGCGGTCGGCGTGCTCGGGGAGGAACATGAGCTGCGAGAACGCCCGATAGCCTTGCATCTCCCTGTACTCCGGCATTGCCCGCAGCAGCCGGTTGAGTTTCGTTCGGTGTCCGATAAGGAGTTCTTCATAGACCGCATTGACCTGTCGGCGGCTATGACGGGACACAATGCATGGTGCGATCAGGGATGCATAATGAACGATTCTCGCTTCGTCCTTGGGGTTCGCTCAGAAGGACCTCCACTGCTGACCAGAGGGATATGAGCTGGTTCTCCGGACTGCCCGATGTCCGCGCCAGTGCGGCGGTCCTGATGGAGCTAAGCAGCCGCTCGGTTGAAGGTGCATCGAAATTCTCGCTGATGCTCCGCGCGTAGTTGCTGATCGTCTTACTGCGGATCGGCGTCTTGGCACTCGCCGTTCGCTTTCGTGCCGAGAGGAAGTCGCCCTTGGTGATAGCCACGCCCTGCTGAGCCCGCAGTCGGGTAACATGCATGGTGTGGCCCCACTCGACCTGCATCCCGTAGGGATCAAGGTAGGCAATCGCCCGCTGGGCACCGAGCAGCTGATAGCAGGAATCCATGGCCCCGTGTGGGTCCAGGTGGGACAGCTGAATTTCAAGAACGGCGGGCAGGTTTTCATGGCCAGGATTCAGCTGGAGAGTATCGATCTGTTCATTCTCGAAGTCCTCCTTGAGGCGGATCACATAACCGAGCCTCTGAAGGTATGCGCCAAGGTCCCGTGTCACGGCCGCGAGGACAATGAAACGCTTCTCCTTGCCATCGAACTCGCGAAAGAACTTGGACAAGGTGCTGCGGCCGATGCGCTGGATGTCTTCCGAGAAAAAGAACTCATCGACAACGCTCAGGACATACCGTCGTGAGTATCCGAGATTGATGAGGTGGCTACAGTAAAATCCAGCAAGCTTACGAACTTCGATTTTTTGGTTAGGCTGGTCGAAACAGGCAAGGATCAGCTCTTCCAGCTTACTCTTGTAGGCTCTGGAAATCAGCTTCAGGATCAGGCGAATGTGGGAAGCCATCGCCTCAATGGAAAAGCCTTTACTTTTCATAATCTTCGATAGCGAAGCGATTTCCTGCTCCGCTAAATCTTTTGCGGCCGAGTCCTTCCCGAAAGACCAGGTCAACTCTTCGACAATTGGTTCCAGAACTGCCTGTGGAACCCGCTCCCGCCTCACATCATCGCAAAGCTGGAGCGCTTCCTTCAGACGCGCGTTCGTATCCAGAGAGTAGACGCGAAAGCTTTCAAAGGTAGTCGGGATGAGCATCTCGCTCATCAGCTGTGCAAAGAATAGGATACCTCTACTTCCAGCGGTATCCGGCCAGGCATTCTTTGGTGGTCGCACCGTCTCCCCCGAGTAGCGGCGATTCGAAAAGTTACCCATTGTTTGCCGCAGAATTCAAGCTGGCGCTGAGAAACTTCAGTTACGCCCTCCAGAGCCCCTGGCAGACCACACTCCGGAGGCGGCAGCGACGGCACCGGTCTAACCAACTGTCGAGCTCGTCGCCATCCCGCCCCCGCCTGGTCGGACATTTTTTTTGTCATGATCGGCAAGCGCGCAGTTGGTAAAGTTGCATGACGATGAAGGAGTTGGGATGGAGAATTGGCAGGTGGAAGAACTGCAAGAGAAGGCAATTTGCGCTGGTTGTGTCGGGGAAAAATATCTCTCCGACGAGATCAGCCGTGATGGCGCCGATCGGGTGTGCCACTATTGCGGCGAGAGCGGAAAATCCTATACGCTCGAAGAGATGGCTGGGTGCATCGAACACGCCTTCGAGGATCATTATACGCGCACCCCCACCGATCCCGATGGCTTCGAGTGGGCCATGCAGAAGGATCCGGAGATCGACTATTCATGGGAGCGGGAGGGCGAGCAGACGATCTATGCGATCATGAATGCCGCCGACATTCCCGAGGAGGCCGCTGGCGACATCCAGGCAATTCTGGCCTATGAGCACGACGACTTCGAAATGGACCAGATGGGCGAGGAAACGCCCTTTGCTGAAGAAGCGCACTACGAAGAGATCATGCCGGGCGATGAAGAGTGGCAAGAGGGCTGGCGACTCTTTGAGCGGACCATAAAATCCGAAGCGCGCTTCTTCAGCCGAACGGCTGCCGCACAGCTCTCCGCGCTCTTCGATGACATCGATCAGCTCCGCACGCGTGACAGCGAAACTCTAATTGTCGATGCTGGGCCGGGTACGGCCCTAAGCGAGCTATTCCGTGCGCGTGCCTTCCAATCGGATGACAAGCTGAAGACCGCTTTGATGCGCCCCGACCGGGGAATGGGCGCACCGCCATCGTCGCTCGCGGCCGCCGGCCGCATGAACGCCAAGGGGATTTCGACATTCTATGGCGCGACCGAGCCTCATATCGCTCTCGCGGAGGTACGGCCGCCCGTCGGTAGCCAGGTGGCAATCGCCCGCTTTGAGATCGTTCGGCCGCTTCGCCTGCTTGACCTCAACAAGCTGGAGCAAATCAGCGAAGGCGGGAGCATCTTCGATCCGGGCTACGCGCGGCGTCTGGGCCGGGTGATGTTCCTGCGCAAGCTTACGGGGCGCATCGCGCGGCCCGTCATGCCCGATGACCAGGACAGTGAATATCTGGCGACGCAGGCCATCGCTGATTATCTCGCTACCGAAGGGAAAGTTCCCTTGGACGGAATCATCTTCCCGTCCGTCCAAGCCGGCAATGAGGGCGTCAACGTGGTGCTCTTTCAAAAGGCGTCGCGCGCCGAAGAGATGGATATTCCCAAAGGCACCGACCTCAGTGCTGATACTTGCCATGACACAGCGGATGGTCCCGAACGCGAGTACACCGTAATCGAGCGCGTGCCGCCGCCCGAGCCAGAGCCTAAGAAGCCGGCGACACCTAGCTTCTTCGATCCGTCAGCCATCGATTGGGCTGAGCTGAGGACGAATTACGATAACCGCGAGATCACGCTTAAGGTCGATCCTGCAGGCATCACGGTGCACGTCGTGGAGGCCGTCGGCTTCAAGACGGATGAGCACCCGGTCAGGCGATATCGATGGGCGAAGCTTGATGCAAAGGACGAACCATTCTGAAATTGGTAGGTCACAGGGGAGGAGTACCGGTGGAGAGCGCGGAGCAACCCACGATCGCTTAGGCGGCAAGCATGTCCGCTTCCGGTAGAAGTTTCTGAGGGGATGAATGACCGGGATGGGGGCGCAAAGCAGACGTATCCGCCAGACCTACGCGACTTCATCTTTGATCACTTCGAAATTCGAAGCTGACCCGAAGCTTTGACAGTGTGACGTCGGTCGTATCCCTGCCGGTCGCCATGTGAATACGTCCGATCCTGGAAATATCGTGTCAAGCTTCGAGGTGAGCCAGGTGCCACTGAGGTAGGCTTCAAACCAGCCATGGAGTCCATTCGATGGTCGACTGGAGCCGGCGACGGCCAAGCCAGAAGACGGGGCACTCTACCCGCGGCATCGAGAGGCCAGCTGGAAGCTCGAAGAACGCCGCCAAGGCACAAAAACCTCGCAAGTGGAAATGCGCGCCCGCATTGCCGAATCCTAAATGTCCCTATTGACGGGACCATGTCCTATTTGATAGCTGTCCCGTACTGAGATCAGAAATGCATTCAACGGGACGGTTATGGAAAAGCTCATCATCACAGTGACCTGCGACAGCGACTCGGCTTTTCCCGGAAATCCGTACAACCCGACGCCCAAGGGTGTGGATGCGGTGGTTGCCGAATACCTGCGCGGTATCGATGCCGGTGCGGCGATCAGCCATATTCACGGACCGCGCAAGCTTGACGACGCGCCCCAGCCGGACGGCGCGCGGCTGTCTTCGCTGGAGATCCCCGGCTGGGGCAAGATGCGGGAAGCGATCATGAGCCAGCGCGACACGATCATGCAGTACGGCATTGCCAGCGGCAGGTTTGCGCAGCGCAAGGAGCTCATTCGGACCTACAAGCCGGATATGCTTTCAGTGGCATTCGTCGCCCATGACGAATGCTTCGACTATGATCCCAGCCGCGTTCCCAAGGAGATCTACGGCATTCACTCTCGCACCGAGCTTGAGGAATACTGCACGCTCTGCTCTGAGCTGGGCATCAAGATCGAGGTCGAGGCCTTCCACACAGGGGGCTTCTGGAATGCGCAGCGCATGATCGACAAGGGCCTGCTTGCAGACCCGGTCTGGATCACCTGCTTCTTCGGCTGGAAGGGTGGCGCATGGACGCCTCCTACGCCGGATGCGGTCCTGTATATGCAGCGCCATCTGCCGGAGGGCGCCAACTGGAACGCCAGTGTGATGGACCCCAAGGAGCATTGGAAAGTGCTCAGCGCCGCGATTGCCGCCGGCGGCCACGTCCGCGTCGGAATGGAGGACAATCCCTTCGTGCGTGACGGCGAATATGCACGCACCAACGCCGAACTCGTCGAAAAGATCGTCCGCATCGCACGCGAAATCGGCAGGGATATCGCAACGCCTCAAGAAGCCAGGGAAATCATAGGCCTGGGAGACAAGGCAAGAAGTAGTGAAGTCAAGATCAAAGCAGACCAGTACGTCTAAAGAGAGCGGGGGACTGGTAAACCTCGTCGTTGAAACGATGTACGCATTGTCAGAGCAACCCGAGGGGTCCAGCATTCGCGCAATCGCAGAGCAGACCGGCAGCAGCCGGAGTTCTACTCATCGGACATTGCAGTTCCTCGCCAGGGGCGGCTACACGGAGCAGACGAGCAACGGAAGCTATATTGTCGGTCCGCGCCTGCTTTCGCTCTCGGCACGCGTGTTCGGAGTCGTGCCGGTCCTGCAGATCGCTCGCGCAACCATGAGCGATCTGGCCAAGCGTATCGACGAGACCTGTTACCTCGCGACATATTCAGTTGGCGACGGATTTTGCACATACATCAATCGCGTCGAAAGCACGCACCTTGTCCGACATATACAGCCGCTTGGAGCGCGCATGCCTCTGAATGCCGGCGCAGTTGGCAAGGCGATCTTGGCCTCCTTGCCTGATTTCGACCTCACCACGCTCGACCTGATCCGGTACACAGCGAGCACCTTGGCAACAATCCCCGAACTGGAAGCCGATTTGCTCATAACTCGCAAGCGCGGATATGCCCTGAGTATCGAGGAACGCGTCATGGGCGTCACCGGCGTGGCCTCAGCAGTGTTTTCGCACGGCACAGCGGTCGGGGCTTTGACTGTTTCGATTCCGCAATCACGGGTGCCGTGCAGGGGTCTCGATGAGATCGGCGCAATTGTGCGCGAGCAGGCGGCGGAACTTACCTCGGCGCTGACGGCGATGGGTGCAAAGCACATCTAGTCATCGCCGCATTCATACAGGTTTTTGATTCGCAGGTTCGTGGCAGACATGGCTTGCACAGGATAGTTCAGAGGTAGAAAATGCGTATTGCTACATTCCTCCGTGACGGTCAGGATTCTGTCGGGATTGTCGACGTTGAGCATAATCGTCTTCTTGATCTGCAATCCGCATGGCCATCCGCGCCACGCTCGGTGGAGAAGTTCATTGAAGGCGGCGCTACGGCGCTGACCGGCGCAAGGAATGCTGTCAGATCAACGGAGGAAAGCGGTACTTTTTGGGTCCCACTGGGTGAATGCCGACTTCGTGCTCCAATTCCGAGGCCGTCCAAGAACGTGTTCTGCGTCGGGCGCAATTACAGACTGCATATCGAAGAAGGCGCAAGAGCACGGGGAGTTGAGCCAATCTTTCCCAAAGCACCCGAATTCTTCACCAAAGCGCCCACCACCGTCATTGGCCACGAGGATGAGGTCAACGTCAGCGAAAACGTCACGAAGCAACTTGATTACGAAGTCGAACTGGCGGTCATAATTGGAAAAACGTGCCGTGATGTGAGCCGGGAGGACGCGCGTTCCGTCATCTTCGGATATACAGTCCTGAATGATGTCTCTGCACGCGATCTTCAATTCCGACATGTCCAGTTCTTCAAGGGCAAAACCTTGGACACGACCTGCCCGATCGGCCCCTGGATCGTGACAGCCGACGAGTTTGGCGCTCCGGACGGGCATCGCATCACCTTGAGGGTCAACGGCGAGACCAGACAGGATTCCGTTACCACCGACATGCTTTTCGGGATCGATGAGATCATTGAAAGCCTCTCGGCAGGACTGACTCTCGAGACCGGAGACATCATCACCACCGGCACGCCATCCGGCGTTGGAATGGGGTTGGTGCCGCAAGTCTGGCTGCAAGAGGGAGATGTCGTGGAAGCCGAAATCGACGGCATCGGCGTGCTACGGAACACCATTCGCCGACCGGCCTAGGCCGAAATTCAGCACGCAGCGATTCACTCGTGCCTCGCTGCAAGCATAATAATGCATTGCAGGTTGCTGTGGCGCCCAAACGGGGTAATCGATCAATCTGCCGGAGTTAATGCGAATGAGTGGCGAGCGCGAGCAACCCAAAATCAGCACAATCGAGTGCGACTATGCGATCATCGGTGCCGGTTCCGCAGGATGCGTCCTTGCAAATCGCCTGTCTGCGCGGTCATCAAACTCGGTCGTGCTGGTCGAAGCCGGTATGGATTTTGCACCCGACAACGTGCCGAGTGACATCGCTGACGTCTATCCCACTTCATACTACAATAAATCCTACATGTGGCCCGGCCTGAAAGCGCACTGGCGCACGACCGCCACTTCGCCCGCGGTACCAATCGACCAGGCTCGGGTGATGGGCGGTGGCTCCTCGGTAATGGGCACGCTCGCGTTGCGCGGCTGTCCCGTAGACTATGACGAATGGGAAGAGCTTGGCGCCAGCGGCTGGAGCTGGCGAGACGTGCTTCCATATTTCATTCGGCTCGAAAACGATCTCAATTTTCGCGGAGAAGGCCACGGCCAGGATGGCCCGATCCCGATCCGTCGCACCCCCCACGAAATGTGGCCTGAATTCACGCGGAGCGCAGAAGCTTTCGCCCGGTCACGCGGTCTTGACTTCATTGAGGACATGAACTGGGATTTCCGAGACGGTTTCTGCATGCAGGCAATGAGCAGTTCGGACGAAGGGCGCGCGACAAATGCAACGCGCTATCTCGATGCCTCGGTTCGCGCACGTGCGAACCTCCGCATCTTGTCGAACACGCAAGTCGAAGACCTGTCCATGGACGGGAAAAAGGTCGTTGGGTTTCGCGCAAGCACACACGCGCATACACTCCAGGTTCGTGCCCGCCACGTGATAGTCTCGGCAGGCGCGCTTCATTCCCCGCTCCTGCTGCTGCGCAGCGGAATTGGCCCTGCAGCACAACTCCAGGCTGCGGGTATAACTGTGAACCTCGATCTGCCCGGTGTCGGGCAGAATCTGCAAAACCACCCTGTGCTCTACATCGGAATGAGAGTGGTGCGGGGTGCGCGTCATGCGCGCAATCTAAGACCGCATCCAACAGGATGCATGCGTTTGAGCAGCGAGGATGGCGAAGGCAGCGATATCTATATCAACGTCCAGAGCAAATCCTCATGGAACGCGCTCGGGCGTCAGATCGGCGTCCTGGCCCCGACGCTGCTCAAGCCAAGATCGGTAGGTTCGGTAACTGTTCGCCGCGACGCACAACGCCTCGATCCGCTCATCGAGTTCAATTTCCTCGATCGTGAGGAAGACCTTTTGCGGCTGGCGAATGCGTTTCGCACCGCCGCGAACCTTGCGTGCTCGCCGGAATTGGGCGCGGTGACGACTGCCCATTTCCCGATCAACTACACTGACAAGATTCGACAGCTGAATCGACTGAGTACGTCGAACTGGCTGAAGGCATCCGCCATATCCTTGGCAATGGATGCGCTGCCACAGCTGTCGGATTTTGCGGTCAAACGACTCAGCAAGGAAAGCAACTCACTGGAGGATTTGCTCAAGGATCAGGATTTGCTCCACTCTCATCTACGTGAGAATGTCGCCGGCCATTTTCACCCATCGGGTACCTGCAAAATGGGGGCGAAGGCGGACAAGATGTCGGTGGTCGATACCCGGTGCGAGGTCCATGGCATGCCGGGACTTGCGGTCGCGGACGCTTCCATCATGCCACGTGTTATACGCGGCAACACAAATATTGCCACGACAATGTTGGCGGAAAAGGCAGCGGATAGTTTCCTCGCTGCCGACTGATCCACCCTGGATAGATATTCAGGTCAGCACGCCTGCCGGTTCGCCAAGATCGCGGTCGCAGGGTCAACGCGCCTGAGCGGCTGTCGGATACTCCTCAGCGAAGATATCCATCTTATACCCCAGTCGCCCGAACAGATGGGACCTTGATTCTTCAGCGAGGGCCTGCATCCTGTGCTTGTCGTAATCCAGTACTGCCCCGCGGAGCTTGCATATGCGGCCGTCGATAATGACGGTATCGACGTTGCCGCGATCAGCCGCCTGGACCACCAGGCCGACCGCGTTCAACAAAGGCATGACGTTAAGTTCATCATGCCGGATGAGGATGACATCGGCCCGTTTGCCAGGTGTGAGGCTTCCGACCGTGTCTGAAAGCCCGGCGCAATAGGCGCCATCTATGGTTACAGCCTCCAGCATATCGCGCACGGTAACGGGACGCGGGGCATGGGTATCGCCGGTAAACCGCCGATTCTGTGCCATTGCCCTCTGCATGAAGAAGGCAACCCGCATCT
This sequence comes from Rhizobiaceae bacterium, assembly GCA_023953835.1. Classification (NCBI taxonomy): domain Bacteria; kingdom Pseudomonadati; phylum Pseudomonadota; class Alphaproteobacteria; order Hyphomicrobiales; family Rhizobiaceae; species Rhizobiaceae bacterium. The sequence goes on along the minus strand of JAMLJB010000001.1, from coordinate 2,434,346 downwards.
CGGTAAACATATCGCCTCCGTAGGACCCTTCAAGATCGGCGCTGAGGGCGGGGCGCAATCCGTGATCGATGGCGTGCTGGTAAGTGAAAAAACCTTCCTGCATCGCATACTGGGCATCGGCACGTGGGCATACGTTAACTCGGGCTCCGGTATCCCGAAGAATTTCCCAGCTCTCCTTCGTCAGGCCCGTGCAATGGTTGAAGATATTGTCGGGACCAAGAAAGCCGTCGTCGCGCAGGGAAGGCAGGCTGTTCGCCATTTCGAGACCGAACAGCTCCGTCACGATCCGAATGCCCAGTTTGCGTATTTCTGGCCACATCTCGCGATCGATCCTCGACCAACCGGCAAGTGTGACAAGGGCGTCGTTGGAAGCAAGGCGTTCCTTCCGCAGTCTCTGGAGTTCCCCCGGCCAGTTATTTGCCCATTCGCCGGCCAAAGGTCGACCGGCCGCGAAAACCGCCCTGATACCGGATTCCTGCAGCGCGTCGATGGCGGCGTCAGCATGTTCCGGGGTGCGGCAGTTGTGAGCATTGTCGACAATGGTGGTAATGCCGGAATCAATGCAGGAGATCGCCGTCATCAGATTGCCGGCATACATGTCTTGTGCCCGGAAATGCTGCGCAAGCGACCTGTGTGTCGCGTCTCTGTACTCATCGAGAGTGCGCACATTCGGCATAAGCCGTTTCACCTGTCCGTACCATGCATGCCGGTGCGAATCGACAAATCCGGGCATTACGATCATGTTTGACGCGTCCAGCTCCAACGCATCTGCAACCTCAAGGTCGTGGCCGACGGCTTCGATTCTGGAGCCATCAATAAGAAGATCGGCGCGTTCCAGATCGCCGATTGCCGGGTCCATGCTCAGGACGATTCCCGATTTGATGAGAATGCGGCGCGCAGGGCCGATCTCTTCAATGGTATGACGCTCAGGTTCGTCAGGCTTGCTCGCAGAATTGTCCACAGGACTCACATCCGATACGCCGCGTCAGGACAACCGCCCATGGCTGAGGGCGCTCGCGCGAGGAAAGCGCGCTCCAGCCTCCGGGGCAGCCGCGACGATGGCGTGAACCGCCGCGACAATATCGGTAGCGTCGGGAATGAGATCCATCTCCATGTGTTCATCGTACGGATGGATCACATCTTCCATTGCAAGCCGGCGGACGAGAACAGGGCGCGCAGAGCTTTCCGAGACTCGAGCGATGATCTCCGCTCCCACATTTCCGGTAATAGGGGATTCTTCCGCGACGAGCAGCCTGCCGGTCTTCTCGACCGACCTTTGGATTAGGTCGAAGTCCATGGGCTTTATCGTGCGGGGATCGATCACCTCGACAGACACCCCCTGCTCCGCAAGTTTTTCGGCGGCTTTCTGTGCTTGTTGCCGCATCCACGACCAGGCGACCACGGTGACATCGGTTCCTTCGCAAACAATCTCTCCCTTGCCGATCTCGGTGACGAAATCGTCGTCCGGCAGATCTTGCTCAAGATCGTAAATATGCCTGTGCTCCAGCACCACCGTAGGTTCGCCAGAGCGGACCGCCGCGCGAAGGAGCCCGCAAAGGTCACGGGGCGTTCCCGGACAAAGAATTGTGAGGCCGGGGGCGTGGTGAAGATAGGCTTCCATGCATTGCGAGTGTTCCGGTCCCCGCCCCGGGCCGAAGCCCATCCAGCCACGGATTGTGATCGGCAAGGGACCTTCGCGGTTTTGCTGCTGGCGCCACTTGGGCATGTCCTGCATGACCTCATTGGCAACAACCATAAGGAAATCAGCGGTGTATATTTCGACGATCGGGCGATACCCCGCGAGCGCCAGGCCGAGGGCGGCCCCAAAAAATCCGTTCTCCGACACCGGGGTCTCAATTACCTGTGTGGGGCCGAATGCATCATAAAGACCCCTGCCGGTGCGGCTGGCGCCCGCACGCCTTAGGATCTCGCCGAGATATACGGTCCGCCGGTCACGGGACAATTCGGATCTAAGCGCGAGGTTGACTGCTTCTCGTCCGGTCATGCGTGCCATGTTGCTCTCGCGATTTTCCTGTCTTCCCACGTTGCTTCCTCGGCATGGTCGACGATATCGAATGCCCGCTCGATTTCGGCCCGAGCCGCCGCCTCGGCGGCGTGAATGTCCTGCATCGATCCGCCAAGTTTGGCGATCTGTTCGCGCGCGACGATCAAAGGGTCATGCTTGCGCCACTGCTCGATTTCTTCGGCTGGATGGTAATCGGCATTATCGAACCAGTGGTGAGGATCGATCCGGTAGGTCAGCCCCTCTATCACGCTGGGGCCTTCGCCGCTGCGCGCGTTCGCAATTGCCGTGCTGACGCTCGAAAAGACCTCCGCAGGATTGTTCCCATCGATCACTTCGACCGGAATATCGAAACCCCGCCACACCGAACTCATCCTGCCGCCGGGGTAAAGCCACTCCGTCCGTGAGGAGAACGACCAGCCGTTGTTCTCCGCGACGAAGATAACGGGAAGTTTCCAGAGCACTGCCATATTCATGGCCTCGTACAGGATGCCCCTCGCACCGGCTGCTTCACCGTAGAAACATATCGTCACGTCATCCTTGCCATCGAGCTTGGACGCCAGGGCCAGCCCAGCGGCGATGCCGAAGCGGGTCCCAAAGGCGCCTTCCCTCCCAGGCACACCGAGATCGGGCCTGCTGACATGCATCACGCCGCCCAGCCCTTCGTTGGTTCCGCCCTTCTTCATGAACATGTCGAGCGCTATCTGCTCAACCGGGACACCCTTGGCCATCAGATGGCCATAGCCACGATGCGTGTAGATCATCTGGTCGGTTGGACGGAGCGGATAGACGGACGCGACCATCAGCGCTTCCTGACCGACTCCGGAATGAAAGTGGTGCGGCACGGCCTTGCCGGAGCGATTAAGCTCGTCGCAACGCTCGTCGAAACCGCGGCTCAACACCATCGTCTGATAAACTTTCAGATAATCGGCGAGGTTAAGTTCCGGCGCATTTGACAATGTCGTCGCGGATCCGCTTGCAGGTTCCTTGCCGGTTGCATCATGCTCCAAGTTCTATCTCCCTCAAGCGCACGTTGACGAATTAACGGTCATCGGGCCTAGCCGACACCTGACTATCAATAGGACGCAGTCCCGTCAATAGGGACATGAATGATTCGAGCGGTATTCCCTTTCGCGCCTTGAGCATCCTTATCCGACAAGATGGGAAGTCCGTACGAGGAATTCCGGGGACAGTTCAGCAAGGCTTGACGCCCCCAGCAAGGCAAGATCGCGGTCGACTTCTGCCGACAGCAGCGCGATGGCGCGGCTTACTCCCATCTCTCCGCCAACGGCGGCCGCGAACGAGAAAGGGCGGCCCAAGAAAACGAAATCGGCGCCAAGACTCAGGGCTTTGAGCACATCCGTCCCGCGGCGTATCCCACCGTCGAGCATGACGGTCATTCCATCGGCAGCATCACGAACCGCCGGCAATGCGCGCAGAGGCGCAATTGCGCTGTCCAGGCTTCTTCCTCCGTGGTTCGAAACGATAATCCCGTCCACGCCGCATTCACGCGCCATTCGGGTATCGTCGGGAGAAAGGATTCCCTTCAATATCAGCTTGCCGTGCCAGCGCTTGCGGATGAGACGCATATGGTCCCAAGACAATTTCGAGCGTTGCCCGATCTCCCGCTGCAGATGGCGCGACAGAATAGCCGGGCCACGCGTCACCGCCATGTTCTCGAAATGCGGCATGCCATGCTTCAGCAGGGTCTGCAGCAGGGTGGAAAACAGCCAGGACGGGTGGACAATGCCCTGCCATGCGAGACCGAAACTGGGTCGCAGCGGCTGCGAAAATCCACTGCGGACGTAGTTTTCCGTGCTGGCAGATACTGGAACATCGACCGCCAGAACGAATGTATCGAATCCTGCAGCAGCGACGCGATCGAGCATGCCTTCGATCGCATGCGCCTCGCCGGCCAAATAGGCTTGAAACCATGCCGTCGATCCCTGCCGCCGGACTTCCTCCATGGGGATCAACGACGATCCGCTCAGGATCATGGGGACATCGGCGGTGGCGGCGGCGCGCGCCATGGCGATATCGGCGCGATACCCAAATATCGCCTGAGCGCCCATGGGCGCTATGCCGAAGGGTGCGGCATAGCGGCGTCCAAACAAGACTACCGATTGACTACGTTGCGATACGTCGCGCAGGACACGTGGCAGGAATTCATATTCGGCAAAGCTGGCTTGATTGGAAGACGCGGCAGATCCCGTCTCCGAGGCATTCGAAACGAACGCATACAGCATTCCAGGCAGGCGGCGGCGCGCGGCCTGTTCAAAGTCATTCAAAGAGAGATAGCGCTTCATGCCCTGAACCAGCCCGGGCCAATCAATCGGTGCGGATGGGTACCGCCCCTAGCGGAAATACCCTGATGGCGGATCATCCGCCACTTACAGTCAGCCAACCTGCGATCACCTTGCGCAAACCGTCGTCCTTCAGAAAATCCTCGGTGGTGCCTTCTGCAACATTGCGTCCCAGCTCCAACACATAGACGTAGTCGGCCGCATCGACACATGCGCGGACGTTCTGATCCACGAACAGCACCCCTACTCCCTCGCCGGCGAGTTGGCGTGTCAAGCGATAGATTTCGCCTGCGAACTTCGGTGCGATCATAGCCGTGGGCTCATCAAGCAGAATTGCTTTCGGATTTGGAAGCAGCGCGCGGCTGATCTCGAGGAAACGGCGCTCGCCGCCGCTCAGGCTGCCGGCCTTTTCACTACGCTTCCTGGCAACAACCGGAAAAGTATCAAACACGCGTTGTATGGAGGTCGCGATACGCTTCTTGTCATGGCGAAACGTCCAGCATCCCATGAGGAGATTGTCTTCAACGGTCATATCAAGGAAAAGGCCGCCGCTCTGCTGGACATAAGAAACGCCGCTCTGAACGATTTGGAATGTCGAGCTCTTCGTCATCGGCCGGCCCTCGACGATGATTTCGCCTGTGCGCAGCGGCAGCATTCCCATGATCGTCCGAAGCGCAGTAGATTTGCCAGCGCCGTTAGGACCAATGATCGCGCTGACCGTGCCGGCCTTCACCTGCACATTCACGCCGCGCAAGACATCGATATCTCCCCTGTAGGAAACAGAGGCATCCTTGAGTTGGATAATCGTCGAATCCACGCGCCCCCTCCCTTCCGTCTTTTCAAGCTGCAGCGCCAAGATAGGCCTCGATGACAACAGGGTCTGACTGGATTTTTGCGGGCGACCCTCTGCTGATGATGGCTCCCTGGTTCATGACGATAATGTCATCCGAGAGTCGATACAGCATCCCCGGATCATGGGAGACAAGCACGACCGCGGCCCCTGCCGCGGCGATCCGCTCGATGTTCTCGGCATATCTCAGGCACAAATCGGGGTGCACACCCGCAAAAGGCTCGTCGAGCAGAACGACCTTGGGCGTCACCATCAACAAGCGCGCGAATTCGAGCAGTTTTTGCTGACCGCCAGAAAGCTCGCCGGCATAGTAGTTCGAATATTGATCAAGCCCGGTCAAGGCAAGGGCATTGGCCGCCTGTTCCAACATCTCACTTGAGCTTCGGCCACGTTCTGGAACGATCAGCAGATGCTCTTCGAGGGTCAGCCTGCGGAACACCCTCGGAGTCTGGAAGGTTCGAGCGAGGCCTGCGCGCACGATCCTGTGCGCCGGCAGCCCGGTCAGTTCTTCCTTGTCGAGCAGCACACTGCCGCTGACCGGGCTCATTATCCCTGAAATGCAATTCAAAAGGGTGGATTTTCCCGCACCATTGACCCCCATGACGCCAAGAACCTTTCCGGCTCCCACTTCAAAGGATACGTCGGAGACAGCGGTGAGCCCGCCGAAAGATTTGTGCAGTTTGGCTATAGTGAGCATGGCTTCTACATATGTTGTCTGCTGCCCAGCAGACCTTGTGGGCGGAAAAGAATGACCACCGTCAGGATTATGAATCCCGACATCAGACCGGCCTCTTCGCTGAACACGAAGGCGATCAATTGCTGGGTAAGTCCATACACTATACCGCCGAGGATCGCGCCAACGGGATTGTCGACTCCGCCCAGCACGATGACGATAAATCCGAGAATGGTGTATTCCAGCCCTCCCATGGGGCCGAACGCAGGAAACACCAGAGTCATCAGAACGCCGGTAGCGCAGGTGAGGCCAAACGCTCCCGAGAAGCAGATCAGCGACAGTCGATCGATGTCGATTCCCACCGTCTGGACGGCAGCCCGGTTCATCATCGCCGCCCGCAGCGCCTTTCCGGGAAAGGTGCGGTAGAGCAGATACATCAGCCCGATCAAAACAACCGCCTCGTAAGCAATCGCCACAACACGAGCCGTTGGAATGAGCACTGGACCGAACTTGAAAGACACGGGCGTGAAGCTGAAGTCCAGGATGCGGATATCAGCATCGAACAACCGCAGGAAGATGGCGGTCAGGACCAGCGACAGGCCGAAGAACGCAAGGAAGGAACTCATCTCCCTGTCCTCCGCTTTCTGCAGTCGCTTCACAATCACCAGATAGACGACGCAACCGAGCATGGAGCCGACGGCAATCGCCAGCGGCACGGCCAGCAACGGGTTAACGTCGAGATAGTTCGCAAAAAAATATGAAACGAAGGCGCCCAGGATGAGCAGCTCGCCATGCGCCAGGTTAACCACCCTCATCACCCCGAAAAGGAGCGACAGGGTCAGCCCGACAAGGCCATAGAGCAGCCCTATGATGAGCGCATTTATCGCGAGCTGGAGATAGAGCACATTCATTTTGCTTGCCTAGTTCAGAAACGCTTTCCGAAGGAACTGCGAGGCACGTGGCTTGATGCACCCCGGAATATCAGGCGACCGGGACGCACCGCTCGACTTTCCCCGCATCAAGTCGAATTGGACCTAGAACAAGACCCTTCTCAACTTTGGCCTCTTTGCCAAGAGCGTTCCTACCAGCCCAGCCGGAATGAAAAGAACCACAAGGATAATCGCGAGGCCGAGGATCAGAACCCCCATTGTCGGGAACTGGAGCCAGATTAGATTGTCGAGCGCCGACATGAACGTTGCGCCGACAATCGGTCCGACCACCGTGCCCAGCCCGCCAATCCCGGCAAAGATGATGGCCTTCGCGGTAATCATCGAGTCAAAGGCGGTGGTCGTATCGATGATCGACGTGAACATGGCCTCCACGGCACCGGCACACGCTGCAATCGTTGCCGACGTCATCCATGCGTACAGGCGAAGCAGCGGCACGTTGATACCTGTCGCACTTGCGCCCACAGGATCGTCCCGTATGGCTTTCAGCATCAGCCCAAATCTTGATTTGGCAATGTAAACGCATATGGCAGTTGCAAGGGCCGCGATCAGGACCATGCAGACATAGATAATTTCGAAAGACACACCGGCGCGAACAAAAAGCCCGCCTGCGCCGCCCGCGATATCTTCGGGAAGCATCGACACAATTGTCTGGATAATCATTGACAGCGCAAGGCTCGTCAGGGCGAAGTAGATTCCAGACAGCCGAAGCGTTGGCGCGAGAACCACGGAAACGAGGGCGCCCGCGACAGCAGCAATCAACAGGGCTGCGGGAGCTGGCCAACCCAGCACCCCGATGACTATGCCTGCCGAATACGCACCGACGCCGAAAAATGCGACGTAGCCGAAGGGAAGGTATCCGGTGAACCCGGCAATGATATTGATCCCTCCGGCGAGAGCGATCCACTGGAACAGGTAGAACCAAAAGGACAGCCGCGACGTCATGAGCGGGATTAACATCCCCACGACGAACAGCAATCCCATGATAATCAGGATTGCGGAACGAAGTGCTGCGCCGTAGTTCAGGCTCATTTCGTATCCTTGTACGCTTGTATCAATCGCGTCGGCCTTCATAATGTTCTCCCAGCTGCCGCCAGTCCGCCAGAGCGATTATCTGTCGCTCCACTGCGGCGCCGGGTATACGGCTGGCGAGGTGGCGAACTCCGGCGGAGTGATCACCTCCAGGGACTTGTTCCGATTTTGCGTGATCAGGAATTTGATGCCCGTCTGGCGACCGGCATCGTCGATTGCGTACTTGCCAACGACTGTGTCAAGCTTGCCGCTCAGCTCTCCCGCCGTCGCGCGCAAATCATCACTGTTGAGGCTCGCAGCCTTCGAGGCAACCTCACCCATGATGACAGCCCCGGTGTAGCCAAACACTGTAAGCATGTCGACCGAGTAGACCGAGTCAGGATAGGCCTTCTTGAACGCTTCAACAAACTTGTCACCGGTCATGCCGACATTCACAGGCCGGTTGACTTTGGGGTCGTATCCGTTGTTGCCCCAGATATAGTCGGCCACCGGCGCAGCCAGTACTCCGGGCTGCGAGCTGTACTGGGTGTACACTGAAGGCACGTTGATATTCTGTTCCTGCATCTGCTTCAGCAGCAGCAATACATCACCTTCATATGACGTCGTATAAATCATATCGACATTGGCTGCCTGTGCCTTCTGCAGAAACACGCTGAAGTCCTTCGTAGACTTCGCGTGCTTTTCGAACACCGGAACCTCCAGACCGAGGCTCTCCGCTGTCTTGACTGCCACTTCTGCAAGATTGGCCGGGAAAGGCTCATCGGCGTAGAGTACCGCCAACTTGGTTCCGCCGAGCCGCTTCAACGTCTCAAGGATAGGAAGCGGTTGGAGGGAGGCCGGCGGCGATACAGAAACCAGATACTTGTTCTCGCCGGTATAGAGCGCATCCGAGGATGCATTGGTGACCATCAGGAACTTCTTGTAGCGTTCAGTGATGGCTGTCGCAGCGCCGGTCAAAGTTGATCCGAACGGCGCCATGAGCATATCGACTTTGTCATCGAGTATGAGCTTTTCGTAAACACGGGTCACAAGCTGCTTATCGCTGCGGTCATCATAGGAGATGATCTTGACCGGGATCTTCTTGCCGCCGACGAGAACACCGCCTTGTGCGTTCATATCCTCGGCCCAAAGTTTGACGCCACGCTCGGCACTTTGTGACGATGTCGCGAAACTTCCGGTCGAGGAAACCGACATGCCAATGCGCAACTCAGTAGGCTCTCGAGCATTCGCTGCGATCGGGGCCAGCATCAGGCAACCAACTACAGCACCTAGTGCGACCGTGAATTTGGCCGCGCACTTTCCAGATGTCATCGCTTCAATCCTCCAAGCACGGCACTGGCAGAACGGCTGCATGCCGTGCCGAATTCCTCCAAACCTATTGCTCCAAACTGAGCTGACGGAGTTGCTATCAGATTGGACATAGTCCCGTCAATAGGGACAACTAATCTCCTTTAAGTTTATTGCCTTTACTCTCTCAGACGGCATTTTGCGCTCCTTAAAGATCACCGGCGACCGACTATTGACTCCCGATAAGCACAAGAATAATTCTGGGACGATGTCCCTCCTAATAAGACAAGTTCCCAGACTATACCACCCGGGCGAACCTTCCATCTTGCCCGTCCGTTGGACCGGAATATTGCAGGTAATTCGGCGGCACGCATGATTCCGCTCCTTTCGGAACATAAACCCGCAACGCGCGAATATGCGGAACTGATTGCTGCGTTGCGCACAGCTGGATTTGCCGGCGATTTGTCTTCTACATTCGCGGACAGGGTCGTCCTCTCGACAGATAACTCGATTTATCAGATTGCGCCCCAGGCCATCGCGTTTCCACGAACTATCGACGATCTTGCGTTGATTGCGAAGACCGTACGTGAACCGCGCTTCAAAGGTATCACCATGACCCCGCGCGGCGGCGGTACCGGAACGAATGGCCAGTCGCTGAACGACGGCCTTATTATTGATGTCTCCAAGCATATGGATCGCATCTTGGAGATCAACGTCGCAGAAGGCTGGGTAAGGGTCCAGGCGGGCGTCGTTAAGGATCAACTCAACGCTGCCCTTCGTGAGCATGGGCTCTTTTTCGCCCCAGAGCTTTCAACGTCCAATCGCGCCACCATCGGCGGCATGATCAGCACAGATGCGAGCGGTCAGGGGTCTTGTCTCTATGGCAAAACCCGCGACCATGTGCTGGAACTGACAAGCGTACTGCTCGATGGAACCGTCTGGCGCTCAGCACCACTGCACGACGAAGACCTGCGCCAAGTCATGGAGCGAGACGATTCCGTCGGTGCGATCCATCGACTGGTAGCGGCAATTTCGAGCGATGACAGGAGCTTGATCGAAACACAGTTTCCCAACCTCAACCGCTGCCTCACCGGTTACGATCTCAAGCACATTCGCCGCGACGACGGCAGATTCGATCTCAATTCAATTCTTTGTGGATCCGAAGGCACCCTTGCCATACTGGCAGAAGCCAAGCTGAACGTCCTGCGCATGCCAACGCACGGCGCACTTGTTAATATGCGCTACACGCGTTTCGAAGACGCACTTCGCGATGCCCGGGCATTGGTGCAGTTTGCTCCTGCCTCGATCGAAACCGTTGACGACAAGGTGCTTGATCTTGCCCGAAACGATCAGGTGTGGCGCAATGTCGGCCGATTTTTCCCCGAAGACAGCACGCGACGAACAGCCGCCGTAAACCTCATGGAATTCGTAGGCCACTCCGAAGCGGAGGTTGAGGCTCTAGTCCAGCGGGCTGAGCAGTTGCTCGACGCGGAGCGCGAGACAGGTGGCAGGATCGGATATACGATCGCCCGCGGGTATCGGGAAGTCGGACAGATCTGGGAAATGCGCAAAAGGGCGGTCGGTCTTCTTGGTAGCATGCGAGGAGAAAAACGACCGGTGGCGTTCGTCGAGGATACAGCTGTGCCTCCCGAAAATCTGGCCGATTACATCCGCGAGTTTCGCGCCGCGCTCGACCGGCGCGGCCTTTCCTACGGAATGTTCGGACATGTTGACGCCGGCGTATTGCATGTGCGCCCGGCGGTCGACCTTAAAGACCCCGGCACACGACAGCTTGTCAGGGAAGTGACCGAAGAGGTGGTTGAGCTGACAGCGAAATATGGCGGATTGCTATGGGGAGAGCATGGAAAGGGAATTCGCGCTGAATTCGCCCCACGCACATTCGGTCCGCTCTATCCAAGGCTGCAGCAGATCAAGGCCATGTTCGACCCCGGCAACCAGCTAAACCCGGGCAAGGTCGTGGCCTCTGACGGAGGCAAACTGCTGACCGTTGATGGCGTGCCCATAAAAGGCGAATATGACCGGCAGATCCCGCCCATTGCCAGAGCCGTCTTTGGCGAGGCTTTGCACTGCAACGGTAATGGAGCATGCCACAACTGGGATCCGTTTGATCCGATGTGCCCATCCTGGAAGGGAACGCGCGAGCGGCGGCATTCTCCAAAAGGAAGGGCACAACTCATCCGGCAGTGGCTGTACCAGCTCACACAGTCGGGCAGCGATCTCGATGCCGAAAGGCGGCGGTTGCGCGCTAGCCCTTGGTGGCGCAGCCTGCCCGGGCGAATGGCCAATGCTGTCGCATACCGTAGGCACGCATCCGACTTTTCCCATGAAGTCAAAGCCGCGCTCGACGGCTGCCTGGGCTGCAAGTCCTGCTCCACGCAATGTCCCGTCAGGGTGGACATCCCGACCTTCCGTTCGCGGTTTCTGGAAGTGTATCACGGACGATACCTTCGCCCGGCCAGAGATTATGTCGTTGCACTGCTCGAATACGTTACGCCGGTCGTGGCTCGTGCACCTGCAGTCGCGAACGTGCTGGCCGGCACATCCTTAAGCCGCGCAGCGCTTCGAGGCATCGGTCTCGTGCACGTCCCGAAGCTGTCCGGCGCCAGCCAGGTTCGCAAAATGAGAAACCGGCGCATTGAGCTGGCAAAGCCGGCGCAGCTCCGGGCTATGAGCGACGAACTTCGCAACCGAACCGTGGTCATCGTGCAGGACGTCTTCAGCAGCTATTTTGAATCGGCATTGCTGTCGGACCTGCTCGATCTGTTACGGGCGCTTGGCTATGAGGCTAGGCTCGCGCCTTTCCGACCGAACGGGAAGGCGCTGCATGTTCATGGCTTCCTAGCCGGATTTGAACGCGTCGCGCGCCTGAATGCCGAAATGCTCGAAGAGATCGCGGCGACCGGAGTTGAACTTATCGGGATCGACCCCGCAATGACGCTGGCATACCGCTCGGAATATCGTGAAGCGGTTGAGCAGCATCGGTTGCCGCGTGTATTGCTCGTGCAGGAATGGCTCGCACGGCATCGAAACCTTATCTCCAACATAGGCGTAAGGCAAAAATTCCAGTTATTGCCACATTGCACAGAACGAACAACGGCGCCGTCCGCAGTCACCGATTGGGTCAGCGTCTTTGCCGCGGCGGGACTCGAACTGGACGTGCTGCCTTCGGGATGTTGCGGAATGTCGGGCATATGGGGTCACCAGGCGGAGAACCGTGCGGTTTCAGAGCACATATACAGCCTGAGCTGGGGTACCTATGTCTCCAGCGGGAATAAGGCGAACCTGCTCGCCGATGGCTATTCGTGCCGTTCACAGGCGATGCTTGTCGACGAGATTCGCCTTCAACATCCATTGCAGGCCCTGCTCGCGGCAATTCGCTCGTCGGAACATGCAAGTCCGCCAAGTCGCCAGCCATCGGATGAGACAAGCGACGCGCAAGAGATTTGAAAAGATGACCGACTTCGATCCCGAAAATCTGGAGGAGCGTGCAAGAGAGGTGCTTAACGCCGGCGCGTTCGCCTTCTGCAAATGTGGAGCGGATGACGAAGAAACCGCTGCCGACAACGAGCGCGCATGGCGGCGCCTGAAAATACTGCCGCGCATGTTTGCGGATGTGAGCAAGTTGTCCTGCGCAACGACCATCCTGGGAGCACCGGTGACATCGCCCATCATGATCGCGCCAAGTGGCCGACACGCGCTTTTCCATCCGCAGGCGGAGCGCGCGACGGCCATTGGCGCCGCCGATGAAGGCTGCATATACGTGATGTCGTCGGCATCCAACACACGCGTCGAGGATGTCGCCTCCGCAACTCCTGATTCAAACCGCTGGTTTCAGCTGTACCTGTCCCCTGATCGGGGTGTGTCCGATACCCTCATCGAACGGGCATGCACGGCGGGATTCAAGGCAATCGTCCTGACCCTCGATCAGCCCTATTCGGGTCGCAGCCCGCGCGCGATGGCAAGTCCGTTGGGTCAGACCACCGATGTTTTCGCCAATCTGCCGGGGCAGCCAATTGCGAGATCGGCCTACGATCCTGAGACGTCCGGTAAACCGCGTTATCCCGCCACGCTCGCGGATCTTGAACAGCTCGTTATCCGATCTCCGCTTCCAATCGTTGCCAAGGGAATCATGAGAGGTGACGATGCCTTGCGTTGCCACGACGCCGGCGCAAGTGCGGTCATCGTTTCCAATCATGGCGGACGTCACCTCGACACTGCTGCGGCAACATGCGACGCGCTTGCGGGGGTCGTCGAGGCCGCCGGGAAAAAGCTCGAGATATACGTTGACGGTGGTATCAGGCGCGGCACCGACGTGTTCAAAGCCCTCGCCCTCGGCGCGCGCTCGGTTCTGGTGGGTCGGCCAGTTCTTTGGGCACTCGCAACACAAGGCGCCGGCGGTGTGAGCAACCTGCTTTCTTTCCTGCGCGAGGATCTGATCCGCACAATGGCCCTTAGCGGTGCGCCCGACCTGTCGCTTATCGGGCGCGACCTTCTGGCGGAAGGTCACGCCTTCCGGCCGCAAGAGGAAGCCTGACCGTCGTCCTGTCCAGACCGCGTCTCACACCGGCGGCAGCAAACCCTCGGCCATGTATTCATGGAACCATTTTCTTAGCGTCTGCTCGGAATCGGCAAAGCGTGCGAATCCGGCAGAGCGAAGCTTGACGGTGGACATGATGTTATGAATGCGCATGCTCATCGCATAGTCCAGATATTGGAACGAGCTTCCAACCAGCTCGTTCATCGATGGCGCCGACAGCTTGTGCTTTCGCCGCAGTTCGTCCCATTGACCGGACCAGTCAACACTGGATTCGTGCAGCGACATGGGCTTGATCTCGCCGACCTCCATGTTGAACGAGGCTGCGATCGACGGCCATATGCTGTTCCATTGGAACACGTCGCCATTGTTGATGTTGAATATCTCGTTGCGCGCGCATTCGCTCCGCCCCGCCCAGTCCGCTGCCGCGGCGATAATGTCGGCATCGATAATGCCGCCTATCCCGCATTCCCCGCCCGGATAGTGCAACGGCTCGCTGCGCATCCGCAGGAGCGAGGCATAAACGCCCAGCGCTGCGATAACGTTCATCGAACCGCCGATCGCTTTGCCGACGATCAACTGTGGCCGCAAGATCGTCCACGACCAGTCGCCCTCGATCTGCCGGGATCGAAGATAATCTTCCTGCCGCCAATAGAAGTTGGGTTCACTTCGAAGTTCGGAGCGGTTTTCACGGGCCGGTATATCGACATGGCCTTTGTGCGAGCCATACGCCTTGCCGCCTTGCAGCAGCACGATTTGTTGCAAGGCCGCGTTGTCGATCAGCGGATCGATCAGGTTGCGCAGCATCTGGTCGTTAACCTCGATTTGCAGGTCGGACGACCATCCCTCCACAAGGCTCTCCTTTTCCCAGAGAGCGGCGTAGATGACATGGGTTACGCCCGACTCCTTTCCCAGCAATTCTGCGCAGGCGTCGCGGTCACGCAGGTCAAGGCGCAGATGCCGCGCACCATAGAGGGCGCGCGGCGCGCGGCGGGAAACAGCCAGCACCTCAGCATCACCGGACTGCGAGAAGTGACGCATCGCCGCGTCGCCAACCAGGCCCGTCGCACCCGCGACGAGAACAACCTTCTTCATTCCGTATTTTCCCGATTCCGCTATGGTTCAGAGAATGGCCGAGCGCTTTGCTGAAGGTCAGTTCTTCTTCAACACTTGCGCCCACTTCGTGCGCTCACCGGCAACAAACGCGTCAAATTCCTTGCCGGTTAGTGGGATCGGGTAGGCGCCGAGCTTTTCGGCCTCAGCGGCAAATTCGGCGCTTGAGATAATCTCGCCGAGAGTCTCGCTCAACTTCGCGACGATTGGTGCCGGCGTTTCGGCGGGCGCCCAGATGCCTGCCCACGCGCCGGTTTCAAATCCGGGAATGGTTTCCGAGAGGGTCGGCAGGTCCGGCGCAAGTTTGATGCGCGAAGCACTGGTCACTCCGAGGGCCTTTACCGCATCGTTTTCAAGAAATGGAATGCTGGCAATCGCCGTGTTGAAAGCCATATCCAGATGCCCGCCAAGCAAAGCAGTCATTATGTCGCCGGCGCCCTGATAGGTTACGTGCTTGATGGACGTTCCCGAGCGGTCTTGCAAAAGCTCGGCTGCGATGTACTGGGAACTTCCAGCCCCTGTGGAACCGAAGAACAGTTCGCCCGGGTGTTCCTTCAGATAGTCAATGAGTTGCTGGGTGTTCTCGATGCCGAGGCCGGAACGCACGAACAGGACATTCGGCGTGTCGATGATGCCGCCTATACCCACGAAGTCCTTTTCAGGATCGAACGGCACTTCGCTCAACACCGGATTGACAGCATGAGTGCTGATCGTACCCACGACAAAGGTGTAGCCATCCGGCGCCGCATGGGCTGCGGCCTGCACGCCAATATTGCCGCCGGCGCCGGGCCGGTTCTCTACCAGAAATGACACGCCGAGACGTTCGCGCAGCTTCTCGGCCACGACTCGGCTGATTGCGTCGGTTGTCCCACCCGCCGAAAACGGCACAATGAGGGTTACTTCGCGCCCAGGCCAGATCGTTTCCTGAGCGATCGCGCTTCCAACCAGCGCCAGGAAAGCAACTGCTAGCGCCGCGAATTTGCTTGGCATCGAATTATACCTCCCGTTTATACCTAGATGTCTTCCTTGAATACGTCCCGACGCCGCCCCAGCACCAACGTCAGAAGCAGGAATGCGCCTGACAGCAGCAGGAACGCCAAGCTGATCGGATGTTGGACAAAGGTCGCGAAGCTGCCGCCCGAAAAGACGAGCGCGCGGCGCAGATTGTCCTCCAGCAGATCGCCGAGGACGAATCCAAGCAGCAGCGGCGTCGGCTCAAGGCCCAGCTTGGTGAACAGATAGCCGACCACGCCAAATATCGCCGCGAACACAATCGCGGATTCTGAATTGGCGACCGAAAACAGTCCGATGGCCGAAACCAGAAGAACGGCCGGAAACAGCAGTCCATAGGGCACGCGAAGCAGCCCTACCCAGATGCGGATCATGGGCAGATTGATGATCACCAGCATCAGATTGCCCACCCACATGGACACGACCAACCCCCAGAACAAATCGGGATTGCGAGTCATCACCTGCGGTCCGGGCACCACGCCCTGAATGGTCATTGCCCCGATCAGGAGAGCCATCAGTGCCGTAGGCGGAACACCGAGCGTAAGCATCGGGATGAACGATGTCTGCGCGCCTGCGTTGTTTGCCGCTTCCGGACCTGCAACAGCCTCGATGGCACCCTTGCCGAAACGGGACGGATCGTTTGCAAGGCGCTTCTCGAGCGCATAGGAGGCGAATGGAGCGAGGGCTCCGCCGCTTCCCGGAAGAACCCCCATCGCGGAACCCAGAACGGTGCCTCGCAGGATCGGAGCAAGAGACTGTTTCATCTCGGCCCAGCTTGGCAGGATATTGGATATGCGCTCGTTGAAGGTAGCGCGATGCTGATCGCTATCGAGGTTTCTGAGGATTTCGGTAAAGCCGAACAGCCCGAGCGCAAGCACTGTGAAATCGATGCCGTCTGAAAGCGCCTGCACCCCGAACATCATTCGCGGCTGCGCGGTTTCGGCATCCAGTCCGATTGTGGACAGCACGATGCCCAACACGACCATCGCAAGCGCCTTCACAAGGGAACCCGCTGCGAGCGCGACCGCGAGAATAAGCCCCATCACGATCAGAGAACAGAATTCGGTCGGCCCAAACAACAGAGCCACTTTCATCAGCGGGGCCGAGAACACGACGATGCACAATGTGCCGAATGTTCCTGCGATGAATGAACCGATGGCCGCGACCCCGAGCGCTGAGCCCGCGCGCCCCTGCCGCGCCATTTCGTGGCCATCGATTGCGGTAACGACCGAAGTGATTTCGCCTGGAATGCGCATGAGTATGGCCGTTGTCGAACCGCCGTATTGAGCTCCGTAATATATGCCTGCAAGCAGGATCAGCGATCCCACCGGATCCAAGCTGTAGGTGAGTGGGAGCAAGATGGAGACCGTCGCGACGGGGCCGAGGCCGGGAAGAATGCCTATCAGCGTACCGATCAGGCAGCCGCAAAAACACAACAGCAGATTGCCCGGCACGGGCAGAAGCAACCCACCGATTTCGGTCCATCGGGAGCTGAACACGACGGTCACTCCCAGATAGAGACTGTTGAACACATCACCCACGGCTACGGGCGACCTATGTAGGGAAACGCGACCGACGGAAGCTGGATCCCGAACAAATACTTGAAAAATATGCAGACCACCGCTGCGGTAATTATCGAAAAGATAAACAGGGGCACCGGCCTGTTGCTTGGATCGGCGAGGCCGCCAAGGAAGCAAAGCAACACGCCTGCAGGGAACAGGCCAATGGCGCGGACGGTCGCGGCAAATATCAGCAAAGCAGCGACTATGAGTGCCGGCGCGCGAAACGCCGGGCGTCCCGGCTTATCCCCTTCAACCAACAGAGACCGTGCCATCAAGATCATGGCCAGGAACCCGAGCACGCCTGCCATGATCTTCGGCATGAAGCCAGGCCCCGTCGCGTCAAGCTGGCCTGTCTCAAGATTTGCGGTGGCGACAAAAACGAAGATCGAGACGCACGCCATGAAAAGGCCGGCGAGGAAATCCTGCGGCGCCCTTATAGCCCTGAAACTCGATCGTGACCCGCTCTCCGCCAATGCGATTCCCTGATGTTACCGATGATGGGGATCTAGCCCTGTTTAAGTCGTCAACCTACGTGAGCAGCAACCGGAAGGCAAGAAAATTCGGGACGCTGTCCCGCTTAGTTCGGTTGTTTTGAAAGGCTGTTCTTGAAGAAGCCATGCGAATGCCCGGCAAAGGCCGGCGGGTCAAAACCAGCGGCGTTTGGCAACACCGTCCATGCACGATACCTGTTCTGAACTCCCTGATTGTCAGAGGAGGGACTGGCGCTTGCGGGGAAATATTTGTACCAGCAAAGGAATTCGAGCGGCTGGAAAGCGGTCCCATCGGTGAATAGCCGGTCGCGCCAAACAGGATGCAGCAACCATCGAATACAGGGCAAGATAGCGAACATGGACAAAGAGCAATCGGAGACGCGCAAGGAAGGCGGAGGATTGGTGAATCTTGTCGTCGACACCCTCTTCGCGCTGGCTGAGCAACCCGAAGGCCTGAGCGTGCGCGCAATAGCGGAGCAGACCGGGAGCAGCCGAAGCTCAACCCATCGCATTCTGCAATATCTCGCCAAGAACGGTTACACCGAGCAAAATGAAAGCGGCAGTTACGTGGTGGGATCGCGCCTGTTGCAACTCTCGGCACGTGTCTTCGGAGTCGTGCCCGTACTTCAGATCGCCCGTTCATGCATGACCGATCTCGTGAAGACCATAAACGAAACCTGTTATCTGGCGACCTATACGGACGGCGACACTTTCTGCACCTATATCAACCGCGTCGAAAGCACTCATCTCGTCCGGCATATCCAGCCGCTCGGTGCACGTATCCCGCTCAACGCAGGTGCAGTCGGTAAGGCGATACTCGCGGCTATCCCAGACTTCGACCTCAAGACGCTCGACCTGACACGCTACACCGCAAACACACTCACCACAATTCCCGCGCTCGCCGCCGACCTGAAGCTGACCCGGGAACGCGGATATGCCGTCAGCGTCGAGGAGCGCATCATAGGCGTGACCGGTGTCGCTACAGCCATCAAATCAGGTGACACGGTTATGGGAGCCTTGACTGTTTCTATCCCGCTATCGCGCGCGCCCACCGATCGCCTGAAGCAAGTGGGCGAATCGGTCCACAAATTCGCCATGGACCTTTCGGCTGCCCTGACGGCCGTCGGCGTCAAGCATATCTAGGCCGGCTGCTCCCCGCGCACTCGAACTCGCGGGGTTCGAGCCGTTCATCCATTCTCAAACTGTCGCTACCGGGGTTACAGGGGAACCAACCGCCCCCGGAAGGCGCAGCGGCGGAGCCGTCAGGAAAAACCTGCTACGACCATTGTTCCGCAGCCAATCGGCAAGCGGATCGAGATACCAAAGCTCGCCGAGATAAACGCCAAGCTTGAAGAGGCAATGCGCGTGCAAGGGCAACGTAGGGCTTGGCTTTGCGTCCTCGCGCTCTCTTGGTTTGCCATGCCGGATATTGTCCGGCATCCCTTCAACCGCGAAATTATCGGAGGCGAGGGCTACGATTCCCGTGTCCGTAATCCAGTTCAAGAGCTTGGGATCGGTGCCGTCGAGCGCAGAGGATTCCGCAAATAGGCGATTGGGATCGGGCTTGCGGTTCATCTCCATCAGCAACTTCGAGAAGCCGGTTCTGAGACAGATCATGTCCCCGATCTCAATCTCGATCTTGTCGGCTTCCAGAATTCGCATAAGCCGATCGTAGCCCACATGTTCGCGGTTAGGACCGCAATGGGCGAAGAGATCGATCATGACGCCCCGCCCCTGGACGCAGGTTTCCGCCATTTTCTCGATACCCAAACGGCGCGCGCCCTGCGGCTCCTGGCTTGCGACGGGTTCTCCATCGCCGTACACCATCGGACCGACGACGTCCTCGACGGCGCGAAAGCCGTTGTAATAGACGTCAACTGTCCGCCCGTTGCCGTGAACGTCGAACGTCTGCCCGTAGTGCGACAGGCCATCCCACTGCGTCGAATATTGCAGCGTAATGTGAACATTGTCGTCGGACAGCACGTCCGTCGCAAGCGGATCGTCGCGCCTCATGGGGTAATTGATCGCGGGCATCCCCCCTCGCTCGACGGCACCCATCCGCGGAGGCGACCTCCGCGGATTAAGTGTTTGTCCGCCGGGGTAATCGAGAGGAAGGCTCAGGCAGAAGTTCAACCCTTCGCGGATTTCCGAAGCGGCCTGCGCCACGCGCACCGGAGTGAGAAGGTTCAAGCGTCCCACTTCATCGTCGGGGCCAAAGTCTCCCCAGTTCGATCCTTCAGGGCGTACAGTCCACCGCTTCATTCTCGCTCACTCCCAATGCAGGTTCCGGGCATTCTCAGATGTTGGTTGTGCGTTCCAGAACCGCCCAGGCCTCGTCACCGTATTGCTGTTTCCAGTCGGCGTAGAAACTGGTCGCGGCCAGAGCCTTCTGGAATACGCCCGGTTCCGGCCTGATGATGTTGATGCCGTTCTCTTCGAGAACGCCAACGCTCCGCTTCTGGTCCGCTTCGCTATCGACACGCTGTTTGAGCTGCGCTTCATCGAGGTTCTTGCGAACAATCTCCTGAAGGTCCTCGGGCAGGCGTTCCCATGCAGCGCGGTTCGCAAAGGTCGCCCAGGAATCCCAGGTATGCCCGTCGAGCGTCACATTCTTTTGCACTTCCCACAGCTTGAGCTGGACCATCAGCGAAACCGGGTTTTCCGCGCCATCCACCAGGCCGGTCTGAAGCGCAGTATAAAGTTCACCGAACGGAATGACGGTGGGTGCAGCCCCCAGCGACGTGAACAACGACGTCAGTACCGGGTTAGGTGGAGTGCGCAACTTGAAGCCCTTCAGATCAGCAGGCCCATTGACGGGGCGGCTGCCTGAATTGGTGTTGCGGAAACCCGAATCCGAAGCCTTGGACACAACGAGGATGTTGCCGGTCTTCTCCACTTCCGCGTTCAGGAAGTCGCCCAGCTCGCCATCCATGGCGGCAAAGGCAGCATTCAGGTCATCGAACAGGAAGCCCAGCGTGCACATGGAGCCGCGCGGCACCACCGCAGCGAGAATGCCGTAGGTCGTGTGATAGAATTCAAGCGCACCCGAGCGCATCTGGGAAATCTGTTCGCTGGTATTACCCAACTGCGAGGATGGGAAAATCCTGATACGAACCCTGCCGCCTGTCTCGTCGAAAATTTTGTCGACGGCTTCATTCAACCGAATGATGGA
The DNA here is from genome assembly GCA_023953835.1 of Rhizobiaceae bacterium. Lineage (NCBI taxonomy): Bacteria > Pseudomonadati > Pseudomonadota > Alphaproteobacteria > Hyphomicrobiales > Rhizobiaceae > Rhizobiaceae bacterium. Next base: position 2,413,327 of record JAMLJB010000001.1, on the reverse strand, counting down.
ATCGACAGTGGGCGGATTGTCGCTCCCCAGCTTGTATTCGAATTCCGCTGCACGCGCCTTGCTGGGAAGAATGGCGAACGCGCCCAATCCCAACCCGCCTCCCAGGACGGTACGTCTTGATAAAGTTGTCATAAGTTCCTCCTACGTTTTTGCTATTCGTTGAATACAGTTGAACGCTTTCCTCATCCGAGCATTGCGAGCGAGAACCAGGGCACAGTTGCCAGGATTATCGTCCCGACGAACAGCACAGCGATGTATATCCAGACCGTCTTCAGGCCGGAGTCCGGACTGAGGTTCCCGATAGCGCATGCTGTGTAGTATCCAATGCCGAACGGAGGGGCGAAGAGACCCATTCCCATGGCGACGATAATGACCATCGCATATTGGATTTCGTGAATTCCGAGGGCGCCTGCCAAGGGAAACATGAATGGTCCGAGAAGTGCGATGACCGGAATACCTTCCAGTACGCTGCCGAGAATGAAGAACACAATGATGGAGAGCAGCATGAAGCCCGCGGCGCCGCCGGGCATGGCACCGACCTGGTCCATGGCGTCATGGGCAAGCCCGGATTGCGTCAGCGTCCATGCCATCGCCTTCGCGGCGCCGAAGATGGACATGATGATGCCGGTGAGTACCGCTGTTGTTTGGCAAACCCGGTAGAAGCTTGACCAGCTGAAAGACCTGTAGACGAACATTCCCAAGATGACGGCATAGACAATTCCGATTGTCGCAACCTCCGTGGCGGTGGCAACACCCTCGATCACCGCGGTCCTGATAATCACCGGCAATGACAATGCTGGCACAGCGATGATGAAGGCCTTCCAGAGAGGGTCGCGCGCCAGCCCTTGTTCGCCAGCGGCCTGCGGTGGCGAACGGAAATAGACGACTACGCCAAGCAGGATTGCCAAAAACAGCGCAGGCAGAAGACCCGCCGCAAACAGATCGCCAATGGAAAGGCCAACTGTTGCGCCCAGAATGATCAGCACAAGGCTTGGCGGAATGGTCTCGCTCATTGCCGCCGAAGAGGCCAATACGGAAAGAATTTCGCCTTCCGGAACCTCCTGCCGCTTCATCTCGGGAACGAGAACCGGCGCGATTGCCGCGATGTCCGCAGCCTTCGCCCCGGAAATGCCGGAAACCAGGTACATTCCTCCCAGCATCGCGATCGAGAGGCCGCCGCGCATGCGGCCGACCAAAGCCAGCAGGAAGTTGATCAGCGCGCGCGCCACACCTGTCGTTTCCGCGAGATAGCCGAGAATAAGGAACATGGGCACGGAGAGCAGGATGATATGGCTTATCCCGCCTTCGAATTGCCCCATGATCACACTGCCCGGAATATAAGTCCCGAGAAGAACATAGCCGCCAGCTCCCAGAAGAAACGCAAATACCAGTTCAACGCCAATGATAACGCTAACGGGCAGCAGGATCAGGAAATATGCGATAAGCCGTCCGTTGCCGGGAACCGCTTCGCCAATCAGATAGCATCCAAGCAGGATGCCAAGAGCGACCAGCGCTGCGACCGCCTTCTGGGACCAGTTGCGGGGCTCCTCGAGGATGCGTGAAATGGCCATGAACGCCATCAGCACAATGCCGATCAGAATCGGGGCGACGCGCCACGATGCGCTCATGCCCGTGGTCGGGTCGAGCATGTCCAAGCTCTCGTGCATATGTTCATAAGATGGCTTGATCAGCATCAGGAGTGCGTAAAGGCCGAGAAAGGGCGCGGCGTCGCTGATATGGAAGAAGGAATTCGTACCCGGCTTGCGAGAGATCAGGCTCAGCTTCATGTGTGAATTTTCGTGGATGGCCGTGACCGATCCCGCCATCACAATCCAGAGAAGCAGCAGCGACGCAAACGAATCGGACCAGACCAAAGGAGCATTGAGGAAGTACCGCGCAATCACGCCCCAAAGCAGCATGAGCATCGCGACAATCGTAAGGCATGCGCCAAAATGCTTGGCCCCTTGCGATACGTAATCGGAGAGCATCGCGTAGGGGGACGCTTTTTCTAAACTCAGATTTTCGTCCCGTGTGCTATGCATGCGCTCCTCCCTCGCATCAGGCTTTGTCGCGTTGGGCTGTCACGGGCTTTTCGGGAGCTTGATGATTTCCCTGGCTTCTTGAGGCGTTGCGATATCCCTGCCGATTTCGCGTGCGATGCGGACGATCTTTTCGACGAGTTCGGCGTTGGTGCGTGCATATTCGCCGTCACGCACGAAGGGATTGTCCTCCATTCCGACGCGGACGTGGCCGCCGGCGGCAATCGCGGCGCTGAGCACTTTCCAATGCTCCTTGGGGTCCATCACACTGGCGTTCCAGTTGGCGCCCTCCGGCAGATGGCGCTGCATATACAGGACCGCATCCGGCGTAGGAGGCGTCCATGCGCCACCCTTCCAGCCGAAGAAGCAGGTGATCCAGACCGGGTCTGCAAGCAGGCCCTTGTCGATCATGCGCTGCGCATTCCAGAAGCCCCCTGTGTGGAAGGCCTCGACCTCGATCTTGATGCCCAGCTCAGAGCAGAGCGTGCAGTATTCCTCAAGCTCGGTGCGAGAGTGAATGCCGTAGATCTCCTTGGGAACGCGGCTGGGATCATAGTCGAAGCATTCGTCATGGGCGACGAATGCCACTGAAAGCATATCCGGCTTGTAGGTCCGAATGAGCTCCTTGCGCTGCGCAAACCTGCCGCTGGCAATGCCGTACTGCATGATCGTGTCGCGCTGGCTCATGATCGCTTCCCGCATCTTGCCCCAGCCGGGGATCTCCAGCGAAGACAGCCGCGCGCCGTCCGGCTGGGGCGCGTCGTCAAGCTTGCGCGGTCCGTGAATATGGCTGATCGCCGCACCGGCATCGATACCGCGCAGGTATTCGGCAACCACCGCATCCACACCCTTGGGCGTCGGGTTGTACGGATTTCCGGGAAAAGCCGAGTCGCTGTCGCAGGTCACTGTGATGATGAGCTTTTCCATAACCGTCCCGTTGAATGCATTTCTGATCTCAGTACGGGACAGCTATCAAATAGGACATGGTCCCGTCAATAGGGACAGGTAGAAGAAGTGCGCAAAAGCGAGATTGCCCCGTACAGCACAACAGCGCCTGATCGAGAATGCGTAAGCTACCGCGGAAAACGATCAGTCAACCCATTTGACGGGACGATGTCCCATTGCTATAGGGCTAATCTGCGTCGCGTGCCGGACAAGGGATAAGGGACGCATCAGTGACCAGAAAAGCGGCGGCCAACTTGACAGTCCCCGGAAGCTCACAATGCCCGAATCTCTAAGAAAACATTCTTATTCAACAGGAAATCTGCCGCGAATCATTACTCCCAACTTTCTTTGGACCGGCGGCATTCTTGAAGTCCAATATGGACAGGAGATGGTGAATGGGCATTTTTCGGTCTACCTCGTGGTCGGATCCGAAAAATCTATCCTGATCGATACCGGCCATGCAATGCACTGGCCAGAGCTGGAGGAAAGCGTTGAATCCTTTCTTAACGGCCGACCCCTCGACTACGTATTTCTCACCCACGGGGAATATCCGCATGCAGGCTTGCTGCCACAGTGGATGCACAAATATCCCGATGCTCTCGCCATCGGCGATATTGCGGACTATCGGTTGTATTTTCCCGAACACGCAGACCGGATCAGAATCGTCAGAGCAGGCGAAACTGTCGAGTTGGGGGACCGGCAACTAACTTTCCTGCCAGCAATCTGGAAGGATTTGACTAACACGCTCTGGGCGTTCGAGCCTGTCGAGCGAATTCTGTTCGTCTCTGACGGCTTCTCCTATCTGCACTACCACGAGCAGGGCCAAAGTGACATGTACTCCAGCGAGATGCCGCCTGCCGATGAGAAGATGATCCAGTTTTACAACGAGCGTGCGCTGCAGTGGACGAAGTACACCGACGTTGAACGAACCTTCGCAGACCTCGACATGCTGGTGACCACGCTCAAGCCGACCTACATCGCGCCGGCGCACGCCAATCTGATCGATACCAAGGAGGACATGATTCCGAGAGTAAAATCCGCCATGACGCAAGGATATGCTCAAGGATTCCAGATCCTGAAGAGCCCGGGAATGATCAAGGCATGACGACCACCAAGCTGCAATACAGTCAAGTCGCAGACACATCGACTGCTGCGCGACAGGTCGTCAGGTTCGAACCTCTCGCACAAGGAGAAGTTGGGGCAACTGCAGCAGGCGTTGAGATTGAAAAGGGATTTTACGCACTGGGTGGCAGCGTCGCGTCGAATGCGGTCAGTTGGATGCCGGCCGATTTTGGGGGCCATCTGCCCATCCAAGCTTACCTAATCGTCGATGACGATGAGTATGTCCTGATCGACACCGGTGTAGCAGTTCACCGGCAGACGATCATGGACGCACTTTCCCGCCTTGTTGGCACACGCAAGCGCGGGCGGATAATGCTGACAAGGCGCGAGCCGGACGTTCTCACCAACCTCCCGGCAATCGCCAACAGCTTCAAAATCAGCGGAGTATTCGCAGGTGGCGAACTCAACCCTCTCGATTATTTCGACAGCATGGATGAGGCGAGCACATACGCGCTGATGCGATCGATTGCCAAACCGCAATTCGAAGTGCTTCGTCCAGGGAGTATCATAACCCTTGGCGAGCGGAAGCTGGAATTCCTGCGCACATCGTTGAAGGTTCTTGCCACGAACTGGATCTACGAACACACATCGAAAACACTGTTTTCGTCGGACTCGTGGGCGTTCGTCACATCAAGCCGGGAAACGGCTCCGTTTCGAGCCGATTTGGCCGCAAACGATAGCTGGCTCTCAACCACCGCTGTTGAAAACTATTTGGCCAGAAAATTCGACTGGATGGTGGCGATTGATACAACACCGCTCCGGCAGGATCTACAGGAGGTATTTGAAGCGCGAGAAATCAAACGCATCTGCCCAAGCTCAGGCGCTGTTATTGAAGGCTCCGATCTTGTCGAGCGGTTTGTGAAATCAACGCTCGATGCGATGCGCGGGATGTCGAAGCGGAAGTGGGAGAGCGCGCTCAAGGATTTCGAGTTTCCACCGGACTTGGCCGTTCCGGATGACAGGCGCGGTTCGATCGCATACGACAATAGCTAGAGATGCCTCGGATATCTCCAGCGCGGGCGCATCGAATCCCGGACAGCTATTGCGTGTCGGCCAAGCACGATCGCAGGTGTTCTTGTACCGCAGAGGCACTTTCACAATCTCGCCCAGCAATGGATCCGACAGCAGGCTCAACGCTGGCGCAGTACGCACGAACTGGAAATAGAAAGGGCGTGGTCGCCCTGCGTGCAAGCGACAGGTCCCGGAGGCACAATGCGCATTCCTGAAAAATATTCGTGCGCCTGCATCGCATGCCGCAACGCTTCCCCACCCGCCAGGCTGCAAGCAACCGACGCATCTCCTGGCATCTTCACGCCGCGAAGTCCACGCCTCGCCGCACCCCTTCCGGCCCGGCTCGCCAATCGCAAGGCTGATAGTTCGTTGATAATCAAGAATGCCTGCGTGCTGACTATGGATCGGGCACTCGGCGATTTCGAACAGGCCGACATTCTTGTTGTCGGCTCCAAGATTGCTGAAGTGAAACCGAATGTTCACGCTCCCGACGCGGAAGTCATAGATGGGTCCGGGATGATTGTCATGCCCGGTTTCATCGACACGCACAGGCACAGTTGGCAAGCCGCATTTCGCTGGTTCGCGCCAAATTCGACGATGGAAACCTATGGGCAGACCGTAAACAAGATTCTTCAATCAATCCGACCGCAGGACGTGTTCATTGCAAATCGGCTGACCTGCTATGGAGCAATCGATGCAGGCATCACGACCATGCTCGATTGGTCGCACGTCTCGAACACACCCGAACACTCCGACGCGGCAGTCGAAGGCCTGATGAACTCAGGACTGCGCGCCGTCTACGGGTATGCCTATTCCCGGGCAAACGTAGGCCTCTCTTTTTTTCCCGAAGACGCAAGGCGGATAAGGTCGACTTACTTCTCCTCCCCCGATCTCGTAACCATGTATATGGCTGCCAATATCGACCAGACCAACGCCTGGAAACTTGCCAGAGAACTTGATCTTCGCATCTCGGGGCATGTCTTCCGACCGAAGGATGGAGAGGTTCTCGAAGAGGTCGGCCGTGCGGGCCTCCTGGGGCCCGACGTGACGCTTATTCATTGCACGCCGCAAGTCACGGACCTCGGATGGCGTATGATGGCCGACAATGGCGTCAGCATTTCCTTGGCCACTATCTCGATTTCCCAGATCGGCGTTGCATCCGGGATTCCACCGATCCAGAAGTCGCTTGATGTCGGCATCCGCCCGAGCCTCAGTATCGATGTCGAATCCGTCTTGCCAAACGACTTTTTCAGCCTCATGCGCGTAACGCTCAGCCTCCAGCGTTCTGCCGCAAACGAACTCAGGCTGACCGGCGCGCAGAACCCTCCCGTCTTGCTGACAGCACGCGACGTACTGGAGTTTGCTACAGTTCAAGGCGCGAAAGCCCTCGGACTGGAAGACAAGATCGGCACCCTGACACCCGGAAAGGAAGCCGATCTCATCATGCTTGAGGCCGACGCAATCAACACTATGCCGCTGAACAATGCCGTCGGCACCGTTGTCGCTGGCTGCACTGCGCGCAATATCAAGCTCGTGCTGATTGCCGGTCAGGTCGTCAAGTGGGGTGATGAACTTCCCGGCGTCGATCTGAAGCAACTGGAACATATGGTCACCAGATCGCGCGACTGGGTGGCGCAGGCGGCTGGATATCCGCCCGATGTCATCGGAAATGGATACTAGCGCCTGTCATGATCAGGTAAAAAATTTGCCGGAAACATCCGGCAAAGCTCTAGTTTTGCGCACACAACGCAGCAAGATTGAGGCCTTGAAGCCGGCTTCGATACGGCTCCTTTGCTTCCAGTCGCAAAGCCTCGCGCACTGCGGCGAACGCCGCGTCAACCGCCTCACGCCCCTCGATCCAGCTCCCGAGGCTAGGACATAGCCTTTCGATCTCATACGTCTGGGCAATCGCGTCAAGATCACGCACAAGCGGCTCAGTATCCGTCGCTTGCAGCCAGTTGAACTTCTCGTCCAGATAGGTTTTCGCCAGATCGACCGTAATGCTGGAGCCATTGGTGTACGCCTTCGCAGGCCCGGGCTCCGGCTGGGTAAGGAACGCGAAAGTATCGCTGCTGAACAATGTCCGCGTCGAACGCTCATAGAGCCAGAATGTAGTCAGCACACGCAGGCTGATCCTCAGGACTTCCAGTTTCAATTCGCCCACTGCAGCCGTATGGCCAGCAGCCATCCAAATCAGCGGCCGCTTGCTAACACCGCTTGCAACGGCCTGCGCTACTGTATTTTCGAACAGATCGAAAAACTCAAACGGGTCGAGAACGCCACCGCAATAAACCTGTTCTGCTGAGAGGGCGTCCACCAAAGGGCCCATATTGATCAGCACATCGGGCTCTCGGCGCGTGAGAATGATCTTGACCCTGCCGATTGCATACTTCGCCTTCAGGGCGTTGACGGCCTGAAGTATCCTTTCGAAATGCAAAGTAATGCCTGTATCGATGAGCATAAGCTCATCCTGAGAAATCAGCACATAGCAATTGATGGGGATGAAGCCTGCGAAGCCCCGTGGGAACAGGCTGAAAGGTCGCTCAGCGGATATGCTTCCTCCGAGTACAAACAGTCTGTCGGGGACGACTTCTCTCACAAGTTCTTCAGTCACGCTCGGTTGCATGTTTGTGCCTGTACAATTCTTCGAACAGTGAATAGCCGGACGCCCGATCGCTTAGGCGATCCTCATGCCTTCCTTGATGAGAGGCAGCAGTTCCTCTGGCATGTTTATGACGCCGCCATGTGCGGGAGCTATCATCCGAGGCTGCAGTTGACCCAACATCTGGTCAATATCGTTAAAAGTCAGCTCTGCATCGAAATACCGTGTCCACTGCAGAGCCAACTGGTTGAAGAATTTGATCGACTCCACATCTGGAGCCGGATGCTCCCCGGTGAAGAGGTCGCATTGCCCATCTTCGTGTTTGTGCAGGAATGCGAAACCATCGGACACGAACAAGACACGGTCTTTGGTGTCGAAAGCCCACAGGCTCGGAAGATCCTGCCAAACTGCAGGGACAAAAACGATCCGACGGTTACCTAAATCTATGGAATCGCCTGCTTTCTTCACGTTCAAGCGATTTGCGATTCTTGGGTAGTAAAGGTCGAAATCCCTCACATTGCCCACAACCTCGCAATCGGGATATCGATCGATCCAATGTTCGATGGCGCCACAATGCGGCAACTCGCAGTGTGTCGGGAACAGGTAGTCCAGGGGACGCCCGTCAAGAAACGTTTCGACGTCCTTTAGGAGATTCGGAAACTCTGCGACAAGACCTGTGTCGATGAGCATTGTCTTTTCGCTGCCGAGCACGACGAATGCAGACAGATGCGAATGAATTGGGCCACCTTTGTATTCAAATAAGAGGCACCTGCCCGTCCAGAGAATGCTGTCTGTGATTTTCCGCGGCAAACTTCCCGTTGATGGGCAGGAGGTGGCTTCCGAACTCATTTATTCGACTCATTCCCAATGCGGCCTCGGTAAACAAATAATTTAGGGACACCATCCCGTCAATAGGGACAAATAGGAAATGTCTCGAGCTCGGCGATAATGCGTGGACTTCCTATTTCTTAAAAGACGCCCTTGTTCATCGCTGCACCGGACGGCTTCACATTCTTCCTCGGCCAGCATCAGCCCGTTCACGGCGCCGCGACTGTTTAATAATGGGATTTCAAGGAACCCTGACAAAGACTTAACGCAAGGGTCTGTCACTGCGATGAACTGGCTGAGCATGACGCCGCTCGCGCATCACCGCCTACAACTCGGACGTGTGCTGCAACCGCCGACTTGTTGCGCGATATTCCGTTGCTTATTCGCCTATTGTTTCTAACGTGTAGAGGGAATGGCGCTTTTTGTAGCTGAGTAGTTGTGATAGCGCGTCGACCTGATCATCGTGTTTTCCACGTGGAAAGGCCATGATTTCGGCTTTGAATAGCTCCAGCCAATCTGCCGCCGCTGGGAGGTAAACCTCCCCGTTTTCGATGCGTGCCGATACGGCGGACATGCGAACGATCTTGTCGCCGGCGGGCTCAATTGCTTTCACCGAGATGAACTCGCGCTTCAGATCCTGTATCAGACTTTGTCCACTACCCTTGTCCTCAATGAGAACGGCATTGGCCCTCCAACGGGCCTTTAATGAGATCACCGCCTTCTTCAAATCAGGATAGTCCAGACGACGTCGGAACACGTCCAGAATGTAGACGAAATCTTTGATCACAAGCGCTGTTATGCAAACCGAATAGTCGTTTAGCTCTCCCGACTTCGACGCGGTATCCCAGCTTTGAACAATTGTAGCTGGATACGTTGCGGGTGGTGCCACATGGTAGATCCGGAACCAGTCGATCTTGACCAGATTGCCGCCATGAGCGATCGGCATTTGAAGGTATTGGCCCGCAAATGGGATTTCACCCATCTGCGCGCTTAGACCCGCAAGGATTTCGAGCGACTCGCGTTCTGGATGCAGAGCGTCTCCGGCCTTGCGATGATGAAACCTGGTGAGGCTCAGAGGGATTGCCTCATTCTGCTGAGCAATAGCTGGCAGATTGAGGACATGCCAACCTCCCTTTTCCAGAAGGTGGCCAGCAAGATCCTCGACATGCAGTCTTTGCATGATCACAATGATGGCGCCTTCGCTCTTGCTGTTCAGGCGGGACAGGAGCGTTTCGTTGAACCATTTGATGACCTTTTCCCTCGCGATTTCAGACTCGGCATCGACTTGTTTCATTGGGTCATCGATGACGAGGTAGTCACCGCCTCGTCCCGTCAAAGGGCCGCCAACAGTCGTTGCCAGGCGAAAACCTCCCAGCGTCGTGCGAAGTTCGGTCTGGGTGTCTTTGCGTGGGTCGAGCTTGAGATCAGGAAACAGGCGTCGATACCAGGCGGTCTTCATCAGAAGCCGGGTACCGTTAGAAAAATCTGTCGCAAGGGAATCGCCATAGCTTGCACAGATAATTTTCCTGCTCGGATCGCGGCCCAATAGCCATGCCGGAAAACAGACCGAAGCCAGATGGGACTTCAGGCTCCGAGGAGGAAGCGTGACGAGCAGTCGTTTGATTTTGCCCGCTTCAACTTGCTCCAGTAAGTGGCAGATTGCTGCGATATGCCAGTTGTAGCTGAAATTAGTCTGATTGAACTCGACGAACGCCTTTTCTGCAAAGGCGGCAAGGTTATTGCGAAAAAGCGCGTCCAGGCGCCTGTGAGGTGGATAATGGTACATCTCATTCCTCTTCGGACCTGAGGTACCTATCCATGATCAACTGATCCTCAGCACTGATGTCATCGGCGGGCGCGGATTCGATTGACATTGCCGGCAGGAGTTCGGATGTCGCTTTAAGCAAAGAGAAGAATGTTGTTGCAGCCTTCTGATCACCTTTCATCGCCCTCGCAAACAACAGGCGCACAAGTGCCTCACGTTTGCTGAAGGTTTTGACACTGTCGCCCTCGCGGATCGCTATCGGTTCGTCCAGGACTTGTTCGACAAGACCGGCAATCGATTTCGTACCTTTTTTCTTTCCCTTCGGATTTCCTGACTTACCTGGCTTGAACCGCGTCGCCTCGGGCGGCTTGCCGTAGCCGATTTCATAACCCGGGGCTGGATCTGAGGACTTGCGATGTCGGTTCATGACTATCTCATGGCGACGGATATCGGGACCACGGGCTGGACTCCATTTTGTCGGAGGTAGTTGTGGTCTCCGCAGGTGAGGAGGCTGCAATCGTCGCATTGTTGCCGGCTGCCGGCCCGTCCGACTTTCGCTTCAGAACTTCCGAGAAGGTTTCGCCAGTGCGGGCCAGGATCGCATCATCCTTCGCATAGTTCTGCCATCGCTTGACCGCGACATCGCAGTAATGCGGATCAAGTTCCATCGTGCGTGCACGACGCCCTATCCGTTGTGCAGCGATCAGTGTCGTTCCGGACCCGCAGAATGGGTCGAGAACAATGCCGCCGCGCTGGGAACAGTCCAGCATGGCGTCGCAAACCATGGCGACGGGTTTTGTCGTTGGATGCATCAGCAGCGCTTCTCTCGCGGCTGCACCTCCTGAATTCACACCGCGATATTGCCAAACGTTGGTTCGGTAACGGCCCTTCTGCCCAAGTTCAAAGGTGTTGATATGCTCAGCGGAACCATTCTTCCAGACATAGATCAACTCATGTCGGGAACGATAGAAAGTTCCCATTCCGCCAGCATCTTTAACCCAGACGATAAGATTCTTGAGCTCAGCAAAGGTGTTCTCACCAGCCTCTTGCATCTCGGCCATATGGCGCCAGTCCATGCAGATATAGTGGATCGATCCATCGATCGAATGCGCTTTCAACTGCTCAAAAACGTCCGAAAGGAAGCGCGCAAATTGCGCACGCGACATTTCTCCTGAGGCCATTGCGAATTCGCGGTGATGAATACGGCCTGATCCCCCTGCATGGCCATCGATGCGGACGTTGAAAGGCGGGTCAGTGAAAACCATCTGCGCAAGTTCTGGCAAGGAACCGTCGACCCATAGCAGTTGCTTATAGGCGTTGACATCGCGCGCGTCCCTGCACAGCAGACGGTGAGGTCCGAGTTGCCAAACGTCGCCAGTTTCAGTCACGGGATTGGCGCTGGAAGGTTCGGGGATATTATCATCAGCTGGGTCAGCGTCAGCTGGATTCACACCGACATCGATGAGGCTGTCGATCTCCGCGATTTCGAACCCTGTGATCGTCACATCTATTTCTGGCGCCTGGCTGACAAGAAATTGGAGCTCAATCGCCAAAATCTCATCGTCCCATCCCGCGTTTAGCGCGAGTTTGTTGTCAGCCAGGATGTAGGCTCGCTTTTCGCTTTCAGACATTTTGCCGATCAGAACGCACGGGATTTCCGTCATCCCTAGGAGCTTCGCTGCTTCGACACGTCCGTGGCCTGCCATGATCACGCCTGCCTCATCGATGATGACAGGGTTTGTAAACCCGAAGCGGCGAATGCTGTCAGCAATCTGCTTGATTTGTTTCTTTGAATGCGTACGCGCATTCCGCGCAAATGGCTTCAGCTCGTCAGTATAGCGGTGGACAATCTTCGGAGATTTCATTTGCCGATCTCCTCTTGACTCGCCATTTGTTGCTGAGCCTTGCGATCGGAGGTTTCGCGTGCCTTTTCCAGCGCAAGCTCTGCAATGCGCTTCAGGAAATCTTCATCCGGGTCCAGACCAGTTGATGCCCAGTCCGCATACGCTTTGGCGAAAAAACGATCTGCCTGGTTTGTGCCCAAGGCACTTGCGCCCTGAATCAATTCCCAGAGCCGCATCATGCCCAGCGCCATATAATTGTCCGAATGGACACCTTCGCCACGCAAGATCTCCTGGCCCTTTGCCGAGCGCGCAAAGGTTTCGACAATGCTGAAGAGTTCGGGTTGATTTTGCCGGAGCGCCTTCAGGTCGTTCTTCCAATGCATATCCAACTGCACCTTGCGTGCTTTTTCTAGGAACTCCTCTCGACGAGATTTCCATTTCCGCTGCAGGCGCTTCACGACAGCATCATGGTCCCGCCGATCGCCAATTATCCGACGCGCGGAATTGGTAAAGTCCTCACCCAGTCCCATGGTGAGATGCAATGCAACACGGGCCAGAATGCGATCATCCTCTGCACGCGTGGGAGAAGTGCCAATTGGTCGTCCGCGGGGTTTGGGCTTCTCGATGCTCATTCGGGGTGGTGGAACACATTTAATACACCTAGTCAACCGCACTAAATCCTTGGTTGTGGATAGAACACTTTCTCATTGGAAGCGCATCGAGCCGAAGAGCTGGCTATCGCCGCTTGCTAAAGTTGGGTAGATGACAAGGCGAGCGGAGCGGATCGTCATCGTTGCAATTACAAAATAGCTGCTTGACGAGGGCGGCTCGGGCGCACGAACCCTACTTAACCTCAGTTCCCTAAATGCCCATTGAGTTTCGCTGCTAGGCTCGTTTCGTTCCCTGCTAGCTCGATAAAATTCCCTGCAATGGCTGCTAGGGAATTTTCTCGCAAATACCTGTTATGTTTAATGTATTTGTCGTGTATCTGGGCCGAAACACAGCGAATTGGCCGAATTTCCCTGCTTTCTGCCGGTTTGCAGGGAATTGGTAACCGAGACTAGTTCGCTCTGGACTGCAAACACCACCATTCGAACCATTGAATCCTTAGCTGAACAGTAAGGCCCGACGAGGGGCCACCTTCCCGACATGCGACCATTTACGCATTGTTTCGCGCGCCGTAAGGCTCCGGCGCGCTCTTCCTTGAATGGACGCACGTTGCGCCCGGCTTGGCATAAGCCATGCTTCCTGACACACTCGAAAAAACAAAAGCACATGGGGCTGCTTCGGAAATGCTCAGGATTGTGCGGCCGGCCGGCTTGTTCATAGCCGTGATCATGTTGTCGATCTGGGCCGGCGGACTCGCCGCTCAACCCCAGCCCGGCCCGACGACGAATCAACCCAAACAAATCCTCTTCCTCTATTCGCTTGGTCCGAACTTCCAACCATGGGCCACCTGGAGCAGGGTTGCCCGCGAAGAAATGAACCGGCAATCACCTTGGCCGTTGGATATTCGCGAGCAATCTCTCGTTACGGCCTTAGACGGCCAGGATGCCGTCAATGCAAAATTTGTCGAATATCTCACGGCACTTTACACGCAACGCGAACCGGACTTGATCGTCGCCATCGGAGCGCCCGCTGCTCGCTTCGTCCAGCAATATCGCGCGGACCTCTTTCCCAACACGCCGATGCTTCTCGCCGCGGTTGAAGTGCGCCGGGTCCAGAAATCAATGTTGTCCGGGCAAGACACGGTGGTCGCGACACATGTCGATCACGTTGCTGCGTTCGAGAACATCCTGCATTTATTGCCAGACACGAAGACGATCGCGATGATTATCGGCAATTCGCCGGGCGAACAGCTTTGGATCAAGGACGTGCAACGAGAGCTGAAACCGCTACTCGGAGATCGTGTCGAATTGCGCCTCTACAACGATCTCCCCTTTGAGGAAGTGCTGCACGAACTCGCGAATCTGCCACCCGACAGCGCGATCTTTTTTCAGCAGCTGATGGTCGACGGCGCCGGTGCTGTCTATGGAGACAAGGAGCCATGGAAACGAATCGCCGAAATCGCCAATGCTCCGATCTTTACGCAGGAAGGCGCGTTTTTCGATGGAGGCTTTGTCGGTGGCCCAATGTTATTGCCGAGTGACGGCGGTGCAAAGATCGCGGCAGCTGCCATCCGAATCCTGGGCGGAGAGAAAGCAAGCGATATCCACGACGCCCCGATAAGCTTTGCCGCACCCATATATGATTGGCGACAGCTTCAGCGCTGGAATATCAGAGAAAGCCTGCTGCCCTCCGGGAGTGAGATAAAGTTTCGGGAGCCGACTGCGTGGGAGCGCTACTCCTGGCAGATCATCTCCATCGCGATAGCCTTGTTGCTGCAGGCAGGACTGATTGCGGTGCTCTTGCACGAGCGTCATAGACGCCAATTGGCCGAGGTACAGTCCCGGGAGAGATTGGCGGAACTCGCTCACGTCAACCGACTGTCAACCGCCGGCGAACTGAGCTCATTGATCGCTCACGAAATCAACCAGCCGCTAGGCGCAATACTGGCGAACGCAGAAGCTGCCCAGATCATCCTCAAGCGACCGCGTCCCGACATGGCGGAACTCTCAGAAATCGTAGATGCAATTCAGCGCAATGATGAACGCGCCACAGAGGTCATCAGGAGGATGCGCAGCCTCCTGAAAAAGGCGCCTTTTGAATTGACAGGCATGGATCTCAACGACGTCGTGAAAGAGACAATCGAGCTGGCACTAACGTTTGCTCGCGGCAGACAGGTTGAACTTCGCAGCTCGATTTCTTCCGAGCCGCTGCCGATACGGGGCGACCGCGTCCAGCTCCAGCAGGTCATTTTGAACCTCATCGTGAACAGCATTGACGCGATGGGGCATATTTCGGTCGAAGGTCGGAATATTACTATCCGAACTTCGCGTGACGAAGGGTTCGCGGAGTTGTCTGTCTCAGATCGTGGCCCAGGTATCCCCGACCATCTGCTGAAGCAGATATTCGACCCGTTCTTCACAACCAAAGCCGAAGGCATGGGCATGGGACTGGCCATCGCGCGCACAATCGTCGAGGCACACGGTGGCACTCTCCAGGCACAAAACCAGCTGCGAGGCGGTGCGAGGCTTACGGTCCGTCTACCCTACGCACCATCTTGAAATACCGCAGTGCACCTCTTGGTCAGGCGAGTACGTCGGCGCGATCCGGTGAGCGACGAAACTCATCGTAGTAGATGCTCCATTTGCCAGTATGCCTGGAGCGATAGGGGCCGAATTTGAAGTACTGATTGCTTCCCAAGCCGGGGTCGCCGTGACCGATCATGCCGGTGACCGTAGCTACAGGTCGCGAGTTCGCATAGATTTCGATCCTGCCATCTCCTCCCGGGCCGGGCTTTGAATAGACCACGAGATCAATCCAGCCGGTGTCGGGCGGAGGCAAGGAATTGCCGTGGTTTGCAACCGCAATTCTATCGGTGAAATGCGTGTAGAGTTTGCCTTCCTGAGGCGTCCAGCCTGGATCAGTCGCGACCAGCGCACGCATTTGGTTCTTCTCGGGCCGCATAAAGACTGGCACGCCCTCGAATTTTCCCTTGCCATCAACGGGGCAGCCGTCCAGCGGGGGGCGAAAGTTCGTTTCAACTGTCATATGAAGCTTGCCGTGTCGAAGGCGCAAAGCAAGGAACGGACTGAAATCACCCGAGGCTCCTGGAAGTATTTCACGCTTCCACTGCGCAATCAGGTATCGATGGTCATCGGTCGGTATCGGATCGGCGAGTTTGAACGCGAACCCATACCAGACCCCCTGATTGTAAGGAACACGAAGGTCCGTGCGCTCCCAAATCTCGGCGCGCTCGCATTCGACGCCGTTTTCCAGTTTGCGTGAGTCGACGCTGAGCTTCAGCGCCCGCTTCCCCGAGAACACGTCGCTTCCCTGGAACTCGACGCTGCCAGCACGCTGTTCTGCGTTCAAGCGATAGTATAGCCCGCCATCAGGCGAAAAATCAGTTCCTTCGAAATCATCCCTCAGCTTCGCGAGCCCAGGTGCTTCATTTGCGCTAAGCGCTGCCTGAGCTTGCCTGCATGAAGATATCATCTCGGCAGGCCCGGCAGTTGCAGGCGCTGGATCACGATCAATACCATTGCCGTTGTCCAGCCGAAAATAATCCAGCCATTGACCGCCTCAAATGTCGCCAATATCCGGGATTCCCGGTCCAGCACGATGTCGCCATATCCCACAGTCGTAAAGGTGACCGTGGAAAAGTACAGTGCATCGTCAAAATTCGGCAGTGCGCCCCGAATCTTATATGCGCTTGCCCACAAGAATACGTCGATGGTGATAGGTACCAGCAGGAACAGGATCCATAGCACGACAACGAGGTTCGGTCGTCGCTTCAGCAACGCGTGCCCATTCTGTTCCATGGATCTCAACGTGCCCAGACCGATCGACATAAACACGGCCTGAACGACGACCGTGCCGGCGATGAGGCCGCCTGCCAATATCAACTGGTACAGCATGGACCCACTCCCCCGGGATGTTTGAACTTCAAGTCTTGAGCCACATTGGAGAGTAGGCCGATAGTCTGGCAACCGGCCATTGTCCCTCGGATCAATAGCAAGAAGAAGACCCTCAAAATAAGATGCAATTGGGAAACACGAGCTGATGCCGGGACAATAGTGCCGCCCAAAATGGGCGCCGATGCCGGACTTGCCTCGATGGGTCTGCGCCTGTCCGAAATGGTGAGAGATGAGGCGAATGACACACCAGACCCATCCTTCAGACCGCGACCACAGCATCGCCTCGTCGACCGGCGGGTTCAAGCCAGATCTTGTTGCCGGCTTGACGGCCGCAGCCGTCGTCCTTCCCAAGGCGATGGCCTATGCCACCGTTGCCGGCTTGCCGGTAAGCGTGGGGCTCTACACAGCCTTCCTGCCGATGATCGTCTATGCCTTTCTCGGGACTTCGCGCGTGTTGAGCGTCAGTTCCACGACGACCCTCGCCATTCTCACAGGAACGCAGCTGGGCATCGCAGTCCCGGATGGCGACCCTGCAAGACTGATCGTCGCCGCAGCGACGCTGACCGCGCTGACCGGCGCGATTTTGCTCGCGGCATCCGTGCTCAAATTGGGGTTTGTCGCCAACTTCATTTCCGCACCGGTGCTGACCGGTTTCAAGGCCGGGATCGGGGTGGTGATCGTGCTCGACCAGATCCCGAAACTGCTCGGGATACACATTACCAAGGAAGGCTTTTTTCGCGATGCCCTCAGCATTCTGCAACAACTGTCCGAGACATCGCTTCTCACATTGACGTTTGCGGTTGCGACACTTGCGGCACTGCTGCTGTTGGAGCGGTTCTGGGCTCACTCCCCTGCTCCGCTCATCGCAATGGGTGCCGCAATCGGGCTTTCGTGGCTGTTTGGCGTGAGCGCGCACGGCGTCGCGACGGTGGGTCTTATACCCCAAGCCCTTCCTTCGCCCACGCTACCGGACCTGGCCTTGGTCCAGATGTTGTTTCCCGGGGCTCTCGGCATCGCGTTGATGAGCTTCACTGAAACGATTGCTGCCGGCAAAGCCTTCGCCCTGCCCCGGGATCCGCCCGTCAGAGCCGACCGCGAACTCGTGGCAACCGGCGCCGCAAATCTCGCGGGCGCTTTCTTCGGGGCCATGCCCGCAGGCGGCGGCACATCACAGACGGCAATCGTGCGAGCGGTGGGCGGACGATCGCAGCGAGCCTCGCTGGTGACGGCTGCCGCGTCGGCTGCAACAATGCTGGTTCTGGCGCCGCTCCTCGGGCCACTGCCGCAGGGGGTGCTGGCCGCAATCGTGATCACCTACTCGGTCGGCCTCATCCAGCCGGCCGAATTTGCCTCCATTCGAGCAGTCAGGCGAATGGAATTCCGGTGGGCCATAGTGGCGTTCCTGGGCGTGCTTCTGTTTGGAACGCTTCAAGGGATAGTGGTCGCGATCATACTTTCGCTCGTCAGCCTAGCGATGCAGGTTGCCAACCCAACGGTGCACATAATCGGACGCAAAAAAGGAAGCGGCATATTGAGACCGCTTTTGACCAGGCATCCGGATGACGAGACCGTCGAGGGCTTGCTTATCCTTCGACCGGAAGGCCGGATATTTTTCCTCAACGCCCAACAGGTGGGCGACCAGATCCAGGCCGCGATCTCGACCTACAGCCCTCGCGTCGTCGTGCTCGATCTCAGCAGTGCCGTGGACATCGAATACTCCGCCTTGCAGATGTTGGCCGAAGGCAGTCAGCGCCTGACGGAACGGGGTGTGCGGCTATGGCTGGCCGGCCTCAATCCGGCAGTGCTCGACTATATCAGGGCCTCCACGCTCCCCGACATGCTGGGTCCAAATACCATGTACCACAATGCCGAAGCAGCGCTTCACGCCTACGAAAGCAGCGGATCGCTGTCACGCTGAGTGCGGCCGCGACATCGCGGCGTCGGTGTCAGCGCGCTGGAAGGTCGAACGCCTGGCCGGATGCCCTCAATTCATCGAGGGTCTTGTCAAAGCAGCTTCCCGACTGGTCGCCACCAACCCTGAGCGCCACGCCGTCGATTGTGATGGTCCCGGCCTGATTGTCCGGCGTGAGATATATGGCGCGTCCGTCGCTCCCGAGCCGGGAAAAATAGAACGCATAGTCGGTCCCGTGAGACTCACAAAAAATCAGGTAGGGAAAGTCCCTGAACGACAGATCGGCTGCCGAGGAATGGCCTGGCCAGCAAGCCAGGCAAATCAATGCGCCGGCACTTCTGGACAGGGTTCGCACTGTTCTTTTTCCGCCATGCCATGCGAGCGATACAGACGTCATCGCGCAATGCTCCCAAGAGTTCGAATTGCCACAAGCCGTTTCATTTTGCTTCGGGTGCCCAGTTCAGAAAGAATCCGACATCACCCGGAATGCCGCCGGGAAAGGTCACGATCATGGCTTTCAGCTTGAAACCCTGAGGTTTTCCGAACCTGACGAAGCGTTCATAGAACTGCCGGGCCTTGCCCATCAGCGTATCTGCCCATGCCGGGTCTCCGCTGTTGATAGCCCGCCCGCTGTCCGAGCAAAGATCTGACGGGAAGGTGTAAACGAGCGCCTCGTACTTCCCCTGCTTCACCGCACTCATGACGATGCGCCGAATCCGCTCAATCTCGTCGTCCGTCACCTGCCCTTTGAGGAAATCGTCGGTGAAGGCGGTCAGCTTCTGCTGCTCGAGGGCACGTTGCGCTTCGCGCTTCTTCATCTCCGCCATCTGCTCGTCGATGAGCGTTTTGCGAAGCTGATCGGCGCTTGGCGGCATTGCGTTCGGATCGATTTTCTTGCCCTCGGACATGGCTCATCTCCCTTGCGGATATTCTCGGACAGGCAGCGGTCAGAACACGTCGGATACGATGCGCCTTCCAACATCGTCGTCGACAAAGTCGTCCGGGCGTTTTTGTCGTTTGCCCAGCTTGGGCTCGTCGAAAGGAACTTGCTCGT
This sequence comes from Rhizobiaceae bacterium, assembly GCA_023953835.1. Taxonomy (NCBI): domain Bacteria; kingdom Pseudomonadati; phylum Pseudomonadota; class Alphaproteobacteria; order Hyphomicrobiales; family Rhizobiaceae; species Rhizobiaceae bacterium. The sequence goes on along the minus strand of JAMLJB010000001.1, from coordinate 2,393,682 downwards.
AAGGGATTGAACTGAGGATGTGCGAGATGCAGTTGATGCGGGCGCGCTTCTTGTCGTCCGAGGGCACAACCCACCATGGGGCATGTGCCGTGTCGGTCGCGCGGATCATCTCGTTGTAGGCCTTCGAATAGTCCCACCAGCGCCGGTAGGACTCGATGTCCATCGGGCTGAGTTTCCACTGCCGCAGCGGATCGTCGATGCGCTGCCGAAATCGCTTTTCCTGCTCTTCCTCGCTGACGTCGAGAAAATACTTCAGCAGAGTTATGCCGCTCTCGACGATTGCCGCCTCAAACCGGGGCGCCAGTTCGAGGAAGCGGCGCGCCTTGCTCTCGCTGCAAAAGCCCATGACGCGTTCGACGCCGGGCCGCGTGTACCAGGATCGGTCAAAAATCACGACTTCGCCGGCCGCCGGCAACTGCGCCACGTAGCGCTGCATGTAGATCTGGGATTTTTCACGGTCGGTTGGTGCGGGCAGCGCCACGACACGGAAGACGCGAGGGCTGACCCTTTCGGTCAGGCGCTTGATGACGCCGCCCTTGCCTGCGGCATCCCGACCCTCGAACACGATCACAATCCGCGCGCCGGACTTTTTCACCCAGGCCTGGAGATGCGCAATCTCGACCTGCAACTGAGCCAGCTTTTTGGCATAACGGGCCCCGGACTTCTTGCCGGATTCCGTGCCATCTTCCGGGGAAGACGAAACGGTTGCTCCGCCTTCCGTGCCGCCGCTCTCACCTTCCTGGGTCTCTTTTGCTTTTCTTGCTTTCGCCTTGCCCATCATTTCCTCCGAACTCGCGACCAAGGGCGCGGCCATTCAAGAGCCTATGGCAACATGCGCGTCCGGCAATTGTCGCCAGTCGATTTCAGGGTTCAAGGATCAAAGGGTAAGTTACCGTAGCGCCGGTCAGAACTTGAAAAGGGCGCCGCCGAAGAAGGCCTGCCCGTCATCGTATTCGCCGCCATCGTCGTCGTAGCTGTAGTTTCGCCACAGCGCCCATAGCTGCAGATTGTAGTCGTCAATATTCTGTACCGCAGCCAATCCGATCGAATCGCTGTCGGAACCATCAGCCGCGATGTCCTTGCCGAAATAGTAGTCCACTGAAAATGCGGTTGCACCGATGTCGAAGAAATCGTGCTGATAGCCAAGCTTGGCATATCCATAGCTCCCCTCGACGCCGTCCGTGAACTCGCGGGCCGCAGCGAGGGTCAAGCTGATACCGGTAGGCTTGTGAAGCGCCGAAATTGACCCAGAAAGCGTATCGACATCGCTGCCGTCATTATGGGCATAGGCGATGGCGCCATCGACGTCGAACACGTCAGAGCCACCGGAATACACGGCGGCAATGTCGTATAGCGGATCCGACTTCCCGCCGAGCGCATCCTCGCCATAGGAAGCCCGCAGCCCGAATCCGTGGAAGGTCGGAGTGTCGTATCGCACGCGCAGCTTGCGACCAAGTCCATCGAAGTTTGAAAACGAACTGCCGACCGTCACGTCCGACAGGCCATTGCCGTTAAGGCGGAAGAAATAGCCTCCCGCCGTATCGGAGACGCTGGAATATGCAATGATGTTCGTTCCCGAATTGTCGACTTCAGCCGATCCGTCGCTCGCCATGCTGCCCTGACCGAGCCAAAGCTTGCCGAATCTCTCATTGGCGAATGCAATCTCCGCCTTGCGGAGGTTGGTTGACGGGAAGTCCCAGTCGGGCTCGTCGTTGAATTGGCTGACGGTGTTGGACGCCAACGGTTGGTATTCGGCTTCAAGGGTGGATTCGAATTTCCAGTCGCCGGTCGTATTGAATATCTGGAATCGGGCCCTTGAGCTGGAATTGTCGTTGTCGACGAAATTGGTGAAGCCGTCTCGACCGTCGTCATAGTGGAGCACGCCCATATTGATCTGCCCGGAGAAGCGGACAATCGTCCCATCAGGAAGGGTATATTCGATCGGTTTCAGCCCTTCGGCGCGCACGACGCCCGGGGCCATCGCAGCCGCAAGAAGCGCCACACCCAGCCAACCCGATTTCAAGCTCCAGTTCATCTTGGTGTTCCCCTTGCTACCTCGATCGACCTGGCTAGGACGCGCCCGCCATTGCAATGACGATCACCGTTCCCCAAAGCGTGAGAAGTATCTGGGCCACAGGATAGGCCGGTGTATAACCCAGGACTGTGACAGGACTGCGCGACTTGGCCTGAACGGCAGCCATCGCCGCAGTCATCGTGAGTGCACCGGCGATACCCCCCAGCAGGAGAACCGGGTTCATGCGCAGCACATATCGACCGAAGTAGAGCCCGACGACAAGCGGGGTCAGGGTAACAATGGCGCCGCCGAACAGCAGCCCGAGCCCGACTTCCCTGAGCGCCGAGACAAAAATCGGCCCGGCGTGCAGACCGGTCATCGCGACAAAAGCAGCCAGGCCCAATGACGTCATCAGCGCGATCGCCCCGTCCGGTATTCGGCCGAAGAGTGGATACCGTGTTCGCAGATGGCCGACAACCAGACCCGCGACCAGAGCGCCGACGCTGGTTCCGAGCGAAACGGAGATGCCGCCAACCGGGATATGTATCGCGGCTCCAACCAGTCCGCCAAGAAAGATGGCCATGCCCAGCACAACGAAATCGGTGGAAGTTGTCGGCGCAATAATCGGACCCAGTTCGTCGGCGGCACGCCGTACGATCGGCTCCGGACCGACAAGGCTCAAGATATCGCCTCGTTCAAGGACGATGTCCGGCCTGATAGGAAGCTCGACCTCACCTCGCCTGATGGAACGCAGATATAGTCCTCGGGCCCAGCCTTCCGTGGCAATGCGGGCGAGCGTCGCGCCTGACACTTTGGTGAGCAGCAACTCGCTAATCAGGAACGGTATGTCGAGCAATTCCCGGTCTTCGATCTCTTCGGCCTGCGTATCGATCATTTCGACAATCGCACTCCGGCGGCCCGCCACGGCGACGATATCGCCGGCATGCAGCATCAGATCAGGTGCCGTATCGATGATTTCGCCACCACGCCGGACTCTCAGGATGTAGAGGCGGCGGCCCGGGGCCATCGCCTCGACTTCAGCAATCGATTTCTCTGCCGCAGACCTCCCCGGAGCAATTCTGTAGGTCCTGAACTCGAATTGGCGATAGCCGGAAACCGCGCCTTCGGTCTTTCGTTCGATACCCAGATTTTGCTCCAACTGCCTGGCCTCCTTTTCGAGATCCACGCCCAGCAGCCTGGGACCGGCGACGCTGCAGAACCAGATCGCCCCGACGGCTCCGAACAGGTAACAAACAGCGTCGGCGACAGCGACATGAGCCACAAGGTTGGCCTGCTCGGCTGCAGGCAGCGAGAGCGCGCCAATCGCCTCGGTCGCGGTGCCCATGGCAGGACTTTGGGTCAGTGCGCCGGAGAGCAGGCCGGCGGCAAAGCCGGCATCGAGGTTGAGAAATCGCGCCACTACATAGGCGGTGGCAAGCCCGACGCCTGAGCAAACCAGCGCCAGCGCGACAGACTTCAAGCCATCTTTCCGCATGGTCTGCAGGAACTGCGGACCGACCGAGTAGCCTATGCCGAAAAGAAACAGCAGGAACAGGAACGCTTTGGTCGTGGCGGAAACGGGTACTTCCGCAAACTGGCCGATCAGTATTCCCGCAAAGAGAGAGCCGGTCACCGGCCCGAGAGAGAAGGTCCCGAACTTTTTTGCCCCGATCAGATAGCCGATTGCGATAGCGAGATAGAGCGCCAGTTCCGGATACCGTACGAGAAATTGCTCAAGCCACGGCAGCATTGCGCGCGGTCACTTCTTCGGCGTCTTCGACGCTTCATAGACGTCCCGATAGCCCCGCGCGATTGTTCGCACCCCTCGGCCAATGGCGTCGTAGGCTTCATCGGGCAGGTTGGCCAGAGAGACGCGCATCGACCACTGCGGCGCTTCAAAACCGCCTCCGTTCAACAGCACGATGCCGTGGTCCTCGGCCAGCCGGAAGGCCAAGTCGAGCGGATGGACATTCTTTTTCAAATATTCGACCGCCTCGTCACCGATATTTTTCCGGGCCCAGAACTCGAAGTCGATAAGCCCGTAATAGGCATCGAAATTGGCGTTCGGGCTCAGCTCAAGGCCCAGGCTTTCGACCAGCGCCCAGAAGCGCTTCTTGACGATTTCCATGCATGCCTTCTGGTATGCCTTTTCAACGTCCATCAATTCGGAAAGAGAAAACATCGTCATCATCACCTGCTGCGGCAGGGAGAGCCCGGCGGTGTGGTTGAGGCCGACGTCACGGCTGTCGGCAACGATGCGGTCGATGAACTTCAGCTTGCGGGGTTCAAGCGTTATCGGTCCGTAGCGCTTGTCGAGAGCCTTCAACTGATCGGGCGGGAGTTTCGCGATCATCTCATCGAAGATGTTGTCCTCGTGGACTGCGATCACCCCGAGGCGCCAACCCGTGCAACCGAAATATTTGGAATAGGAGTAGACGCCGATCGTATTGCGGGGAAGCTCGCCGAGCAGGGAGCGAAAATCATCGACGAAGGTTCCATACACATCATCGGTCAGCAGCATGAGATCGGGACGCTTCGTCTTGACGAGGTTCACAATCTTGCCGATCGTTTCCCGGTCCATCCCCATGCCTGTCGGATTGCCGGGATTGACGATGAAGAATGCCTTGATGCTCGGGTCCTCAAGCTTCCTGATTTCCTCGTCGGAATACTGGAACCTGTTTTCCTGCGGCGCTCCAATCTTGACCACCTTGAGGTCGTAATCCTCGAGATGCGTCATCTCGAGATAGGGCGTGAAAATCGGCGTTCCGAGCGCGATGGTGTCGCCCGGGAACAGCAGCCTGTTGGCCTTTAGCGATTTGAATATGTAGCACATCGCCGCCGTGCCGCCCTCCACGGCATAGAGGTCGAACTTGCCGGAGGGACGCGGTTCGCCGCACATGGCCCACATCAGGTATTCGTGCACGATCCGCTCATTATGGACGAGCATGCGATCCGGCACGGGATAGTTGTCGCCGATGATCGAGTCGACCAGCTCATGAACGAAGGCGTCAGGATCGAATGCAAATTTCTCGACCGCGAATTTCACCATTTTCATGAGGACAGCGGCCCCCGGCATGTCGCCGTGCTTGACCAGCCAGCTTTCAAGCCGCGAGGCGATGCCACTGGCCTGCGGCATACCGCCGATGCCGGGTGCAATGTCCATCACGCGTTTGCTTTCGGTGATGGCAAACTGCCCGAGCAGGAAAAACGCTTCGCGCGGCTCGGTCGCGATCCAGTTGGGATTGCCACGACCCGCATTCAGGAATGCCGCTTGAACGGTTCTCGAAGCGTCCTTGGCGAGATCGATCAGTTCATTCTTGATCTCAAACGGGCTCAGGGATTCGAACTTACGGAGGGTCATCAATTCAGCCATGGTTCGCTCCAGATTGCGCTGATCAGCGCGCGGTCGGTTGCACCTTAAGAAATGTCCGATGCGACGAGCTAGGAGAGCAGGATCACGAGGACCATTCCCCAAATCGTCAGCAATGTGTTGCCCACCGCATAGGTCACGGTATACCCAAGGCCCGGGATCTGGCTGTTGGCGCGGTCGGTAACCATTCCAAGCGACGCAGTCGTCGTCCGCGCGCCGGAAACAGCGCCCAACACAATCGCGTCGTCGAAGCGGAACAGGTATTTTCCGACGTACATGGACAGGACGAGCGGCAGGGTCGTTGCGAAAATTCCCCAGAGGAACAGGCCGAAGCCAAGCTGCTGCAATCCCGCCACGAATTTCGGCCCGGCGGAAAGTCCGACGATGGCGATGAACACGTTGAGGCCGACCGAGTTCATGAACCACACTGTTGGTGACGGTATGCGCCCGAACTTCGGACGAACCGACCGCAGCCACCCGAAGAAGATGCCCGCGATCAATGCACCGCCGGACGTGGACAGCGTCAGCGGCACGCCGCCGACATTGTAGACGAGTGCGCCGACGAGCGCCCCGATCGCAATCGCGGCGCCGATGAACATGACGTCGGCGACATCGGTCACCTTGTCAGGATAGCCAAGGACCTTCGTTGCCTGGGCCACGTCCTGCGCACGGCCCGCAAGGGTTAGGATATCGCCGCGATTGATCTCTGTATCGGGAAGGATCGGTATGTCGGTCGCGGTCGCGCCACGCGTGATCTTGCGCAGGAAAACGCCACGCGCCCAAGGCATCTGCGACAATTCCGCCAACGTTTTCCCATCGACCCCTTTGCTCGTGACGTAAACGTCCAGGCCTTCGGTCTGGACCGCCAGCAGTTCACGGTCATCGACCTCTTCGGCGGTGCTGCCGATCAGATTGACCAGCACGTCACGGCGACCGGCGATCGCAACGACATCGCCGCTCTGGATAACGGTGTCGGAAGTCGCCTCTGCGACCTCGTCGCCGCGGCGTACCCGTTGCAAATAGACCCGATGCTCCGGCAGAAGACGCTCCGCCTCGATCACGGTCTTGCCAACGATCCTTGCGCCTTCACGAACACGATAGGCGCGCAGTTCAAACTGGTGCCACGCGGTGCCGGGACCACCTGCCACCTTCTTTCCGGCGTGCTTCTCCTCGTATCGCCTGCACGCCTCTTCGAGGTCGATCCGCAGGAGCGCCGGCCCGAGCAAGGCAATGATCACGGCAGAGCCGATGGTTCCGAAGATGTATGTCACGGCATAGGCGACCGGCATTGCGTCAAGCAAAGCCCTGTTTTCGTCCGGCGTCAGGCCGAGGCGATTTATGGCGTCGGTCGCAAGGCCCATAGAGGCGGAGATCGTTTGCGAACCGGCATACAGCCCCGCCGCCGAACCGATGTCGTAGCCAGCAAGCACTGCGGCAAGATACGCGCTGAGCAGGCAGAGGACGCATACCACCGCCGCAAAGACGGCCTGTGGCAGCCCGTCCTTGGCAATGCCGCGCACGAATTGGGGGCCGACCGCATAGCCGATGGCGAACAGGAACATCAGGAAGAAGAAGGGCTTCAGCGGGCCGGTGACCTCGATGCCGAGTTGGCCGATGATCACCGCCGCTATCAGCGTCGCGGTGACGGCTCCGAGCCCGAGGCCCTTATAGGTGAAGGAGCCGAAGTAGTACCCGAAGGCGAGCGAGACGAAGATCGCGATCTCCGGATACTGGCGCAGCGTGTTGGCAAACCACTCAAACATGATCCCTCTTTCCCCGCGAAAGCGGTTCCCTCAGCTTTGGCGTTCACTCTGCTTCAGCGCGTGCTGCCCGTTTCGATTTGGGCGGCGCTTTCGTCCGCTCCTTTCGGCGCACCCCAGCCGCCACGATGTCGGGCTTGATCAGCTTGAGGCCCCTGGTGCGCTCGTAACCGTGGATTTCCTTCACATCGAGCTTACGCATGAAGTCGATGGTTTCCGGCGTGATTACCTGCCCCGGCACCATGATCGGGAAGCCGGGCGGATAGGGTATGACGAAGTTCGCGGAGACCATTTCCGGACCTTCCCGCAGGCGCCGGTCGCATTCTTCGGAGTTGATCGGAACATATTCGCAGGCTTCCGGATCATAGCCACCGTAGAAGGCCGTGCGCATGTCGCCCTCCGGTGTCCGTTCGCCCGCGTCGCTCCTGAACACATCGTGGAAGCGGCTGAAATTGGGAAGATCGGGCACCTCATGCATCAATGCCTTGACGCGCGCCTCGAACGACTTGCGCCCGGCCTCTCCACCCTGCGCAAGCCGATCTTCGATACCGTGCGAGATTTCCAGCAGCACGCGGATCAGGTGCGCGATGTCGCTGCGTGTATTGTTGATGTTGGATTGCAGCAGGACAGAATTGCGGGACGTCTTGTTGAGCTGGATATCGTATGTGTTGGCGAGCAGCGCCTTGAACTCCGTCCCGTCGAACCCCGCCGTTCCACAAACGAGCGTCATGCGCGTGGGATCGAGGCAGAACTCGTCCTCATGCATGCTCCGCACCTGGTCGGCCCAGGTGACGCCCGGCGACAGGAAGTCGACAAATCCGGTGTTCCGGTATTCCGACGGCACCATCAGGTCGGCGCCGAGTATCTTGAAGTACTTCGAGATGAGCGGATGCGCATTCACTTCGCGCCTGATCGCCAACGCGATCTCGATCGCGTTCGTGACAAGGCCATATCCTTCCAGTTCCATTTGCCGGCGGGCGATTTCAAGGCTGGCGATGAGCTGCTGGTTCGGGCTCGTGGACGCATGCGTGAAGACCGCCTCGCGGAACTGCGACTCGACGGTGTGGTAATCGACATCCTTGACAAGGACCATCGACCCCTGACGCAGCGCGGACATCGACTTGTGGGTGGAATTGGTCTGGTAGACGCGCAAGCGGATTTTTCGCGGGTCGGGAATGAGCCGTGTCCTGAGCAGGGTTTCCCGTGAGGGTGATTTGCCAAGCTCGCTTTGCTGTTTCTCATAGTCAGCGACGGACCCCGGATCCCGCATCCAGGCCTCTATCGCGGCAGCCGCGCCCATCGCCGTGCGCGGACGCAGGAAGGGCGAGAAGCGGGCGAAGCCGAACCACGCCTCGTCCCAGAGGAACACGAGGTCCGGCTTGATCGCCAGGCACTCCTCCATCACGCGCCGCGTGTTGTAGATGTGGCCGTCGAAGGTGCAGTTTGTCAGATCGACCATCTTCACACGGTCGAGCCGGCCTTCCTCCTTGAGCGCCAGCAACGCGTCCTTGATGCTGGCGAGCGGCACTGCCCCGTACATGGAGTAGGCCGTCATGGGAAACGCCTCGACGTAGAGGGGTTGGCCACCGGCCAGGACAAGGCCGTAGTGATGCGATTTATGGCAATTGCGGTCGAGAATGACGATGTCGCCGGGCGCGACCAGCGCCTGATGAACCATCTTGTTCGAAGTGCTCGTGCCGTTGGTCACGAAGAAGACGCGGTCCGCACCGAACGCCCGCGCCGCCATCTCCTGCGCCATCTTGATGTTGCCGGTTGGCTCCAGAAGGCTGTCCAGGCCGCCCGTCGTCGCGCTGCTTTCGGCCAGGAGCAGGTTGAGACCGTAGAATTCCCCCATGTCGCGAATCCAGTCGGACTTGAACACCGACTTGCCGCGCGCGATGGGCAGCGCGTGAAACGTGCTGATCGGACGCATCGCGTATTTTTTCAGATTGTCGAAGAAGGGGGTCCGGTAGCGGGCTGCGATCCCCTCCATCACGGTGAGGTGCAGTTCCAGCATTTCTTCAACCGAGTAGAGCACGCGACGCACGGCTGCCGCGCGCTCGTCGCCTGCAACTGCTTCGACGCGCCGGTCCGACAAAAGGTAGATATCGATCTCGGGGCGAATGCGCTTGAGGGCATTGGCCAGCGCCAGCGGTCGATCTTCCTCGGAGACAGAAGCCGAACCGAAACCCGTAGCATCCAGAAAACTTCGCAGGATCGGCGCCGCACTCGAGGAGGCTTGTGCAAAGCCTTCATAGATCGTAACAGCCGCAATCGCCGGATTGATGATCGCCGCACTAATCGCGTCCTCGAACGACGACACCTGAACGGCCTCATATATGAAGCTGTCTTCGGGTCGCCGCATACGCCGCATCTCACCGATCAGCTTTTCGGTGCGCATGGCGGCAACCGGCGTCACCATCAACATCTCGAAGTAAGGACGTCGCTTCTCGGTGTCCTCAAATGTGTCAACGAAAGCGCCCATGTCGTCGCCGAAGGCATCGTCGCTTTGCCAGTCCGCCGCATCCTGCTTGTAGCGGCGCGTTATGATCGAGCGCGAAATCCGCCTTGCAAGTTCGGCGAAAGACTCGGAAGAACCGCTTTCAATGTGCTCGTTCAACTTGGCCATCAATCGGCGGCCAGGATATGCATGGAACCCTTCGATCGCGCCAAGCGAGCCGAGCACCGACCTGACGGATGCGGCGTCTGCGGTTCCTGCGGCCCAATTGCCAGCCACAGCGGTAAGTTCACGCCACCGGTCGGCACGCGCCGCGGGCATGGAGAAAAAATGGTCGATCCTGTGCGTTTCCTCCAAACCGGAACCAACCATCATTGCCTTCCTCTCTCGACGACCGGGCGCATTGCAATCAACCTGTCCGCGTCGGATAGACACGTCCACGATCTGCCGGTGGTGAAGTAACTGGTCCAATGAAGACAGCGATGGCAAGTATCGGAGAGTAACTTACCGTAGCTTGGTCGCCGAAATTCCTTGGCTTACATGAAGAGAACCTGCGCGGACCTACAGGAAGGACGATCTCTATTTACGCCCGGCAGGCTGCGCCCTGCGACGACCAACTACATTGTTTGAGTGGTGTATCTTACGGCTGGTCAGATGCCTCAATCACAATTGACGGTGATGCATCCTGACAATTGCCGCGCGATGTTGTCGGCAATCCTGTCGCGTTCGTCGAGCAGGTCGTTTGTTGATATATCGCCCACGAATGTTTCTGCTCGAACCACCCTGCCAGTATGTCCGTCCAGCAGCGTGGTCTTGACCTTCAACACGTTTGCGTCAGCCACGACATTGCCGGCGAGCAGGAAGTCAAAATCGGAAGGGCCGGAGGCGAGACTGCAATGCGGATCAAATCCGGTAGCCGCCCGGGGCATGAAGATCGTCAGATCTGAAAAGTGGCTGAGGGAGATTACAATCTGCCGGACGAGACCGTCGCAGAAACTCACATCGGGACGGTGGCTGTATTCAAGCTCGAACACTGAAACAAAGACGGATGGACCCCTGAAAGACACCCGGGGGCAGTTCGCGCTCGCGCCTTCCTCGTGGAGTCGCCCCGTCCTCGCAGTCTCAAACTGAGGGACGTAGCCACCCTTCGGCAGAGCGATCTTGATCGGACCGCTTTCGCCTTCAAAGAGATAGAACCGTTCCAACGAACGACGAAGCCGCCGGGCTTCCATTCGAACGACCGGGTCGAGCGCCGGGTCGAAGCTGTCGTCTCTGCCAAACACAAGGGTCGCGATCGTATACGCTTTGATGCGGTCCGCTCTCCCCATCAACGCTTCTTCGACGACATAGCTCATGAATCGTCGGTTGCGTTCCGATGCGTCAAAATGGGAAGAGTTCAAAACCCGATCCAGTTCGGCCCGAACTCGATCATGATGAGAGTCGGTCGGCCGGACGTCTCCGCCGGGACTCCCAACCGAAGCGACAAGGCTTATCTTAGAAGTGTCCATCATGCCGTCCCTCGGCAGCGTGATCGAACCCTGTTTGTCCGGATGGTGCCGTTGACAAATTCAGGAACTGGGTAAAGCATAACCTTATGAGGGCCTTGTTCAATTGACCAAAGGTGAGTTGTCCTTAGAGGCATTGTCCCGAGGAACACATATGCTTCCCGGCCGATTGGCGGAGCGAGGTACAGGGGTCCATCGGAAAAGCATTGCTGCCGATGGCTATTCATAACTACGGTGCCTTGGCTTGTCGGCGCTCCCGGCTACAAGACGGTTCCGAACGATCATATTCTTGCTTGGAGCGACGGTTCTCCATCGCGCCGGGCTGGTTCGACCAAGCGAGCTGATTCCTGGCCGCGCGCGATTAGATAAAGCTGAGTTCGGGCGATTTCTCCCGGCTCCGGAGTTCTGCCATGGCGGATGGTTGGGGACATGGGTGATCTGATTTACATTGTAGACGACGATGACGAGTTCCGCTCGGCGATCGCCAAATTGCTCGGACTTCACGGCTACGAGGTCGCCCAATACGGATCCGCGAACCTCTTCCTCAAAGGGTTGCAATCAGGAGCAGCGCCGGCCTGTATCCTTCTCGATTTCAAGCTTCCCGGTCTCAGCGGACCCGAACTTCAGCAACGCCTGCTGGAACTTGGCGCAACTTTTCCAGTCATTTTCCTCACCGGCTACGGCGATGTGCCGACAGTCGTAAAGACCATAAAGGCCGGGGCGGAGGACGTACTCACAAAGCCCGTCTCAGAACAAACCCTGGTTGAAGCGATAGATCGCGCCGTGGCGAATTCGCAAAAACTGCGCGCGAAGCACGAATGGCGGCAGGAGGCTCAAACACTCCTGAACAGTTTGACGCCGCGCGAGCGCGAGGTCTTTGAGCGCGTTGTTCGCGGCAAGGCAAACAAGCAGACCGCACGGGATCTCAGCATCAGCGAACGCACCGTCAAAGCCCACCGTCACCGTATATTCGAGAAGATGCAAGCCAGAACGCTCGCCGATCTGGTCTCTCTGGCCGAAAGGCTCGATATATTGTCGGAACAGGAGAACGAAACGCCGCCAACAGGCAACGTTCAGACCGCGCGGCACACAACTCGGGAAGCAATGCGCCGCGCCGACGCCGATGCCCGCAAGCGCGACTGTACGCCGGGACAGGGTCGACCTTCAAACAGGACCTGCTAGGTTGCCATGAGTGCGGGGCCACTGTCCGCGCGATGCGCTGCAAATCAAGAATGGCGGGAGCGTGTGCCGGGTGCAGTATACATAGTTGATGATGACCCTGATTTCCTGAGGGGCATTGAACGTCTGCTTCGAGCACATGGCCTGAACGTTATTGCCTTTTCATCGGTAGAGGATTTCCAGGAATACGCAAATCCGGACCGTGCCGCGTGCGTGATACTCGATGTTCACATGGGGCACGTCTCGGGGATCGATCTGATGGGAATGCTCTTCAGCTCCGGGTGCAAAGCTCCCGTCATTCTCGTCACCGCCAATGATAGCGAACATGTGCGGCATGCGGCCTTGAGCGGCGGCGCGAGCGCCTTCCTCCAAAAGCCGATCCCGGCAAAAGAGCTCTTGGGCGCACTCCGGAGTATCGCCGGCAGCGCATTGCGCGGCATCGATGACAAGCAGACATAGGCGCCGAGCCATCAATACTTTTGCCGTTTACAGTAACTTACTTGCCTCGAGTGCCATGGTGCGTTCATGACTTTGTGCTGATATCATCCATGGTCAAACAGAGCGTTGGATCAATGAGGACGCCGAAGGATCGGTCCATGCTGCTCACAACCGCAATGGCCCGGTTCGTCGATGTATCAGACCTGATAAAATCCCGCGCGCAGGTGGACGATTTTCTGCGGGATCTATGTGAGGACTACCAACTGGCGCGGCAGTTGCTGCTTCGCGAAAAGAAACAAAGACCGCGGCAGGCCAAGAAGATCGCCGAATACACTTCTCTTGTGGACGAGCTGGAAGACGAGATAATGCGATATCTGATTGGCGCGGAGCAAAAGCCTCCCCGAGAGTAAACAGTTTAAGCGGGACATGGGACGTCCTTGCCCACGTACCGCGCGAATAGATGAAGCATTTGGGAGCGTTGGCAATGACAGCCGCAATGAACCCGGCCGCGCCGCACTATCTGCCCGTGTTCATAACTTCTCCAAGCGAATCCGATCTGTTCCTTAACGGCGCAGCAATTTTCCTCGTGGCGATGGTTCTGGGCCTTGGCAGCGTTTACTTCCGCCTTCATGCCCTGCCTGAACATCTCGCGCACAAGAACGCCAACAAGGTACAATTCGAGATCGTCGCAGTCCTCGCTTTGCTCGGCCTATTCACGCACAACAATTTGTTCTGGGTTGCCGCGCTGATCCTCGCGCTTGTCCCCATACCCGATTTCCATGGGCCACTAGCCAATATGGCCGCTTCCCTTGCAAGGATGGCAGGATACAGCGGGCCCCCGCGCGAGATCGATTCATCGGCTGAAGCACCGGCCGCAGTTGCGACGCCTTCGCACCCGGTCGAAGCGATGGCGACCCCCTCGACCGCTGACACACCCGCAGTTCCAGAGCAAACGGATCGGATCAGTCCCAAGGAATAGGTTGGGCGCGCATCCTGTAGAGGCAAGCATAAGGGCTTGAACCATGATCGAACTGCTTCTTTGCTCGCTGGTCACGATCCTGCCGGACTACCTTTATCGGCGCTATGTCCAGGGGAAAAGACTCGGCCAGGAGATCACGCTCTACTCGGTTTGGTTCGAACTCCGTTATGGAATCACGGCATGCCTCGGCTTGACGATTTCGCTCATTACCCTCATTCTGTACTTCCACCCTTCAACGTCGAATGCCGTCTCGATTTTCCGTGCCGTACCGATTCTCCCTGAAGGATCGGGCCGCGTCGAAGAGGTTTATGTCGGCGTCAGGGATACGGTCAAAATGGACCAACCCATCTTCAGGCTCGACAGCGCTGAACAGGAAGCGGCATTGGAGACGGCCAATCGGCGCCTGTCGGAAATCGACGCCGCAATCGTATCGGCCACATCGGACCTGGCGGCAGCAGATGCGCGCATACAAGAAGCTGAGGCTGCTCATCAGCAAGCCTTGCAGGAGCTAGAAACAAAGACAGAGTTGCGCGAACGTCACGACGCTTCGGTGGCCCCCCGCGAGATCGAGAGGCTTCAGTTGCTTGTCGCCGGAAGGGAAGCTGCAGTCGCAACGGCGACGGCGAACAGAGGGACCGTAGAGGCACAGATTTCGTCGGTTCTGCCTGCTCAGAAAGCCAGTGCGCAGGCTCAGCTTGCTGAGGCCCAGGTCGAACTCGACAAGACTGTGGTCCGCGCTGGTGTAGACGGGACTCTGGAACAGTTCACCTTGAGAAAGGGCGACATAGTCAATCCGCTCATGCGACCTGCGGGCGTGCTGATCCCCGCGGATGCAGGTCGCTGGGGGCTTGTGGCGGCGTTCAACCAGCTTGAGGCACAGGTCATCAAGGTGGGGATGGTAGCCGAAGCCACCTGCATATCGAATCCCTTGACGATCATCCCCATGGTCGTGACGGATGTGCAGGGGCTCATCGCAGCCGGGCAATTGCGCGCGTCCGATCAACTCGTCGACATTCAGCAAGCTGCTGCACCCGGAACACTGACGGTTTATCTTGAACCGCTTTTCGAAGGCGGTTTCGATAAGGTTCCTCCAGGCAGCAAATGCCTCGCGAACGCTTATACGAACAATCACGATCGCCTCCAGGAAAAGGATCTGGGGACAATGACCAGCCTGTATTTGCACATGATCGACACGGTCGGGGTGGTTCATGCGATCGTGCTCAGAATTCAAGCCATCTTGCTGCCCTTCCAGACACTGGTGTTTTCCGGCGGGCATTGAGAACTGCAAGGACGGCTGCCGTTTCGAGCGTTTCTCCCGGCTCATTTTAGTGAGTTTCTGGATTATTCGGCCTATCCTGACAGCTGTTCCTCGGGCGGCAACGCCTGTGCGCACCCCGCTCTATGGCAAGTCCGCAAAGCACTCCCGAGCAGAACGCTCCAAATCTGCCCTTCTCGCACCTGTTCGCTTATTTGGTCTTACCAATACAGTCAATGATCCGCGCACAATCAGCGCCGCGCCGATATCCGCCATTTTGACAAACAAATAGTTGAAATTACAAATCTATCCACATTCTTTCTCGCCAATTGCCAACATGCTTGCAGGGCTTTCTCAATTCCGTTAGAAATCGGCTGAAGCCAAATTGGTCGAACCAGATGGAAGTCTGGCGGTCGTTTGGGAGGAGAATGGCGCTCCGCGCCGAAGCGAAAGCCGAAATCGAGGAAAGGGACGACCAATGCATCTTTCGACACACAACTGGATGCGCGCAGAGCCGCTCGACACGACGCTGCGACGCATAAAGAAGTTCGGGTACGAGAGTATCGAGATTTCGGGCGAGCCGGAGCAGTACAAGACCAGCGAAACACGCGCATCTCTCAAGGAGCACGGCATCCGCTGCTGGGGTGCGGTGACGCTGATGCTGGGCGAGCGCAATCTGGCAGCGAAGGACCAGGGCCAGCGCGAGCGCTCGGTTCAGTATGTGAAAGACGTGCTGACAATGGTGTCCGAACTGGACGGGGAAATCATCACCCTCGTGCCCTGCACCGTCGGAAAGGTCGTTCCGGACGGCAACGAGGAAGAGGAATGGAAATGGGTGGTGGACGCCACGCGCGAATGCTTCACCCATGCGAAGAAGGTCGGCGTGCGGATTGCGGTGGAACCACTCAATCGCTTCGAGACCTATATGTTCAACCGGGGGGAACAGGCGCTGGCGCTGGCGGATGCGGTCAGTCCCGAATGCGGCGTTTGCCTCGATGCCTACCACATTCACATGGAAGAATTCGACGTGGAGGAAGCAATCCGCAAAGCTGGCAAGCGGCTCTTCGATTTCCACGTCGCGGACAACAACCGCTTCGCGGCGGGTCTCGGCACCATCGACTGGAAGAAGATCGTCGGTATTCTCAAGGACGTCGGCTATGACGGCGCCCTCACCAACGAGTTCGTCGCCCCGGTCGATCGCACGCCAGCGAACCGCTATCCCGACATGGTCGAGCGCAATCCGGTCGACATATCGCCAGAACAGTTGAAATTCATTCAGGACCACGGCTCCAGCCTGCTCACGGAGAAGTTCTATACCGACCAGATGCGCATCACCGCCGATACAATCCTGCCGCTTATCAAGTAACGCACCGCAGCCCCAGCCGCCTCGCGGTTGGGGCAAGACGCCGGAAACCCAGAAGAGGTGGGGATGCGCATTGCCAAAGTCGAGGCGTGGTGGGTTCGCATACCCATCGAAGCAAGCCGGCAGCACCGGAGCGATTTCGGTCGCCTGACGACGTTCGACGCCGCAATCCTGCGCATCGAAACCGATAGCGGAATTGTCGGCTGGGGCGAGGGCAAGAACGCCGCCGGCAGCGCGGGAACCTACAGCGCGCTTGCCCATCTGCTCAATCACGAGGTAGGTCCGAGGCTGGTCGGGCGCGATGCACGCGACATATCCGGCATCTGGGAATCGCTCTACAATGGCGTGCGGCACGAAAAGGCCGCCGCCGCCGGCCACGCCATGCCCGAACTGGCGCGGCGAGGCCTGAGCGTCGCCGCGATCAGCGCGGTCGATATCGCGCTGTGGGACATTGCCGGCAAATCGCTTAACGCGCCGGTCTGGCAATTGCTCGGTGGCAAGAAAGCCGACCGCCTGCCTGCCTATGCCTCCGGGGGCTGGGCCAATGCCAAGGAAATCGGCGCTCAACTCCAGTCCTATATCGACAAGGGCGGCTTCAGGACGGTGAAGATGCGGGTCGGCGCGATGGATGGTGCGCCGCACATTTCGGCGGAGCGCGTGAAGGCCGCGCGAAAGGCGCTGGGTCCGGAAATCGAGATCGCCGTCGATGCGCATGGCACCTACACCGTGGCCGACGCGAAGCGCTTTCTTCACATGGTCAAGGACTGCGATCTTGCGTGGTTTGAGGAGCCCGTGATTGCAGACGACAAGCCGGGCATTGCGGAAGTGCGGGCCGCCGGATGCGTACCCGTTTCGACGGGGGAAAGCGAGGCGACACGCTTTGCGTTTCGTGACCTCGCCGTGCTGCGGGCCGCCGATATTCTCCAGCCGGACCCGGCCTTCTGCGGTGGCATCAGCGAAGCAATGAAGATCGCGGCAATCGCGAGCGCATTCAACCTGCGATTTGCTCCCCATCTCTGGGCGGGCGCACCGTGCTTTTTCGCGGGCTTGCATTTGTGCGCCGCCGCGCCCTCAAGTTTTGTTATTGAGTATTCGCTTGGCGCCAACCCGATGATACACGACCTTGTGACAGAATCGGTGGAGGCAAAGGACGGCATGATCGCCATTCCCGACGCTCCGGGACTTGGCTTTACCATCGACGAGGATTTTTTGACGGCGCATATACAAACCGGATGACACAAGAAAAAAACCTCTTGGCCGAACTGGCCGCGTACCTCTTCTCCAATTCGGACAAGCAGAGTGGACGTACGCCGTCGGAGCGCGAGTTAGCGGATCATTTTTCGGTCAGCCGGGGGCAGATACGCGAGGCGCTGGCCATTCTGGAGGCAATGCGCATTGTGGAGCGCCGCGCCAAATCCGGCATCTATCTCACCACCCGCGAAGCCAGCGTCGAGGCGCTTGCGCTGTTCGCGAAAGCGGGCGTGCCGCTCGACCCCATCCAGATCTACGAGACGGTGGAATTGCGAAAGATCCACGAGATCAAGGCCGCGGAACTGGCATGCGGCCGCGCCACGGAGGAGAACTTCGAACGGCTGCGCGAAATATTGCGGGAATCCGAGGAAAGCCTCGCGCGCGGTGAAGGCCTTGCACGGCATGATCGCGACTTCCACCTCGAGATCGTGCGCGCGACGCAGAACAGCGTCTTTCATCGCGTGTGCAGCGTCTACTACGTGCTCGGCGAGCAACGCCTGCCTATCTACTTCGACGACCCGGAGCGCGGACGGCGCTCCCATCAGGAGCATCTGCAAATCTTCGATGCGCTTCTGAGGCGCGACGGAAATCTCGCGCAGGCATTGATGAGCGCCCATCTCCAGGGCGCGGAAAGCTATTGGAAAGGCCTGATCGCAAGCGGCAGGCCGGAGTGGGCCGCGCCTCAACTCGAAAGAATCTGAGGGGATGGCCGCGACGATCTATTCGACCCACGCACTTCACCCCGTGGCGGAAGAAATGTTGGGCAAGGCAGGCAGGCTCGTCGTGGCCTCCTCACTCGATGAAGGGGTCCTGATCGAGGAGGGGAGTCAGGCCGAAATCATCATCGTGCGCGCGCCCCTGCCGCCTGCCTTGTTCGCCGATGCACCTCGCCTTCGCGCCGCGATCCGGCATGGCGCCGGCATCGACATGATCCCGTTCGAGCAGGCAACGAGTGCAGGCGTGTTGATCGCCAATGTGCCCGGAGCAAATGCGCGCACAGTGGCTGAACACGTGCTGATGTGCTCGATGATGCTTTTGCGGCGCTTCCGCATGGTTGACGGCGACCTGCGCAGCAAGGGTTGGTTCGCCGGCCGCGACCATGCAAATGCGGGGCACGACATCGGCGCACAAACACTCGGCATCGTTGGATTCGGCAATGTCGGGGCGACGCTCGCGCAAATGGCCGCAGACGGTCTCGGCCTGAAAGTGCTGGCACACAACCGCGGCCCTCGTCAGGCGCAGGGCGTGACGTTTCTCGACCTCGACACATTGCTCGCCGAGGCCGATATCGTCGTTCTGTGCTGCCCGCTGACGGAAGAAACGCGCGGGCTGATCGATGCGCGTCGCATCGCGCTGATGAAGCCCGGCGCGCTGATCGTCAACGTTTCCCGTGGCCCGGTGATCGTGGACGAGGCGCTGATCGCAGCGTTGAGAAGCGGGAAGATCGGCGGCGCGGCGCTTGACGTTTTCACCGAACAGCCCCTGCCCCCCGATCACGCCTATTTCAGCTTTCTGAATGTGATCATCACACCGCATATGGCAGGCATCACCGAGGAATCGATGATGCGCATGGGCGTCGGCGCGGCGCAGGAAGCCCTGCGCATTCTCGGCAATGAATTGCCGCGCAACCTGCGCAATCCCGAAGTCGTCCGGCATTACCGGCAGCGTTTTCCCGAATAGCTATCCAGCGTGACGCAGGCTGAGCCCGCTTGAGCGGTCGAACAGCGCGACCTTGCGCGGGTTCCAAGCAAAGCGGATTTCCTGTTCGATCTCGACATCGGTCGATGCGGGAACGGTGGCGCGCAGCATCGTCTCCCCGATGCGCAAAGTGACGATCTTTTCCACGCCGTGGTTCTCCACATCGTGCACCGTCGCGGCAATCGGCGCGCCCGACTCCAGCACCACGTCCTCGGGCCTGATGCCGAATGTGAGCGGGCGATCCGCGCTCGCCGACTGTGCCAACCCCTCATAGGGCAGCTCGAAGGTGCGCGGCGCGATAACGGCCTTGCCGCTGACCAGCGAACCCTCAATCAAGTTCATCGGAGGCGACCCTACGAAACTGGCCACGAAAGTGTCGCGCGGGTTGTCGTAGATTTCCTTCGGCGTGCCGGTCTGGACGAGGCGGCCATGGTTCAGAACACCCACGCGATCACCCATCGACATGGCTTCGATCTGATCGTGGGTGACGAAGAGGAAGGTTGCACCCAGCCTGCGCTGGAGATCTTTCAACTCGGTGCGCAGCGCCTCGCGAAGCTTCGCATCGAGCGCGGAAAGAGGTTCGTCCATCAGGAATACGCGCGGCTTGCGCACGATGGCGCGCCCGATGGAAACGCGCTGCATCTCGCCGCCGGAAAGCCGATCCGTCTTGCGGTCAAGAAGATGTTCGATTCGCAGCGTCTTTGCCGCGCGCGCCACGCGCTCCCTGATTTCGTCGTCAGGCACCCGGCGGATTTTGGACTTCAGCGGAAATTCGAGATTTTCCCGAACGGTATATCGCGGATACAGCGAATATTGCTGAAGCACGAGCGCAACGTCGCGCTCGGCCGCACCCCAATCGCCAACATCGACGCCATCGATGAAAACCTGGCCGGACGTCGGCTTTTCAAGCCCGGCGACAAGCCTGAGTGTAGTTGTCTTGCCTGCGCCGGTCTCCCCCAGCAGCACGAAGAACTGCCCGTCCTCGATCTCGAGGTTCAGGTTCTTCAGCGCCGTGTGGCGGCCAAAGGCCTTGGTGACGTTCTTGAGTTGAATATGGGCCATGTCAGCGTACTTGCCCCTGCATTCTGGAAGACCCCTGAAGCATCATCAAAGCCTCACACCAAGGCTGTTGCCACTGGACGTGTCGAAGAAATGCGCTTGCGCGGGATCGATCCGGGCATAAACCTTCTCGCCCGGTCGCTCGACATAACCGCTGCGGGTGCGCGCACGCAAAAGCTGCTGACCGACAACCAGATCCACAATGTCGTAGGAACCAAGCGGCTCGATGAGGTGTGTCTCGACAGGCAGATAGCCTTGCCTTTCCTCACGGGAGACAAGCACGCCCTCCGGGCGGATGCCGAGCGTGATCTCGCCATTGCGCCCCTGCGCAGCGTCGAGCTGGGCGGTGAGCGCTGCCGGAAAACCAAATCGGCTGTCTCCACCACCCAGCCCCACTTCGGTGCTGTTCCGGGACGACTTCACATCTGCCGCCGCTATATTCATCACGGGACTGCCGACGAACTGGGCGACAAAAAGGTTTGCGGGTCGTGCATAAACCTCGGTCGGGCTACCGACCTGCTGGAGCCTGCCTTCATGCATGATGACGATGCGATCCGCCAGGCTCATGGCTTCGATCTGGTCATGCGTCACATAGATCGTGGTCGAGCCCTGTTTCACATGCAGGCGCTTGATCTCGGCCCGCATTTCCTCCCGCAACTTGGCATCCAGCGCGCCGATGGGTTCGTCCATCAACATGGCCTTCGGTCGCCGGACCAGCGCACGACCGATCGCCACGCGCTGCATGTCGCCGCCGGAAAGTGCGGATGGCCGCTTGTCCAGCAGGTCGTTGATCCGCAGCACCTGCGCAATCTCACGGACGCGCTTGTCGACATCGGCCTTGCTCATGCGCGTGGCGCGCAGCGGAAATGCGATGTTCTCGAACACAGTCATATGCGGGTAGAGCGAGAAGGACTGGAACACCATTGCGATGTCCCTGTCCGAACATTTGAGATGCTGCACCGGCTGGCCGTCGATGAGTATATCGCCGGTGTCGATGGTTTCGAGCCCGGCGATGGCGCGCAAGGTCGTGGTCTTGCCACAGCCGGACTGGCCGAGAAGGACGATGAATTCGCCGTCCGCAATGCTGAGGTTCATGTCCTTGATGACCTGCAATGCGCCGAAATATTTCTGCACGTCGCGCAGTTCGATGCTGGTCATTGAACCGCCTCCCCGGAATGGCCCGAAGCTTCATCATCGTCGGGCACCACGGCTGCGGCCTCGCCGCCGAACCAGTTGGTCAGCATGAAGGTGACCAGTCCGATGATGATGATGGTCAGGCCGTAGCGGTGCAGGAAAAGGACCAAGGGCTGGCAGAGCGCGATGATGCCAAGCACCATCACGACCTCCGCAATTCTTTGCAGTTTGTCGGCCCGGATCATTTGCGGATCGCTCCGAAGGTGACGCCGCGCAGGAGGTGGTTGCGCAACAGGAATGTGAAGATGGCCACAGGCAGCAGGAACAGCAGCGTACCCGCCGCGATCACGGTCCAGTCCGGCAGGCCGGAGCCGACCTGGCTTGGGATGAACGGCGGGGCCGTCTGCGCGCGCCGGTTGGTCATGATGAGCGCGAAGGCATATTCGTTCCACGCCGTGATGAAGCAGAACACGGCGGTGGCGGCGATGCCAGTCGCGGCTTCAGGCAGCACAACCTTGAAGAAGGCCTGCATGCGTGTGTAGCCGTCCACGAGCGCGGCTTCCTCGTACTCCTTCGGAATCTCGTCCATGAAGCCCTTCATCAGCCAGACAGAGAAGGAAAGGTTGAACGCCGTGTAGAGAATGATCAGGCCGAGATGGGTGTCGTTGAGCCCGACGGCGCGATACATCAGGAACATCGGGATGGCGACCACCACTGGCGGCAGCATGCGCGTCGACAGGATGAAGAAGAGCAGGTCCCCCTCCCCCTTCACCTTGAAGCGCGAGAAACCGTAGGCTGTGAGCGTCCCCATCCCGACCGCAAGGATGGTCGAGATGGTCGCGACAATCAGCGAGTTCATGAACCGGCTGGGATAGCCCGACCACTGCACATTGCCCTTGCCGTCGCGCGTGACCTTCTCGCCGCCGTCAAACACCATGCGCTCCCACCATGGAGCGGCCGCGTATTCTTCCGGCGTGGGTGGCGTGCGCAGTTGCGAGCGCTTGGTGAACAGCTTCACGAAAGGCGACACTTCCGGCGTGAACACCACTGTCGGCGGAATGGTTGTCGACAGGTTGCGTGGCTTGAACGCCGTCGAGGCGATCCAGTAGATCGGCGCGAGGAAGATCAGCGTGACGATCAGCACGCCCGCAATTGCGAGCTTGTTGAGCGTGCGCTCCGTGGAAGTGGTGACGGCTGCCATTGTCTCAGCGCTCCTTCACCTTGTTCAGGTATTTGACGTAGATGTTGGTGATGGCCAGCACCATGAGCAGCACGATGTAGGCGAGCGCGCAGGAACGCCCCGTCTGCCATTCCTGAAACGCCATCTTGTAGAGCCGGATGGAAATGACCTCGGTGGTCGGCTGGGTCGACAGGACATAGGCAAGGTCGAACGTCTTGAATGCTTCCATCGTACGGAAGATGATGGCGATCATCAGGATCGGCGCAACCAGCGGCAGCGTGATGCGAAAGAACGTGTAGAAAGGTCCGGCACGGTCGATTGCGGCGGCTTCGTAGAGGTGCTTCGGCACGGCTGACAGCCCGGCCAGCGACAGCAGCATGACGAACGGCGCCCACATCCAGATGTCCGTGATCGCAACGGCATAGAGCGCCATGTCGGCATTGCCCAGCCATTCGAAATTACCGAGGCCAAGCGCATAGTTGATGATGCCGAAGGAAGGATCGTAAAGCAGCTTCCAGAACAATCCCACGACCGCCATCGAAAGCATCATCGGCAGCAGCAGCAGGGTCGTGAGCAGGCCCTTGAACGGAATGTCACGGTTCAGCAGCATGGCGGTTCCGAACCCGACGATCACCTGCCCGACCACCGAAACGATCACATATTTCGCGGTGACCGAGAAATTGTTCCAGATGTAGGGGTCGTTGAGCAGCTCGCGATAGTTCTGAAGGCCGACGAAGTTCGCGGGCGCATTTGTCGAGGCTCGAAAATCCGTGAACGAATATCCCAGCGAATAGATCAGCGGAAACACGTTGAAGATGATCAGGAACAGAATTGTCGGGATGATGAAGAGATTGCGGATCGACAAATCACTCATGCCGCGCGCCGCGGCACGTGATTGCGGATCCAAGGTGGTCAAAGCAACTGTGGCCACTTCTGGTTCCTTTTGATTCTTCACGCGCGGAGGCGGAAGGGCGGGTCAGACCGCCCTTCCCGAACTCAAGCTATTGGTGGCGACCGTATTTCTTGAAGGTCGCGTCCCAGTCGGCAGCGAGAGCGTCCAGCGTCTCCTTCGAGGTTCCCTGGCCGTTGACGACGTAGGGGTAGACGCGCTGGTTCAACGCGGTCAGCAACTCCGCATATTCCGGAACAGCCCAGAAATCCTTCACCTTGAACATGGTCTCGTAAAAGGCCTTGTTGTAGGGCGTTGCATTCTGGAACTCAGCGGATTCGAGCACGGATTTGTTGCAGGTATAACCGCCGAGCTCGGCCCATTTCTTCTGGACATCGTCGCGGATGAACCATTCGAGGAATTTCATCGCCTCTTCCTTGTTCTCGGAATAGGAGACGACGGAAATGCCCTGGCCACCGAGTGCCGCGAACTGGTCGCCGCCAGGCCCTGCCGGATTGGCGAAGAAGCCGGTGTTCTTGGCATTCGGGTTGGAAGCTTCGTTCACCAGTGCGGGGAAGAAGGCGAAGTAGTTCATGCTCATCGCAGCCAGGTTCTCGGTGATCGCCTGGTTGTTCTCAACGAAGAAGGCATTGGTCCAGCCGGGAGGCGTGAAGCCAAACAGCTTGCGATAGTCCTCCAGCGCCTTCACGTTCTGATCGGAGTTGATGATCCCGTCGACCTTGTAGGTGCTGTAGTCGCCGAGTTCGCCGCCATAGGAGAAGATCGCGTTCTCGACGCCCATCGCCAGACCGTCATACTGGTTCTGCGTGTAGATCGCGACGCCGTAACGCTTTTCATCGGGACGATTGAAAAACTCGGCAATCTCCAGCAGTTCCTTCCAGGTTTTCGGAGGCGCGAGATCGTAGCCATATTTGGCTTTGAAAGCCTCCATTTCCTTGGGGTCTTCGAACCAGTCCTTGCGGTATGACCAGCCGACGGCATCGCCTTCGGTCGGGATCGACCAGTACTTGCCGCTGTTGCCCGGATACTCTGCATAGAACTTCACGGTCGCCGGAGCCATTTTCTCCAGCACCTTGTTGTTGTTCACAAAATCGGTGAGGTCCACATAATGGCCGCCTTCGGAGGCGGCGCCGAGCCATTGGGAATCGCCGACGACCAGATCGTATGCCGAACCCTTCGCGTTGAACTCCGCAAAGGCCTTCGTCTGGAAATCGGCCCAAGGCGTGGTTTCCACCGTCACCTTCACGCCGGTTTCCTTCTCATATTCGTTGACGAGTTCCTGGAGATAGTTCGCCGGATCCCACTCGGCCCAGAAGATCGTCAGTTCCTGAGCAAAAACAGATGTGGTGCATGCCAGCGATAGTCCGATGCCAGCCAAAAGGCCGGTTAGTCTCTTGCGCATGATGGTTCCTCCCTTTCGCGCGCGCTGAGTTGCCGCTTACGGGCGTGTCTGTCCGTAGAGCGGCAGCAATGACTGGAACGCTTTTTTGGCTAGGGCCCTCCCTTGCCCCGGGCTCCGGCAGATTGCCTGCCTGAACCTCTCCTCATTCCAAACTGGTAGTACCAAATTTCCTAGGTCGTCAAGCACATTCCTGCATTTCACGCAGACTTGTCATTAACTGGTCTAACCAGATAGTCTGTTTTCAGGCTACGATTTCCTCCTCCGTTGCCCGAATGAGCACTGATGCAGCCCAGCGGCTGACCGAAAGGGCCTCATCTGCTTCGAGGCCCCAAATATCCTTCAGAATAATCAGCACCTCAACCCCGAACAGAAGCGACAGGGCCTGTGCCAACCTGTCGAAGCGCCGCTTGTGAAGGCGCTGGCCCAGCGGTGCGATTGCGCTCCGAAGGAGGTCCACGCGATGACCCCGCGTGAACTGGACTTCCTCGCCGAGCGTTCCCGCCTGACGCTTTGCCCATTGCTCCAATGACAGGCGCAGTGCCGCCTTGAACGTGGCCTCGAACTCGTCGATGCGCGGCATCGACCGATCCAGAAGGTCTGTCATGCGCCGCTCGGCGCTCGCGGACCGGGACTTCCAACTGAGAATGGGACCGAGCGCTTCATGGACCACGGCCTGCACGAGGGCGGCCTGGCTTGGGAAATAGCGGTACGCCGTTGCGCGCGAGACGCCGGCCGCCTCCGCAACCTCACTGACCGAAGGTGTCTGGCCTTGCTGCATCAGCCGCATTGCCGTTTGCAGCATCAGCTTGCCCGTGCGCGCCCTCGGCCCGCCCTTGCCTGCCTGTGGGTCACCGCTCGATTGACGTGAGACATCCATATCAATATGATACGCGCGTCTCATAAATTTGCAATGCCATCTGCGTGGGTCAGCCGAAGCCGCAGAGCGGAGGTCACAAGGAGGAAGCGCGCATGAAGCGCGTCTACGTCGTCGGCACCGCCGACACGAAGGGCGAGGAACTCGCGTGGCTCGCCGAGCGGATCGAGGACGCGGGCCTGCCTGTCACACGGGTCGACGTGGGCACGCGCAGCGCGAGCGTCAGCGTCGACGTTCCCGCCGAAATCGTCGCCGCGCATCATCCCGAAGGCGTCGCCGCCGCGCTCGGCACGGATGACAGGGGCGCAGCCGTGACCGCCATGGGCGTGGCATTCGCCGAATATCTCGCCACCTGCACGGATTTGGGGGGTGTGATCGGTATTGGCGGCGGGGGCGGTACCTCAATCATTACAAGAGGCATGCGCGCATTGCCGCTCGGTATGCCGAAGCTGATGATCTCGACGCTCGCTTCGGGCGATGTCTCACCCTATGTGGATATTTCAGACATTGTCATGATGCCGTCAGTCACCGACTTCGCCGGGCTGAACAGGCTGGGCCGAACCATTCTTCACAACGGCGCTCAAGCCATTGCAGGCATGGTGCGCAATCCGGCGGCCATGGAAGAAGGAAAGCCGGCCATCGGCATGACCATGTTCGGCGTCACCACGCCTTGCGTGATGGCGATGACCGAACGACTGCGCGACCGCTATGACTGCATGGTTTTCCATGCAACGGGCACCGGGGGGCGGTCGATGGAAAAGCTCGCCGACAGCGGCCTGCTGTCCGGGATCATCGACATCACCACCACCGAAGTCTGCGACCTCCTGCTGGGCGGCGTGCTGCCGGCAACGGAGGATCGCTTCGGTGCGGTGGAGCGCACCCGGCTCCCCTATGTCGGTTCGGTCGGCGCGCTGGACATGGTCAATTTCTGGGCGCCCGCAACCATACCGGACCGATACAAAGGCAGGCTCTTCTACGAACACAATCCGAACGTGACGCTGATGCGCACCACGGCGGACGAGTGCGCGCGGATCGGAAGCTGGATCGCCGAGCGGCTCAACCGCTGTGAGGGCGAAGTGCGTTTCCTGATACCGGAAAAGGGTGTTTCGGCCATCGACATGGAGGGCGGCCCGTTCTTTGACCCAAAGGCGGACGCGGCGCTCTTTGAATCCATCGAAGGCACCTTGCGCACGAGCGGCCATCGCAGGCTGGTCCGCCTGCCCTTCCACATCAACGACCCGCAATTCGCAGGGGCGGCTGTGGCTGCCTTCAACGAAATCGCCAACCGCTGAGGTTCCGCATGCCCGCCATCCCACGCAAGCAGATAGTTGAAAAATTCCAGGACATGGTGAAGCGCCGCGTCCCGATCGTGGGCGGCGGCGCCGGCACCGGCCTTTCCGCGAAGGGCGAGGAAGCAGGCGGCATAGACCTTATCATCATCTACAATTCGGGCCGCTATCGCATGGCCGGTCGCGGCTCCGCCGCTGGGCTTCTCGCCTATGGCAACGCCAACGAGATCGTCAAGGAAATGGCGGTGGAAGTGCTGCCAGTAGTCAAGCATACGCCAGTGCTCGCAGGCGTGAATGGCACCGATCCCTTCATCCTGATGCCGCGCTTTCTGGCAGAACTGAAGGAGATCGGCTTTTCAGGGGTCCAGAACTTTCCCACCATCGGCCTGTTCGACGGCGTCATGCGGCAGAGTTTTGAAGAGACCGGCATGGGGTTCGGGCTGGAGGTGGATATGATCGCGCAGGCCCATGCGCTGGACCTCCTGACCACACCCTATGTGTTCAACACCGATGAGGCTGCCGCAATGGCGAAGGCCGGCGCGGACATCATCGTCGCGCATATGGGCGTAACGACAGGTGGCACCATCGGCGCGACGAGCGCGAAGACGCTCCAATCCTGCGTGGGCGAAATTGACGATATTGCGGAAGCGGCGCGCAAGGTGCGCAATGACGTGATCGTGCTGTGCCATGGCGGGCCGATCGCAATGCCGGATGACGCCGACTTCATCCTCAAACACACGAAGAACTGCAACGGCTTCTACGGCGCGAGTTCGATGGAGCGGCTGCCCGTGGAGATCGCGCTCGCCGAGCAGACCAGAAAATTCAAATCCATCCAGTTTTGACGCGGGAGTAATCCATGCCATCGCCAGACAAGATGTTCATCTATCCCAGTGATGTCTCCGCTTTCGGCTTCGACTGGGGCAGGCTTTCGCTCACGGTCGGGCCGGAGGTCAACGGCGCGCGGCAGTTTTCGGCGGGTGTCGTCGACCTGCCTCAGGGCCAGGGCCATTCAAGGCACAACCACCCCGGCGCGGAAGAGATCATCTTCGTGATTTCCGGCAACGGACAGCAGATGGTCGAGGATGACGACGGCAATCCGGTCACGCGCGATGTCGGTCCCGGCTGCACGATCTTCGTACCCGAAAGCCGGTTCCACTCGACGCTGAACACCGGCGACGGCCCCATGCAACTGTTCGTGGTGTATTCTCCCGTCGGCCCGGAGGCCGCGCTGCGCGAGCTGCCCGATTTCAGGCTGCTTCCCCCAGGAAGCTGACGAGGTCAGCGCAAGCGCGGCACTGTCTATCCCGCCACGTTCCAGCCGCGTCCGCGATCGCCGTACATCTCATAGCCGCTTTCGGTGATCGCCACGGTATCTTCAAGCTTGATGAAGCCGCGCGAGGGATGAAGCATCGTCGTCTCCACTGAGATGACCATGCCTGCCTCTAGCGGGTGCGCAGCATCGACGCCCTCATAGGTCACCGGATGATTGGTCATCAGGAATGGCACCTCGTGGCTGATGACCCCCATGCCGTGTGCAAAGAAATCCGTATAAGCGGCAACCGGCGATGCCTTGAGCACCGCTTCCGCGCCTGCGATCATCTCGCTTCCCAATGTGCCGGGACGGCAGAGACCGAACGCCGCCTGCTGCACGGTTTCGACTTCCGCCAGCAGGTCCTGCAACTCTGAATCCGGTTCTCCGCGCACGCCCATTCGGCAAAGGTCCCCGATATATCCGCGATAGTTTCCGCCGGAGTCCAGCGAAAGCACCTCGCCCTTGCGCCATTCCTGCGCAGACACCGCGCGATTGTGGCTCGCGCCCATCGCAATCAGACAATATTCGAAATGCAGTCCGCGATTGGTCTCCTCGCGCCGGAGCGCATCAACGATCTCGCTCTTGGTTGCCGCCTCCGGCTGGCCGTGGAACACGGCGAGCATTGAATCCGTGATAAGTTCTGAAGCCTTGCGCAGCTTTTCCATTTCAGCAGGCGATTTGAGGGCGCGCAACCGCTCCAGCATGCCGGTCGCATCGACAAAGACAGCATCCGGCAGCCCGTCCGCAAGGACTTGATAGGCATCGAGGGGCAGGAAGGACGGCTCAATGCCGATGCGACCGCCCGCCTTTCCGATTTTCCTGAGATGCTCCACGGCAAGGCGCGCCGCGTCTGTCGCGCCCCAGGCGGCAGCCTGAACGCTCGGCGTCCAGAAGGGATTGACCGCATGTTCCGACCCTTCCATGCGGTTGCCCACATAGCCCGCATGGTCGGGTTTACCGCGCTCATAGATGAGGAACGGCAGATATCGGCTGTGACCGATCGCATCCATCGCCGCAAAGAAGATGAAGCGATAACCGCCCAGCAGATATTGCACATTGTGCTTTGAGGTCGCGAGCAGGACATCGATCTCAGCTTCCGCCATCAGGCGATCGGCACGTGCGCTGTCAAAGGGAACCGTCACAGCCAATACTCCTCCCGGGCAATAACTGGTAGGACCAGACTATCCAGAACTGCGGCGATAGCAAGTCGCCTTGGCTGGAACCGGCGCTAGATGCCCGAGCCGTCGAGTTCCTGCTCGTCCTCGCCCTCCCAGGGCCCGGGCCGTGCGGCAGCAAGATTGGCGGTCGGCAGCGGCATCCAGCATTTCAACTCCGGCTCCGCATAGCCGATGACGCAGCCGGGCGATGAATCCACGGCTCGCCAGCCTTCCGCCCCGAACTGGTCGGCAGCCGACCAGTATGCCACGTCCACGTCGGCCCCACCCTGCTCCACGGGGCGCACGGTCACGAGAATGCGACTGCCGTCCCTGGGCGCGCTTTTCATGTGCCGCCAGTTGCCGAATCCTTCCATGAACTCCTCCAATCGCGTCGACTTGCACCAGCCTCAAAATGGCATTGTGACCCGTTGCGTCAAAATGCGTGATTCCACACCTGCAAATAAATGCTCTCAAATGCCAAAACGGCAATCGCGGCATTGCCCTTCGCTGTCCTTTTCGCTATCTCGGCTTAGCTTTTTCCTGGAGGGGCATTCTATGGCTGACCATGCACCTGGCGGACCCGTCGAAGTCGGCGCATCGATGGACTATGCGGAACACGACAAAACCTACCATATGTTCCTCGCCTTAGCGAAATACGGCTCCCTGTTCTGCGCCGCCCTGCTCATCGCCATGGCCTTCGGCTTTTTCACGAGTGCGGGTTTTATCTCCAGCATCATTCTTTTCGTGCTGGTGTGCCTGGTCGGCGGCTTCCTGCTGCGCTGATCCAATCCTGAAACTCCACCGGATGGCGGCCGCGCGTCAGAACGGCCGGACGGTGGCTCCTGCGAGGAGGTAGATGCAGTGGGACAGACAATCTTCATCCCGCGCGAGGTCGATCCGAACGAGCAGCGCGTGGCGGCCTCGGCGGACTCGATCAAGCGCCTCGTGGGCAACGGCTTCGACGTGATCGTGGAATCGGGCGCAGGCACCGCTTCGCGCATCCTCGACGAGGATTTTGCCAAGGCAGGCGCAAAGATCGGCAAAACTTCCGATGCCGCGAAGGCCGATGTCGTGCTGAAGGTCCGCAGGCCGACTGAAGCAGAGCTGAAATCCTACAAATCCGGCGCGGCGGTGCTGGCGATCATGGACCCTTATGGCAACGATGCTGCACTTGCGGCGATGGCCAAAGCAGGCGTGACCGGCTTCGCGATGGAACTGATGCCGCGCATCACGCGCGCGCAGGTCATGGACGTGCTTTCCTCGCAGGCAAACCTGGCGGGTTATCAATCGGTGATCGACGCCGCATATGAATATGACCGGGCGCTCCCGATGATGATGACCGCGGCGGGCACGGTGCCGGCCGCCAAGGTGTTCATCATGGGCGTCGGCGTAGCGGGGCTGCAGGCCATCGCGACGGCGCGACGTCTCGGCGCGGTCGTGACCGCAACGGATGTGCGTCCCGCCGTGAAGGAGCAGGTCGCCTCGCTTGGAGCGAAATTCATCGCGGTCGAGGACGAGGAGTTCAAACAGGCCGAGACCGCGGGCGGCTACGCCAAGGAAATGTCGAAGGAATATCAGACCAAGCAGGCGGCACTGACGGCGGAGCACATCGCGAAGCAGGATATCGTCATCACAACGGCGCTGATCCCGGGACGCCCTGCCCCCAAGCTGGTATCGGCGGCCATGGTCGCATCGATGCGCGCCGGTTCCGTCATCATCGATCTTGCGGTCGAGCGCGGCGGCAATGTCGACGGCGCGGTACCGGGCAAGGTGGTCACCACGGCGAACGGGGTGAAGATCGTCGGCCACCTCAACGTTCCGGGTCGGGTTGCCGCTTCGGCGTCGCTTCTCTACGCCAAGAACCTTCTCGCCTTCCTTGAAACAATGATCGACAAAGAAACGAAATCACTGAAGGTCAATCGCGAGGACGAACTGGTCAAGGCGACCATGCTTACGGATGGCGGGTCGGTCGTTCATCCATCCTTCGCGAAAGCAGATGCAGCGCCCGCGCAGGAAGGCCCTGCCCGTCCGGCAGCTAAAAAGCCCGCTCCTAGGAAGGCGCCCGCCAGGAAGAAGGGGGATGTGTGATGAATGATTTCGACAAGGCCCTGGACCAACTCGACAACGCCATATCCGCCCTGCGGGAGGCCGCCCACAATGCAGTGACCTCTCCGGATCTGGCCGATGCCGCGGGTCAGGCCGCACATGCGGCTTCGGGCGGCGCGATCGATCCCTTCGTGTTCCGCTTCGCGATCTTCGTTCTGGCGATTTTCGTCGGCTATTACGTCGTATGGTCGGTCACGCCGGCTTTGCACACTCCGCTGATGGCCGTGACCAACGCGATCTCCTCGGTGATCGTCGTCGGCGCACTTCTCGCGGTGGGCATCTCGGCTTCGGGACTTGCCACCGGCTTCGGGTTCGTCGCGCTGGTACTGGCATCGGTCAACATTTTCGGTGGCTTCCTTGTGACACAGCGGATGCTCGCCATGTACAAGAAGAAGGACAAGTGACGTGTCCGCAAACCTTGCTTCCTTCCTCTACCTGATTTCAGGCATCCTCTTCATATTGGCGCTGCGCGGGCTTTCGCATCCGACGACCAGCCGCCAGGGAAACCTGTACGGCATGATCGGCATGGCGATCGCGATCGTCACCACGCTCCTGCTCGCCACACCTTCCTTCGAAGGGCTTGTTCTGATCGTCATCGGCCTTGCCATCGGCGGATCGGTTGGCGCGGTGGTCGCACGGCGCATCGCCATGACCTCCATGCCGCAGCTTGTCGCCGCCTTCCACTCCCTCGTCGGCCTTGCCGCGGTGATGATCGCAGCGGCGGCGATCTATTCGCCCGCCAGCTTCGGCATATTGGAGAACGGCCACATCCATGCGCAGGCGCTCGTGGAGATGTCGCTTGGCGTGGCAATCGGCGCGATCACCTTCACCGGATCGGTCATCGCCTTCCTGAAACTCGATGGTCGCATGTCGGGCAAGCCGATCCTGCTGCCCATGCGGCACCTGCTCAATCTTGCGCTTGGCGCCGCACTGGTGGTTCTCATTATCCTGCTGGTGTCGACTGAAAGCAC
This sequence comes from Rhizobiaceae bacterium, assembly GCA_023953835.1. NCBI lineage: Bacteria > Pseudomonadati > Pseudomonadota > Alphaproteobacteria > Hyphomicrobiales > Rhizobiaceae > Rhizobiaceae bacterium. The sequence continues at coordinate 2,361,018 of JAMLJB010000001.1, read as the reverse complement.
GTTCTTCTTCTGGCTGATCGTGCTGGCCTCGCTGCTGCTCGGCATATTGCTCATCGTTCCGATCGGCGGCGCCGACATGCCGGTGGTCGTGTCCATGCTCAACTCCTATTCGGGATGGGCTGCGGCAGCGCTCGGATTCACGCTGGGCAATCTCGCCCTCATCATCACGGGCGCGCTTGTCGGCTCGTCGGGCGCGATCCTGTCCTACATCATGTGCAAGGGCATGAACCGTTCCTTCATCTCCGTCATTCTCGGAGGCTTCGGCGGCGAAACGGCTGCCGCTGTGGACGATGGCATCGAACGTACCGTCAAGCAGGGTTCGGCGGACGATGCCGCCTATCTGATGATGAACGCGCAGAAGGTCATTATTGTGCCCGGTTACGGCATGGCCGTTGCGCAGGCACAGCACGCGCTGCGCGAGATGGCCGACAAGCTCAAGGCACATGGCGTCGAGGTCAAATACGCCATCCATCCGGTGGCCGGGCGCATGCCGGGCCACATGAACGTGCTGCTTGCCGAAGCAAACGTGCCTTATGACGAGGTGTTCGAGCTTGAAGACATCAACTCGGAATTTGCGCAGGCCGATGTGGCCTATGTCATCGGTGCAAACGACGTGACCAACCCGGCGGCGCGCGACGACAAGTCATCGCCCATCTATGGAATGCCCATCCTGGATGTCGACAAGGCGCGCACCTGCCTGTTCGTCAAGCGCTCCCTCGGCTCGGGCTATGCCGGCATCGACAATACGCTGTTCTACAAGGACGGCACCATGATGCTCCTCGGCGACGCCAAGAAAATGACAGAGGATATCGTCAAGGCGATGGACCACTGATTCAGTTTCATCGCGTTTGGCCATCAAATCAAAGGTCCGGCAACATCTGCCGGACCTTTTTGTAAGCGATCAATATCCGCCAGAACTCAGAGTGAAGCGCGTTACGCCTGCAGCGACATTCAAACCCGCCTGCTGCTGAACGCTGATGGGCTGAAGTAAGAAGCTCTGGTCCGATCCCCCTCCGAGCACATTCGCGCCAACTCCGCCGGCGGCGGTTGCCTCGGCACTCACACCGAAATAGCTGCCCGACAAGGATCCGGGCGCGTACGCGTTGTCACCGACTGCCATGACTTTCCATTGCATCACCTTGTGGCCCGTCGCGCCAATGTTAAGGCCGAATTTCTCGATCCTGCCGACATACGGCTCCGGCCTGCTAAGTCCGCCGAGTGGTGTATAGGTGCAATGCACGTCGCGATCCGACCGAAACACCTCGATCTGGCCGGGTTTGCTCACCACACAGTCGAGCCAACCAATCTCGACACCGCGCGCCTGCGCGGTCATCGGCATGAGAGAGGCTGAAAGTCCTGCGGCTGCGACGAGCGTTGCCATTTTGATGCGCATTTGAATTCTCCTTTCAGACGACCCGTTGGGGTGTCCCTGCCGGAAAAATGCGCGATAGGCGGGCTTGTTCCGATCCGCCTTTCAACAATTCTGACAGATTGTTGCGGCTCGCTCAGGCGCCTGTATCAAGCTCCGGCACCCGCAGTGCGCGCCAGCCCGTCGATGGCCGGCTTATAGTTGGGATCGAGGCGCTTTGCTTCCTTGTAGGACCGCGCGGCCTTGGCATTCTGGCCCTGCTTCTCATAAACCAGCGCCTGGTTGGCCCAGCTTTCCGCAATCTTCGGATTGAGCTTGATCGATGTATTGAAATCCGCGAACGCGTTGTCGAGCTGGCCGTTCGCAAGATAGGAAAGGCCGCGACCGTTATAGGGCTCCGGCGCGTCCGAAGCGAGCGAGATTGCAGTCGAGAAATCCTCGATCGCAAGCGCATGCTGCCCCCGGCTCTGATAGAGCAGACCGCGATTGTGATATGCACGCGGGTCGGTCGTGTCGAGTTGTATGGCCTTCTGGAAATCGCTGAACGCCGCCTGCGTATTGCCGGATAGGCGGTAGAGGTTGCCGCGACCGATATAGGCGGCATCATAGTTCGGGTTGATCTGTATGGCCCGATTGTAGTCGTTGAGCGCGGCCTGCTGGTTGCCCATGTACCGCTGAATGAGCGCTCGATTCGCATAGGCCTGGTAGAATTGTGGATTGAGCTGGATCGCCCGGTCGAAATCGGCGAGCGCCTCGCGGTAGCGACCGCCCTTGCCATAGGCCGAACCGCGCACATTATAAGCTTCCGGGTCCTGCGAATTGCGGTTTACCACGGCGGAAAGCGAGGAAATATTCTCGCTGGATGCCTGCGCCCGGTCGACCGTATTGAGATCGGTCACAGCTGAGGTCGATGTGCAGGCTGAAATCGATGCACAGCCAAGCAGCAACAGCGCGGCAAAGCCGATGTCGCGCCCGACAGACCTTGCATGCTTTGCATTCATCGCAACGATTCCTTGTTCCATCACCTGGAAGCGGTCCCGGAGAGGTTCATGACCGCGCCCGAAACACGTGAAAAGGCGGCGGCGTTCGCACGCCCCCGCCTTGCAGCTATCTCGTGAAAGAGACGAAAACTTGACGTATCAACGGGCCGGGCGTGCCGCCGCTCCGGCAGCAGCCGGACGTGCGCCGCCGGGCACCAGACCCTCGCGCTGTGCGCGCTTGCGAGCCAGCTTGCGGGCGCGGCGAACGGCCTCGGCCTTCTCGCGGGCGCGCCGCTCAGACGGCTTCTCGTAGTGACCGCGCATCTTCATTTCGCGGAAAATGCCTTCGCGCTGCATCTTCTTCTTGAGCGCGCGAAGCGCCTGATCAACATTATTATCGCGGACGAGTACCTGCACTGGCGATCCTGTGTTTCCGGTGTGAAAGTGAAAAAGCCAAGTTAGCAAATCCTGGCTCCGCGATGTCATTCCACCGCGAATTGCGGCGGGCATTAGCAGAATCAGCGACTGATGTCGAGGCCGAATGCGCTGATTTCTCGATGATTTGAGTCATTCCGCGGCAGCCGGACTGCTTTCGCCCCCGTCGGCGGAAGGATCGGCGGGCGCGGTCTCACTGCCGAGATCGGGAAAAGCGACGATCCGCCTGCCATGAAAGTCCGTTCTGACAACGACAAGCCCCTTTTCTTCGAAATAGGCGATGAGCCTTTGCGCCCGACGTTCCGAATGGGTTCCGTATGCGCGCGCCAGAACCATGTTCGACGGTGTCGGCGATCCAGTGATCGCAGCGCGCGCGAGCAACAGAAACACGCCCTGGAGATCATCCGGCAGGCCTTCTGAAAGCGAAAGCGCAGTGTTCCACGACCCGTCCACGCTTTCCGGCACCACGCCGGCGCGTGCCACCGCGAGTTTGCGCCGGAAAGCGGACAATGTCAGCGGCTCGCCCGGCACACGGCGAATACGGCAGCGAACGAGGAAATCCTGATAGAGCACCGCATCCGACCGATAGCCCGCGTCGGGATCCTCGATGATTTCAGCCAGCACCGCCTCGATCCCGGCATCGCGCTCCGCCTCGTCGATCACCGCGAAAACCGGCTGCTCGGGTATTGGAGCGTCAAATTTCGGCCTGGCCAGCTGCGCCAGTATGGCGGTGGTGGGAACAGGCGGGGGCTCACGCCGCAACGCCCTGACCGGCGCGTCGTCACCCGGTGCAAACACCAGATCATGCGCGTCTGCGGGCGCATCGGGCAACGGCGTCAGTTTCGGACTTGACGAACGTGCCGAGGTTTCGACTGGCCCTATGATCACCGGCAGCGGTCGTCGCGAAAGTGCCGGTCCGAGCGCAACGAAATGGCCCCGGGCCAAATCGCGAAACATCTCGGCCTGCCGACGGTCCATGCCGAGCAGATCGGCCGCACGCGCCATGTCGATGTCGAGAAAGGTGCGCCCCATCAGGAAGTTTGACGCTTCGGCGGCGACGTTCTTTGCGAGCTTCGCAAGCCGCTGCGTGGCGATGACGCCCGCCAGCCCGCGTTTGCGGCCACGGCACATCAGATTTGTCATCGCGCCGAGCGAAAGCTTGCGCGCCTCGTCGGAAACCTCTCCCGCCGCGGCAGGCGCGAAAAGCTGCGCTTCGTCGACAACGACGAGCACCGGATACCAGTGGTCGCGGTCCGCATCGAACATGCCGCCGAGAAAGGCAGCGGCGGCGCGCATCTGCTGCTCGACGTCCAGCCCTTCCAGATTGAGCACAACCGAAACACGATGCTGGCGGATGCGACCCGCGATCCGCGTCAGTTCATTTTCGGTTCGCTGTGCATCGACGACGACATGGCCGAAGCGGTCGGCAAGCGTGACGAAATCGCCTTCCGGATCGATGACGCAGTGCTGGACCCACGGGGCGCTTTGTTCGAGAAGGCGGCGCAACAGGTGCGACTTGCCCGACCCGGAATTGCCCTGGACGAGCAGGCGGGTGGCAAGCAATTCCTCGAGATCGAGCGACGCGTTTTTCGCGGCGCCCGTCGTTCCCATATCGATTTCGACCTTCATCGCGGGTGGTCTTAACATTCACCCATTCAGGATGCGACCGTTCCGATGCGCTACCCACAAGTCCGGCTACGACACCGATCCCGGGTGCCGGCAAGACGCAAACGCATCCAGCGATGGATCGTAGACGGAGGTCTCGACATTCATCAGGCCAAGCACGGTGGCAAAGAGGTTGTCATGCGAAAAAGCTTTTGCAGCTTCGCCTCGCACGCAGTCCGTGTCGAGGTGCATATTTTCCTGATAGGCCTTTGAAAACCACGCAATCATCGGGATCGAGGTCTGCTCGCGCGGCGCAATGAAATAAGGCGCCCCGTGCAGGTACATGCCGTTTTCGCCGAGTGATTCTCCATGATCTGACATGTAGATCATCGACGATGCAAACTCCCCATGCTCTTGCAGCACGCCGATCACGCGGGCAAGGACGTGGTCCGTGAACAGGATGCTGTTGTCATAGGCGTTGATGATCTCCTCGTTCCCGCAATCCGCGAGTTGCGCCGTATGGCAGGCGGGCTTGAAGCGCTCGAATGATTCGGGATACCGCAGATAGTAGGCCGGGCCGTGGCTCCCGCCCGTATGGATGACAAGCACAGTATGGTCCGCGAACGAGCCGATGTGATCGCGCAGGTAGTCGACCAATATGTCGTCACGGCATTCTCCGTGAGAACAATAGCGGGGATCGGTCTTGTGATAGAAATCGACCTGCCGGATGCGATCGGCCACATTCTTCGACCCGGTGTTGTTTTCCCACCATTGCGTTTGCAATCCGGCGTGAGCGAGGACGTCCATCAGGTTCTCGGAACCACGCCCGCGAATGTTCGTGTATCTGGCTCTCCCGAAATGGGAGAACATGCACGGCAATGAAACCGCCGTTGCGGTGCCGCAGCTCGTCGCGTTGGAAAAATTCAGGACATCAAGCGCCTTGAGTTCCGGATTGGTCTCGCGCTTGTAGCCGTTCAGTTCGAAATTCGCCGCCCGCGCGGTCTCGCCGACGACGATCACTGTCAACACCTTCTTCCGCGACGCCGCTATCAACCTGCCGAGATGCGCGTCGATGCCGTAGGGTTCGGCCTTGATGCCGATTTCGCGGAATTGCCGAACCCCCAGGCTGATCGCGCCGACAATCGGAGTGGCAGGCACCAGGGACGACATCATGCCTTCGCGCTGCTCGCGCCACATCGATGCGAATGTCGAGAACTGGGAGGCGAAAATAGCAACGGCGACAGACAGTGAAATCAGTATGAGAAGGGTATTTCGGCGGAACTTCAGCCACAGCGGGGAATGGCGGATATCCATAAAAATCAGCAGGAGCGAGGGCAACACGCCAAAGACCGCCACGTGCCACAACAGCGCGGGCGTGATCAGGTGGCCTGCTTCGGTTCCCGTCGTGGTGAATGCATTCACCAACATGTCGCGATCGATAATCACGCCATAGGCGCCGACAAAGTAGGACGAAATCGCCCCGACGAGGATAAAGAAAATGAAGGCGGGCTTGGTAAGCCGCTCCGACGACAGCGCCAGCAGCACTACAAAATGCAGAAGGAGCAGAATCAGGGCGAGTTCAAGCAGATGGGGCAATTCTCCCGAAAAATAGGCGGCCGCCTTTCTCCAGAAGGACAGGTTGAGCAGAAACAGCAGATAGCCGGCAACAAGCAAGCTGAGAAACGTACTGGAAAGCGCGGGTCGCCTGACGATCATCTGTACTGGCCTCAAATGATGGATAGCCACATGACCCGGATTGTGGTGGACTTATGACGAGCCGCAGAAACTGGCCTGCCGGAATCTCTGCTCTGCATCATCAGAAGCGCTTGGAACGCGGTGCCACAAGGCGTATCAGCGAACCAGAATTTTTTCGGCGGGTTTGGGCGTGAACGACACGGCGGTACAGAGATCGGCGGTTTCCGTGCATGGGACCGCCTTCATTATTATCCTGGCCGTCAGCTTCGGGCACATGATCAACGACATCATGCAGTCCCTGCTGGCCGCGCTCTATCCACTCCTCAAAGAGAACTATCAGCTCGATTTCTGGCAGATCGGATTGCTGACCTTCGCTTTCCAGGTGACTGCATCCCTGTTGCAGCCGGTGATCGGCTTTGTCACTGACAAGAAGCCAATGCCGCATTCGCTGCCCTATGGCATGTGCGCCTCGCTGTTCGGGCTGTTGTTGCTCGCCTATGCCGGCCACTACTGGCTGCTGCTGGCAGGCTCGATGCTGATCGGCATAGGGTCGGCGGTATTCCACCCCGAATCATCCCGCGTCGCTCGCCTCGCCTCGGGGGGAAGGTTCGGGCTCGCCCAATCGCTGTTTCAGGTCGGCGGCAATTTCGGACAATCCATGGGTCCCTTGCTGGCGGCCTTCATCGTGGTCCCCTTCGGCCAGCATTCGATCGCATGGTTCGCGGCCGGAGCGCTCATCGGCATCACGGTGCTGTGGCAGGTCGGAAACTGGTATGCCCGCTACCGGGCCGACACCACGCGCAAGCCGATTGGAGGCGTGTCGATCGCGCTCCCCCGCAGGCGGGTCGCGATTGCGCTAACGGTTCTGGCGCTGCTTGTGTTCACGAAGAACATCTATATCGCTTCCATTTCCAGCTTCTACACATTCTACGTAATCCACAAATTCGGCGTGGACGTGCAGCATTCGCAGATAATGCTGTTTGCCTTCCTCGGCGCCTCGGCGGCGGGCACGCTGCTCGGCGGCATGTTCGGCGACCGATTCGGCCCCAAGGCAGTCATCTGGTTCTCCATCCTCGGCGTTTTGCCGTTTACGCTGGCAATGCCCTACGCCAGCTATGAGTGGACGATTGTCCTGTCGATCCTCATCGGTCTCATTCTCTCTTCCGCATTCTCGGCCATCGTCGTCTTCGCCCAGGAACTTGTGCCGGGCCGCGTCGGGCTGATTGCGGGAATATTCTTTGGCTTTGCCTTCGGCATGGGCGGGATCGCGGCTGCGGTGCTTGGTGTGGTCGCGGACCACCGTGGAATCGACTACGTGTTCCGCATCTGCTCATATCTGCCGCTGCTTGGGCTGCTGACGATCCTGCTGCCAAATATCGGAGTGCTTCGCCGCAAGGCCTGAGCGTGTCGCAATCAGCGCAAACTTGGCTGGTATCAGCTTGTAATGCTAATGAACGCTGCCCACGCGAGACACCCGACCTATGCGCAAATACTCCGCTTTCGCCATCGCCCGTGAAGCCCTGCGCGGCCACAAGGGCTGGGAAGCCCAATGGCGTTCGCCGGAGCCGAAAAGCGCCTATGACGTCGTGATCGTCGGCGCGGGCGGTCATGGTCTTGCGACGGCCTACTACCTCGCCAAGGAACATGGCGTGACGAATGTGGCCGTTCTCGACAAGGGCTGGCTGGGCGGGGGCAATACGGGCCGCAACACCACGATCATCCGTTCCAACTATCTCTATGACGAAAGCGCTGGAATCTACGATCACGCGGTCAAGCTGTGGGACGGATTGAGCCAGGATCTCAACTACAACGTCATGTACTCCGCGCGCGGCGTGATGATGCTGGCGCACAATGTCCACGATGTGCAGGTGCTGAAGCGTCATGTGCACGCCAACCGTCTGAACGGCATCGACAATGAATGGCTTACCCCGGAGGAAGCCAAGGAATTCTGCCCCCCGCTGAACATCTCGCGCAACGCACGCTATCCGGTCGTGGGCGCGACGCTGCAACGGCGCGGCGGCACGGCCCGGCACGATGCCGTGGCTTGGGGCTATGCGCGCGGCGCGGATGCGCGCGGCGTGGACATCATCCAGAACTGCGAGGTGACCGGCATCCGCCGCGCACCGGAGGGACATGTACTGGGTGTCGAGACGACACGCGGCTTCATCGGTGCAAAGAAGGTCGGCGTTGTCGCGGCGGGCCACACCTCCGTCATCATGGAGATGGCGGGTGTACGCATGCCGCTGGAAAGCTATCCGCTGCAGGCGCTGGTCTCGGAGCCGGTCAAGCCGGTCTTCCCCTGCGTCGTCATGTCCAACACGGTGCATGCCTATGTTTCGCAGTCCGACAAAGGCGAACTCGTGATCGGCGCGGGCACCGACCAGTACATTTCCTATTCCCAGACCGGCGGCCTGCACATCATCAACCACACGCTCGACGCCATTTGCGAGATGTTCCCCATCTTCACGCGCATGAAGATGCTGCGCTCATGGGGTGGCATCGTGGATGTCACGCCCGACCGATCGCCCATACTGGCCAAGACGCCCATCAAGGGACTCTACGTAAATTGCGGCTGGGGTACCGGCGGGTTCAAGGCCACCCCCGGTTCCGGCAATGTTTTCGCACACACCATCGCCCGTGACGAGCCGCATCCGATCAATGCGCCATTCACGCTTGAGCGGTTCCGCACCGGGCGTCTGATCGACGAGGCGGCCGCCGCCGCCGTCGCACACTGAGGTCTTTGCCGATGCTCCTTATACGCTGTCCCTATTGCGAGGAAGAAAGGCCGGAACTCGAATTCCGCAACGCGGGCGAGGCGCATGTGGAGCGCTCCTCACATCTCGCGGACGTTTCGGACGAAGAATTCGAAGCCTTTTTCTTCATCCGCACCAATCCGAAGGGCATCATCTACGAACGCTGGCGGCACGTACATGGCTGCGCGCGTTTCTTCAATGCCGTGCGCGATACGGTGAGCGACAGGTTTCTGATGACATACAAGGCTGGCGAGCCGAAGCCCTCGCTGGACGGAGGCAAGGCAAAATGATCCGCGCTTCCAAACTCGCAGGCAAATTCGACGGGAGCATCAGATAATGGCCGGCGCGTACCGTGTTCCCGGGGCGGGCCGATTGACCCCTGCCCGCACCGCTCGCTTCACCTTCGACGGCAGGCACTTTACCGGCCTTGAAGGCGACACGCTCGCCTCGGCCCTGCTTGCCAACGGCGTGCATCTGGTTGGGCGCTCGTTCAAATACCACCGCCCGCGCGGCATCCTGTCCGCAGGAGCCGAGGAGCCGAACGCGCTGATGTCCGTCGAACGCGACGCAGCAAGGCGCACACCGAATATACGCGCGACGGTTCAGGAGCTTTATGACGGGCTGACGGCCAATTCGCAAAATCGCTGGCCATCGCTCGCCTTCGATGTCGGGGCGGTGAACGACCTCGCCTCTCCCTTCTTCTCGGCGGGCTTTTACTACAAGACCTTCATGTGGCCGAAGGCGGCATGGAAAAGTATTTATGAGCCGAACATCCGCTCTGCTGCCGGACTCGGCATTGCACCGGACCAGCCCGATCCGGATCACTATTCTTCACGCTACGCGCATTGCGACGTGCTGGTGGTCGGCGGCGGCGCGGCCGGACTGGCCGCCGCGCTCGCGGCGGCACAAGCGGGTGTGCGCGTCGTTCTCTGCGACGAAAGGGCTGCATTCGGCGGCGCTCTCCATTTCGAGAAAGGCGCCGAAATCGAAGGACAGGACGGCTGGTCCTGGGCGCAGGCGACAATTGCCGCGCTCGCGGCGATGCCCAACGTTCGCCTGCTCACCCGCACCACCGCGTTCGGCTACTATGCGCAGAATTTCGTCGCCCTCGCAGAGCGCGTCACCGAACACCTCGCCAACCCCGACCATGCCACACCCTGCGAGCGGCTTTGGCAGGTGCGCGCCAGGCGGGTCGTGCTGGCGACGGGCGCAATCGAGCGGCATATGGTGTTCGCCGACAATGATCGGCCGGGCATCATGCTGGCCTCGGCGGCACGGACCTACCTCAATCACTACGGTGTCGCGGTCGGGCGCAATGTCGCCGTCTACACCTCCAACGATTCCGCTTACCGGGCGGCAATCGACCTCAAGAAGGCAGGCGTGGGCATCGCGGCAATCGTCGATCTGCGCGACTCGCCGGGCGGCGAGACGGTGGAGGAAGCGCGCGCCCTTGGCATCGACGTGCTGCCCGGTCGGGCAGTGGTGAAGGCAAACGGAAAGCTGCGCGTTTCGTCCATCGTGGTCGAGTCCAAATCCGGCGGCAATCGCCGCACCATCGAATGCGACGCGCTGCTGGTTTCGGCAGGGTGGACCCCATCCGTGCACCTTTTTTCGCAATCGCGCGGCAAGGTCGCGTTCGACAAGGAAACGCAACGGTTCCTGCCGGGCACATATGCGCAGGATTGCGTTTCCGTTGGCGCGTGCGCAGGCACGGACGGATTGGCCGCCACTATCGAGGAAGCGCAGCGCGCCGGAGCCGATGCCGCCGGAAAAACCGGCAAGCTCCCTCGGCTCGCTGCAAAGGGCGAAGACGGCTGGACCGGCGGCATGTTGGGCGCGGCTCCCGGCGCGGGTGCAGGCACAACGGTCAAGGCGTTCATCGATTTCCAGAACGATGTCACAGCAAAAGACATCCGGCAGGCCGTGCACGAGGGCATGCGCTCCATCGAACATGTTAAGCGCTTCACGACCAATGGCATGGCGACCGATCAGGGCAAGACCTCCAACATGCACGGCCTCGCCATCGCCGCCGAAACGCTCGACAAGCCGATCCCGGAAGTCGGGCTGACCACATTCCGCGCGCCCTATACGCCGGTCACGTTCGGCACCATCGTCAACCATTCGCGCGCCGGTCTGTTCGACCCGACGCGCAAAACGCCGATCCATTCATGGGCAGAGGCACATGGTGCGGTGTTCGAGGATGTCGGGCACTGGAAACGCGCCTGGTATTTCCCGCAAGCGGGCGAAGACATGCACAAGGCCGTGAACCGCGAATGCGTCACTGTGCGCAAGACCGCTGGCCTGTTCGACGCCTCTACCCTCGGCAAGATCGAGGTCGTCGGCCCGGACGCCGCGAAGTTCATGGAACTACTCTACACCAACCCGTGGGAGAAGCTGGAGCCGGGCCGTTGCCGGTATGGCATCATGCTCCGCGAGGACGGCTTTATCTATGATGACGGCGTGGTGGGCCGCCTTGCGCCCGACCGTTTCCACGTGACCACCACGACCGGCGGCGCGCCGCGCGTCATGAATCACATGGAAGACTATCTCCAGACAGAGTTTCCGCATCTCAATGTCTGGCTGACCTCGACGACCGAGCAATGGGCGGTGATCGCCGTCCAGGGTCCGAAATCGCGCGACATCATTGCGCCGCTGGTCGAAGGCATCGATCTCTCGGATGAAGCGATGCCGCACATGTCGGTGCGCGAGGGCAAGATCTGCGGCGTGCCGACCCGCCTGTTCCGTATGTCCTTCACAGGCGACCGTGGCTTTGAGGTGAACGTTCCGTCCGACTTCGGCCAATCTGTGTGGGAGGCGCTATGGGCGGAGGCCCGGAAACATGATGCCTGCGCCTATGGCACGGAGGCGATGCACATTCTGCGCGCCGAAAAAGGCTACATCATTGTGGGGCAGGACACGGACGGCACCGTGACCTGCAATGACGCCGGGCTGGATTGGGCCGTGGGAAAGAAGAAGGCCGATTTCGTCGGCATTCGCGGCATGAAGCGACCGGATCTTGTCGCGCCGGGCCGCAGGCAGCTTGTCGGGCTCAAGACCAGTGACCCGATAGCGGTGCTGGAGGAAGGCGCACAGGTCGTGGAGGACCCCAACCAACCGATCCCGATGAAGATGATCGGGCATGTTACGTCGAGCTACTGGTCCGAAAACTGCGGGCGTTCGATTGCGCTCGGACTTGTCGAGGACGGCCGCAACCGCATAGGCCAGACGCTCTACGTACCCATGCCCGATGGCACGATCGAAGTCGAGGTAAGCGGTACCATATTCTTCGATGAGAAGGGAGAACGGCTCAATGGCTAAGGCAAGCACCAGATCGCGCGCCACCATCGCGGACCGCCGCCCGGCGCAAGCCGGACGTGAGATCGTCGCACCCGCCGCTCGCGTCGCAACGTTGCCTCCGGCACAACGCGTATCGCTTCGCGCGCCCGCAAGTTCCCTTTCGGCGCTCTCGAAAGCCATCGGCCTTGCCCTGCCGACGAAGCCGAAAACATCCACGGTCAAGGGTGAGCGCACGGCGCTTTGGCTTGGCCCCGACGAATGGCTCCTCATCGACGAAGCCGGCAAATCTCCACTTGACGATTGCGCCAAGGTGAAAGCGCTTCATTCGGCGGTCGACATTTCCCACAGGAATGTCGCGTTTTCGGTCACAGGACCCGGCGCGGCGGCGACGCTCAATGCCGGCTGTCCGCAGGACCTGTCGCTGGAAGCGTTTCCGCTGGGCGCGGCATCCCGCACCGTTCTCGGCAAGGTGGAAATCGTGCTGCTGCGCAACGGCGAGGAGTCCTTCCGCGTCGAGTGCTGGCGGTCCTTTTCAGACTATGTGCTCGAGTTCCTCGGATTGGCCGCGCAAGACGCCGCCGCTTGAGCCTTGGCGCAACTGGCGGTAGGATCGGCTCAGCATCGAAATCCGGGCAAGCCAGACGCGATGAGCAAACCTCCGAAGAAAAAGTCACCCGCCGTGCGCTCGCTGGAACGCGAACAGCGCGCGACTCATGAGGCAGCCGACGCCAAGGAAGAGGCGGACGAGGAACTGGAGGAAGCGCTGGAAGATACCTTCCCCGCAAGCGACCCCATTTCCGCCATTTCCACATCCATTCCGGGAAAACCGAAGCGCAAGGCTTCAAAGCCCAAGAAATAGCCCGTCTCGCAGATGGGTGGCCGCCCGCGAGCGTTCAGTCATCATTGGCGGCGTTCAATTCGGATGGAGGAATGCCCTGCTCCGGCTCATGCTCCGCGAGCGAACGCGCGATTGTCTTCCTCCGCGATTTCAGCAGGGGATCGATGATGAGACGCAGCGCGGACATGCGCGGATTCAGGCTGTGCGCCTCAACGGCCGCCTGATCAACGTACAACTCGTCCACGATCACGCAGTTCGGTATCGGCGCGCCGTCATCATCGATGGGCTTGAACACATCGAAGCGGAGGCAGCCTTCCTCATCGTCCAGCGTGCGCTGCGCGTGATCGCGCATGATGCGGACAAACTCCGGCTCCGCTCCCTCCAATGTCTCGAACTCCACAATGATGGCGACTTCTGGCAAGGTGGCGGCTCCTGTTCAATCTGCGCAGTCTGGCGCAAAAATGGCCGAAATCAAACCGCTGAAACGCCGCCGTCGACCGGAATCGACGCACCGGTCATGAAGGAGTTCTTCGGATCGGCGGCGAACATGATTGCCTCGACCACCTCGTCCACTTCCGCAAGCCGTTTCATCGGAACGCCGCGCGTCAGTTCCGCATAGGCCGCTTCCTCCGACGCCTTGGTGATCCTGAGGAAGGATTGCGCCATCGGCGTGCGCGCATAGGAAGGGCAGACCGCGTTCACCCGCACGCCCTTGCCCGCATATTCGATCGCCGCGGTCTTGGTCATGCCGATGACCCCATGCTTCGCGGCGGCATAGAGCGCCATTTTCGGTGCGGCGCTCAAACCGGCTGACGAAGCAATGTTGACAATGGCGCCGGGCCGCTTCGTTTCGCGGAACTGCCGGGTTATCGCCGGAAGCTGGTATTTCATGGCATAAAACACACCGAGCAGATTGACGTCGATGACGCGCCTGGCTTCCTCGGTGGGCAGATTGGCAAGGCTCACGAAGCTGTGGACGATGCCGGCATTGTTGATCGCGACGTCAAGCTGGCCGAACTGCGCAAGAGCCAGCTTGACGAGTGATTCGGAAAGCCTCTCGTCGCTGACGTCGCCCGCCGCGACAGCCGTTTCGCAATCGAGCGTCTCCACAAGCGCTTCCAGCGGAGCCATTTCGATGTCCGAAAGGACGAGCCGGGCGCCTTCCTGTGCGAATCGCGCGGCCGCACGCCGACCAAAACCGCCGGTCGCGCCGGTCAGCAGCACGGTCATGCCCTCAAAACGTCCCACCATGGATTGAAAAATGCCCGCGAGAGTTGTTTCTGCCGCGTTATTGGGCAATCCCTCGCGCCGCGTCAAGAAGCATCAGCAGGATCGGCCGGTGGCTCCACGAAAGCCAGCGTGAGCCAGGTGGCGGTCAGGGCCGGTTTGGGCGATCCTTCCAGTTCGACCGTCACCTCATGCACCGTTTCGATCCAGCCGGAAGGCCGGGCAAAAAGCCTTGTGAGCACAAACCGGGCGCGGATGCGGGCTCCCGACTTGACCGGGGCAACGAAACGAACGCGGTCGAAACCCTGATTGACACCCATGCTCGATCCGGCAAGCGGGCGCACAGTCTCGAATGTCATTGCCGAAAGCAGGGAAAGCGTCAGGAAACCATGCGCGATGGTGCCGCCGAACTGTGTTTCGCGGGCCGCGCGCTCCGGGTCGCAGTGGATGTACTGATGGTCGTCGGTCGCATCCGCGAACTGATCGATCATGGTTTGCGTGACGGTGCGCCATGGCGACACACCGACCTCCCGACCGATCATCGTCTCTGCATCTTCGAATGAGATGGGTTCGAGCATGCACCCCTGCCTCTGTCATTGCTTCGGGGCTGGACAGATAGTGCGAGCTTGACCCCTTGTCACCCGCGCTTTTATTCGGCGGGCTCCATTCCGGTATAGGCAGCCTCTTCAAGTTCCCGCTTGAGCCGAGCTTCCTCTTCGATCTTGGGCGTCACGAACCGACCGAGCAGGAGATAGGCGACAGGTGTCAGGAAAAGCGTCGAAATCGTCGCCATGCCGAGGCCGCCGACAATGACCCAGCCGAGCGCGATGCGCGCTTCAGCGCCTGCCCCGGAAGCCAGCACCAGGGGCAGCCCGCCGAGCACGGTGCAGACCATCGTCATCATGACCGGACGCAGCCGGATCGTGGCGGCCTGCTCGATGGCTTGTTTCAAGCCCACGCCACGGTCACGAAGCTGATTCGCGAACTCGACGATCAGGATGCCGTTCTTCGCCATCACGCCGACCAGCAAGACCAGCCCGATCTGGCTGTAGGCGTTCAGGCTCGTATTTGTGAGGAGCAACGCATAGACGGCGCAGGCAAGGCCCAGAGGCACAGTCGCCATGATGATGATGGCGCTGACGAAGCTCTCGAATTGCGCCGCTAGCACCAGCAGGATGATGACAAGCGCAAATCCGAAAACCGCCAGCATGCCGCTCGAGGTTTCACCAAGTGTCGCGGCTTCTGCGAGCGGGATGATGTAGCTTCCCGTAGGCAGCAACGGCCCTGAAATGCGCAGCACTTCATTATACGCGTCGCCGAGCGCGAAATCCCCGGCGAGGTTGGATGTAATCGCCACCGAGCGCAACTGCTGCTCGCGCGTGAGCGTCGGCGGCACCGCGACCTCCTCCAGCGAGGCGATGGTCGACAGCGGCACAAAGCGCCCGTCCGTCGTCTTCAGATAGACATTCTCCAGATCGGTCGGATCGTTGATCGGGTTGGTGGTCGATAGCAGCTTCACCGGATAGCTGCGATCCTCGATGAACACATCGGCGATCTCGCGCCCGTCGAGAATGGCCTGTACGGCCTCCGCCAACCCGGTTATGTCGATGCCCAGATCGGCGGCGCGCTCGCGGTCGAGGCGCACCCGCAATTGCGGCTGGGTCGCATCATCGGAAAGCCGTGGCTGCTGGAACCGGCTATCTTTTTCCATCTCGGCAAGGATTTTTGCGGCTGCCTCGTTGGCCCTTGCATAGCTGTTTGCGACGATTGCGAATTGCAGCCCGCTTCCCGCACCGCGAATCCCGAGGCTGTTGGGCTGGAACGGCGTGGCGCGCACCCCCGGCACCTGTTTGACGAGTTCGTTGATCTGGGCGGCGATTTCCTGCTGGCTGCGCGTGCGTTCGCTCCACGGCGCAAGCGTCATCACCATGAAGCCGCTGTTCACGGAACCGCCCTGCCCGGCATTGGCGAATGTGGTTACAATCTCGCCGGCATCGCGCAGCGGCTGGATCAGGCGCTCGATCTCCCGCATCTGCGAGGTCGTGTAGTCGAGGCTCACGCCTTGTGGAGCCTGTATGCGCAGCAGGACCACCGAGCGGTCCTCGGAAGGCGTCAGTTCCTGGCGCACCAGTCCAAAAGCGACATAGGCGCTCGCGGCGAAAAGCACTGAAACGAGAACCACGATGAGCGGCGCATTGAGGCAGGCAACCAGACAGCGCCGGTAGAGGCCGGCAAGCGCTCCGCCAGCCCGCGCGCCGATGCCGGAATGATTCTCCTCGCCGCTATGGGCCTTCAGCATGCGCGACGCCAGCATGGGGCAGAGCGAAAGCGCGACGACGCAAGACAGCGCCACCGACATGGCGAGCACAAAGCCGAACTCTCGAAAAAGGCCGCCGGTTTGCCCTGGCAGGAAAGAAAGAGGCACAAAGACGGCTGCCAGCGTCGCCGTGGTCGCGACCACGGCGAAAAACACCTCGCGCGCTCCAAGCACCGCAGCCGCGCGCGGACCCATGCCTTCATTGCGCCGGCGCACGATGTTTTCCAGCACCACGATCGCATCGTCCACCACAAGTCCCGTGGCCAGCACGAGGGCAAGCAGCGTCAGGATGTTTATGGAGAAGCCCGCGACATAGATCGCCGCGATGACCCCGATCAGAGCCACCGGCATTGCGAGGCCCGGAATGAGCGTCGCGCGCCAGTCCAGCAGGAAAAGGTAGATGACGACAAGAACGATGGAGACGGACAGGCCAAGCGCGATCTCCACCTCGTGAAGCGCGCCCTGTACGAAAGTCGCATCGTCGCTGGTGACGCGGATGTTCATGCCTTCGGGAAGATTCTTCTGAATTTCCGACACTACATTGCGCACGCCCTCCGAAATGTCGAGCGTGTTGGACTCCGCCTGCCGGATGATGCCGAGGCCGATGCCCGTCTTGCCGTCGGAGCGCAGCGAACTTGCCGCGTTCGGGTCCGCCCCGAGCGTGACGGTGGCGACATCACGCAACCTGACATTCTTGCCGATCAGCAGGTCCTCGAACGCTTCCGGCGTGTTCACATCGGCGGTGGTGCGCACCACGAGGTCCTGGTTCGACGTGGTGATCGAACCAGCAGGCGTTGCGAGCGCGATCGACGCCAGCGCATTGCGGATGTCGCCGACGGTCAGCGCCAGGCTCGCCACCTTCGACTGGTTGATATCGATGCGGAAGATCTTCTCGCGATCTCCATAGACCTGAACGTCCGCAACGCCCGAGACCGCCGCCAGTTCATCGACGACCTGATCTTCGACAATGACCGTCATGTCCTCGACCGACATGTCGGAAGAGGTTACGGCAAGGCGCATGACCGGGCTGGAATTGGCGTCCGCCTTCACGATGCGCGGCGCATCCGCCGTGTCCGGAAGGTTGTTGGTCACGCGGCTGACCGCATCGCGCATGTCGGATGCCGCGGCGTTCAGGTCGACGCCATCGTTGAATTCCACCGTGACACGGCTGCGCCCATAGGAAGAACTGGACGAGATCGATTTCACGCCCGACACGCGCGACACCGCGCCTTCGATGACATCCGTCAGCTCGCGGTCGACGGTTTCGGCTGCCGCGCCGTCATAGTCTGTGGTGACTGTGATCACCGGCCTGTCGACATCCGGCAGTTCGCGGATTTCCACGCCGTAGAACGCAGCAAGTCCGGCGACGATGATGAGCATGTTGAGGACGAAGGCCAGGACCGGGCGGCGGACGAAAAGCGCCGTGATGCCGGTCTCGTTTGTATCGACGCCCGAACTCATCGCGTTCAACCGCCCGTCGCCACCGGAATGGCGCCGACCGCGCTGGCATCGCGACCGGCAACTCTCAACGCGCCGCCGGGCCTGACCAGATGCACGCCCTGAGTCACGACGACCTCGCCCTCCGTCAGATCGCCCTGCACCAGCACCGATTCAGTATTGCGCTGCACGATGCGCACGGCGACCCGCTCGCCCTTTCCGTCGCGCACCACCCAGACAAACGCGCCGTCAGATCCCCACTGGATCGCCAGCGGGTCCACGGCAGGATAGGTATCGCCCGGAAATTTCATGGTGACCTGAAAGGACATGCCGGCCCGCAGCGTATCGCTGTCGTTGGGAACGCTTGCCTGCACCTGCATGGTGCGGCTCGCCTGGTCGAGCCTGTTATCGACGGCGGTGATCGTGCCCTGGAGCATGTCGCCCGGCTTCGCGACCGACGATGCACTGACCGGCTGGCCGACCTTGATCTGGCTTGCGAAACGCTCCGGCACCCAGAAATCGATCTTGATCTGCGTGCGGTCGTCCACGGTGGCGATGGGCGTCTGGTTGGTTACATAGTCGCCTATCTCGATCGGCAATATGCCGACGATCCCGGCAATCGGCGAACGGATCGAGCGACGTTCGAGCGCCAGTTCGGCATCGCGTTGTTCCAGCTTCGCGTTGCTAAGCACGACCTCGGCGTCCGCGTACTGCACGGCAGTCGCGGTGTTGGAAGTACGCAGCGCGCGCACGCGTTCCAATTTGGTGGTGGCATCCTCGACCGCAAGGTTTGCGCGATCGAGCACGATCTTCTCCGAGTCGGCATCGAGGTTGGCGAGCACAGTGCCGACATCTACCTTGTTGCCCGGCTGCACGCCGATTTCCACGATGCGACCCGAGACGAAAGGATTGACCACGACCGAAGCCTTGGCCTGCCCGGTTCCGATTGCCGACAGGCGATCATTGATCGTGGCGCGCGTTACGGGGCCGACCACGACTTCGCTGACACGCTGGCCGGCTGCCGCTCCGCCTGAAGGATTGCCTTTCGCCTCGCTGTTTTCGACCGGTGCTGACCCGATCCCGAGATTGGCAAGTGTCGTGCGAGCACCAGGCACAAATGTCAGCCAGAGAAAGCCGGCGGCAACCAAAATCACCAGCGCCAAAACCAATTGCTTCCAGGCCGCCATGTACACTCCAGCAAAGAAACGATCGGCACTGCGTGGCTGCCGGCTCGCCTATGTGATCATAGCCCGACAGACGACGCGCGCCAGAGGATTGCGAACACATTTATGGCAAGCCTATTCAAGCGGCACCTTAAAATTCTGTAACATACGCGATTGTTACAAATTTAAGTTCACCGTAACGCCTCGATGTCCTCCATCCGACGGGCGCCGTCTTCCGCCCGTTCGCGCGTAACGGCATCGATCAGCACCTCTGCCAGCACAAACAATGCGGCGGAGGAGTCCCACGCCGACGGGGATGAGGTGCGGGCGGAGATGACGTGCCGAGCAACGCGCGCGATGGGAGACACCCATTGGTCGGTGAGCAGCACTATCGTCGCACCACGCCGCGCGGCCTTTTCCGCAAAGGTGAAGAGACCCGTCTGGTAACGGCGAATGTCAAAAATCACGAGGCAGTCGCGCTTGCCCATGTCGGCCAGCTTGTCGTGCCACGTGCTTTCCTGCCCGGACAGATGGGTGATTCCCGGCCTCACGAGCGAAAGGTGCGCGGCCAGATAGCGAGCCATTGAATCGCTGAAACGACCACCCGCGAAATACAGCCTGCTGCGCGGATCGGAAAGCTGCGCGACAACCGCCGAAAATTGCTTGCCGGAAATGTGCTGGAAGGTCTCCGTTATATTTTCGATTGCCGCTCCCACAATCGTACCGGTCTCGCCCGGAGCTATCGCCGTCGGCATGGTGGTGCGCGAAAGAGGCGATTGTATCTGGGCGGCGAGTTCGGCCTGCAGCGCCGCCTGAAAATCGGGGTAGTTCTGGAAACCAAGTCGCGCAACGAAGCGCAATATTGTCGGCGAGGAAACCTCGGCATGCTGCGCGAATTCCGCAACGGTTTTCAGTCCGATCAGCGGGTAGTTCGCCATGAGAGTCTGTGCCGAACGACGCTCCCCGGCCGGCATCTGGTCGATGCGATCCGCGATGCGCTCTGCAATGCTCGCATCCATGCCAAACCTCCCCTTGCACCCGCCACCTTCTGCAATCACAGAATGAAATTCTCGTTTGACAATGCCAAGCGTTTTGTATGAAATCATCCAAAATAATAACTTTGTGAAAATTCCGTACTATTCAGTACAGGGCTGAAGGGGAGCCTTATGGAGTCAGTGGACGCTGAAATTGCGTTCGAGCCGGTTCAGGTCACGAACCGGCATGGGCTCGGCTCTTTCGTGCTGCTTTGCGACCACGCATCCAACTTCGTACCCGAACGTTTCGGCACGCTTGGTCTCCCTGAGAATGAGCTGAACCGGCACATAGCATGGGACCCCGGAGCCGCCGCCGTCGCTCGGCTGATGTCCCAGATGCTCGATTCAACCCTCGTTGAATCCTGTGTTTCTCGCCTCATCATCGATTGCAACCGCCCTCTCGATGCGCCTGACCTGATCTGGACGGTCAGTGAAAGCACCGCCATCCCCGGCAACCATAATCTCGGCGAGGCAGAACGTGCCGAGCGCATTGCGCTGGCTTACGAACCATATCACTCCGCCATAGACGAGATTGTCGAAACGCGCTTGTCGCAAGGCCGCGAGACGCAGCTTGTCGCAATACACTCGTTCACCCCGGTCTATAACGGATTCGCTAGGCCATGGCATATCGGCGTCCTGCACGACGAGGACATGCGGCTTGCGACGCCTTTGCTGGTCGAGTTGCAGCAGGACAAGGAATTGATGGTTGGGGACAACGAGCCTTATTCGCCTGCGGACCGCGTCTATTTCACACTTGAGCGACACGGGCGCGCTCACGGTCTGGCATGCGTCATGATCGAACTGCGCAACGATGAATTAACGGACCCCGCGAACCAGGAAAAATGGGCGCGCCGGCTCTCAGAAATCCTGGCCGGCAAGGCCGTCACAGTCGATGCGCCTGAGACCGTTCGAGCAGAATCCGGTGCTCATTCAGCAAGGTTGCAGACTACGCAATAGGAAACACGACGTGCCAGCAGCAGCAGTGGCATTCGTCCGCTACGTGGACAGTATAAACAGGTGGGTCGGTCGCTTTGCGATGCACCTCGTCTTCGTGATGGGGGCAATTCTGCTGGCATCGACCGCATCTCGCATCATCCTCGGCGCACCCTTCAACTGGGCGCTTGAGATGTCGCAGTTCATCCTCTCCGCCTACTACCTGTTGGGTGGAGCCTATACGCTGCAACTCGACCAGCACGTTCGGATGGATCTCTTTTACGGCAGGCTCAATGCGAGAAAGCGCGCCACGCTCGATGCGTTTACGATCCTCTTCGTGATCTTCTATCTGGTGATTCTGTTCGGTGGCGGACTGTCCAGCACCGAATACGCCATTGTTTATGGGCAAAAGAACTACACGGCGTGGGGTCCGCCGCTGTGGCCGATCAAGATCATCATGACGACCGGTGTATTCCTCATGTTGCTCCAGGCGATCTCATCGCTCGTCAAGGACATAGCCATCATGCGCGGAAAGCCGATCGCATGAGTTCAGAATTCATCACACTGTTCATGTTCGGCACAATGATGGTGCTGCTATTCACAGGACAGCGCGTGTTCGGTGTCATCGGCTTCGTAGGGGCTGCCGCAGCACTTTGGCTGTGGGGCGAAGGCTCTTTCGAAATGCCCTTCAACGCATCCTTTCAGGTGCTGAACTGGTATCCCCTCATTACAGTCCCGTTCTTCGTCTTCATGGGCTACATGCTTTCGGAATCGGGGATAGCGAACAACCTCTACCGCATGTTCCATGTCTGGTTCGGACCGGTTCGCGGCGGGCTGGCGCTGGGCACGATCGGCCTGATGGTTCTTATCGCGGCGCTGAACGGCCTTTCGGTTGCGGGCATGGCGATTGGGGCGACCATTGCGCTGCCGCAACTGTTGCGACACGGCTATGACAAGGTGATGGTCACGGGCGTCATCCAGGCGGGTTCGTCACTCGGCATCCTCATACCGCCAAGCGTGGTCCTGGTGCTCTATGCGATGATCGCGCGCCAACCGGTGATCGATCTGTGGCTGGCGGGCGTTGGGCCGGGCTTGCTGATGGCTGTTGTCTTCGCCATCTACGTCTATGTCCGCTGCCTGTTGCAGCCAGATGCCGGACCGGCACTTCCTGCAGAAGAAAGAGCTGCCATCACATTTCAGGAAAGATTCGCGTTGCTGCGCTCGGGCCTGCTGCCGCTCGCCATTTTTGCGATCATGATGGGCCTCTTCCTCACGGGCACCACAAGCCTTGTCGAAAGCTCTGCGGTCGGTGCGGCGCTTGCAACGCTGGCCGCATGGTGGGGCGGAAATCTCAACTGGCAGGTGTTCGAGGATTCCACACGCAACACGCTGGCCATCAGTTGCATGTTCCTCTGGATCATCCTCGGCGCGCTGTGTTTCAGCTCTGTTTATGACGGCCTTGGCGCGGTGAAGGCGGTCAAGTCCTTGCTCCTGGACACATGGGAGTTCAGCCCATGGACCATACTGATCCTGATGCTGTTCTCGTTTATCATCATGGGCATGTTCCTTGACGATACGGCAATGCTCGTGATCGTCGCCCCGCTCTATATCCCACTTGTCATCAGTCTCGGCTTCAATCCCATCTGGTTCGGCATACTCTACACGATCACCTGCCAGATCGCATACATAACGCCGCCGTTCGGATATAACCTGTTTCTGATGCGGGCCATGGCGCCACCCGAGATCACCCTGATCGACATCTATCGCTCCATCGCACCGTTTTTCCTGCTGATGGTGCTGTCGCTCGCGCTGATAATGATCTTCCCGCAGATCTCGCTCTGGCTGCCCTCACTTTATTCGGGAAGATAGACACAAGAGAAAAGGGCGGAAACCGACCAACCAGCCAAGGCAGACAAAGCAATTCTTATCAATGGGAGACTGCAGAGATGGAAAAGCCAAAACCCGTAAACAAGCGTGAATTCCTGAGACGATCCATTCTGACAAGCGCAGGCGCAGTTGGCGCGACCACGCTGGCGACGCCCTATGTCAAGGCGCAGGCGCCGATCAAGTGGCGTCTGCAGACCTATGCCGGTCCCGCCCTGGCGGAGCATGTCATCAAGAATTCGATCGACTGGTTCAACAAGGCCGCCAATGGCGAAATGGAGATCGAGCTCTACACGGCAGATCAGCTCGTGCCGCAAGGCGAGCTTTTCCGCGCCGTGCAATCGGGCACGATCGATGCAGCACAGAGCGACGACGACTCTGCCGCCGCCCCGGTCGACGTCAAGGTTTTCGGCGCGTACTTCCCGCTTGCCGCGCGCTACTCGCTCGATGTTCCGGCGCTGTGGCACTGGCACGGGCTGAAGGAAATATGGGAAGAGGCCTACGCTGAAATTCCGGACGTGACATGGCTGTCGACGGGCTCATGGGACCCCTGCAATTTCGGCACGACCAAGCCGATCAAGTCGCTTGCCGATTTGCAGGGCCTGCGTGTCTACACCTTCCCGACCGGCGGCCAGTTCCTTTCCAAGTTCGGCGTCGTGCCGGTTTCGCTGCCATATGAAGACGTGCAGCCTGCGATTCAGACCGGCGAACTCGATGGCGTCTGCTGGTGCGGCATAACCGAGATGCATACGGTGGGCTGGGCAGATGTGCTGAAATATTTCCTCACCAACCCGCTTTCAGGTGCGTGGGCAGGCTCCTACTTTGTGAATACGGAAAAGTGGAAGGCCGTGCCGGAGCATCTGCAACAGCTATTCCGCATGTGCATCGACAGTTCGCATTATTACCGCCTGCATTGGTACTGGGCGGGCGAAGCAAACTATCGCACGACCGGAAAGCTCGAACTGACCTCTATTCCGGATGCAGAATGGAAGCAGGTGGAAGACGAGGCGGTCAAGTTCTGGGATGAGATCGCAAGTCAGACGCCGCGCAGCGGCAAAGTCGTTGAAATCCTGAAGAACTACAACGCAACGATGGTAAAGGCGGGACCGCCCTACCGCTACGGCTGAGGCCGGCGGAAAGCGCGCCCGCCCCGTCGGCGGGCGCGTGTCCGCAATCGCGCAAATGGAATGTTGGAGCTATGAATGCCCGCTAATCTGCCCTTCGATGAACTGAAAAAGGCCATTGTCTCCGGCGAGATCGACACGGTGCTTGCATGCGGCGTCGACATGCAGGGCCGCCTTTTTGGCAAGCGGTTCCTCGCTTCCTTTTTTGCGGAATCCGCATCTGACGAAACCCATGGCTGCAACTATTTGCTCGCGCTCGACATCGATATGGAGCCGGTGCCCGGCTACAAGGCGGCGAGCTGGAGTCAGGGTTACGGAGATTTCGCGCTCAAGCCCGACCTGAACACGCTGAGGCGCGTTCCGTGGCTGGAAAAGACGGCGCTGGTTATCTGCGATATTCAGGACCACCACACCCATCGGGACCTGCCGCATTCGCCGCGCGCAATCCTTCGCCGGCAAATCGAGCGCCTGAAAGAGCGAGGCTATATCGGCTATTTCGCCTCCGAACTGGAATTCTACCTGCTGAGCGAAACTTATGATTCCGCGCGCGCCAAGCATTGGCAGAACCTCGGCACCGCCTCTCCCTATATCGGCGACTATCAGATCGGCATCACCACCAAGGAAGAAAGCTACATGCGCCGGCTGCGCAACGAGATGCACGCCGCCGGAATTCCGATCGAAAACTCGAAGGGCGAATGGGGACCCGGTCAGGAAGAGATAAACGTGCGCTATGCCGAAGCGCTCGAAATGGCCGACCGCCACGTCTTCCTGAAGAACGGGGCCAAGGAGATCGCGGACCAGGAAGGCAAGGCCGTGACCTTCATGGCGAAGTACAATTATGGCCTTGCCGGCAATTCCAGCCATATCCACAATTCGCTCTGGAGCGCGGACGGCAAGACACCTCTTTTCTTCGACAACAGCGAGCCATGGACGCTGTCCACGCTCGGTCGGCAATGGTGTGCCGGACAGCTCAAATACGCGAAGGAATTCACCTGGTTTCTTGCGCCCTACATCAACTCATACAAGCGCTTCCAGTCAGGGACTTTCGCACCCACAAAGATCATGTGGAGCGAGGACAATCGCACCGCCGGTTTCCGTCTTTGCGGGGAAGGCACCAAGGCGATACGCATGGAATGCCGCATCGGCGGCGCGGACCTGAACCCCTACCTTGCCTTTGCCGCGCTCATTGCAGCGGGGCTGGCCGGGGTCGATGAAAAACTCGAACTGCAACAACCTTTCGTCGGCGACGCCTATATGGCGGCCCGCCTGCCCGAAATTCCCAAGACGCTCCGCGAAGCGACGGAAACCATGTCGAAATCGAAGATGCTCAAGGCCGCCTTTGGCGAAGACGTCATCGAGCATTACGTCCATACTGCGCGTTGGGAGCAGCTCGAATATGACCGGCGCATTACCGATTGGGAACTGCACCGCGGATTCGAACGCTACTGAACAGCGGCAGAAAAACACCCCAGGAAAAAGAGGAAAAATTGTCCGAAACGGTCAAGCTCATTTCACCCGTCGACGGCTCAATCTATGTCGAGCGTCCGATCGCCAGCGACGCGCAACTCAGCAAGGCGGTTGAGGGCGCGCGCGCCGCACAGCCCGGCTGGGCGGCGCTGCCAATTGCCGAGCGCTGCAAATTTGCTCTCAAGATGCTCGAGGCGCTTGTTGCCATGAGCGATGAAATCGTGCCGGAACTCGCATGGCAGATGGGTCGTCCGGTGCGCTATGGCGGCGAATTCGGCGGCGTCAGGGAACGCACGACCTACATGGTCGAAATCGCCGAACAGGCTTTGAAGCCGGTCATGGCGTCCAATCCCAAAGACGGCTTCACGCGCTATGTGAAGAAGGAGCCGCTCGGCGTGGTGATGGTCATCGCGCCGTGGAACTATCCCTATCTCACGGCTGTCAACACCATCGTGCCCGCCCTGATCGCCGGCTCGACCGTCATTCTCAAGCATGCCGCGCAGACGCTTTTGGTGGGCGAGAGGTTCGCCAAGGCATTCGAGGTGGCGGGGCTGCCGAAGGGCGTGTTCCAGAACGTCGTTCTCAACCACGCGCAGACCGAGAAGCTGCTCGGCTCCGGCAAGATCGACCATGTCAACTTCACCGGCTCCGTGGCGGGCGGGCGCGCTATTGAAAGGGCGGCGGCCGGAACATTCATGACGCTCGGCCTCGAACTCGGCGGCAAGGACCCCGCCTACGTCCTGCCCGATGCCAAGATGGACCACGCGGTCGCAAACCTCGTCGAGGGCGCATTCTACAATTCCGGGCAATGCTGCTGCGGCATCGAACGCATCTACGTCCATGAGAAAGTCTATGATGAGTTTGTGGAAGGCTTCGTTGCAGAAACGAAATCCTACCGGCTCGGAAATCCGCTGGAAGAAGCAACGACGATGGGGCCGATGGCGCAGGCCCGCTTCGCCGACCTGATCCGCGAGCAGAAGGCCGAAGCATTTCGCAAGGGCGCCACCGCGCACATGAACACCAAGGACGCACGTGACCGGGAAGGCTCGCCCTATCTGCCCGCGGAAGTCCTGACCGACGTTAATCACCAGATGAGCGTCATGCGCGAGGAAAGCTTCGGACCCATCGTCGGCATTATGAAAGTGCGCAACGATGACGAAGCAGTCGCACTGATGAACGACAGCCCCTACGGCCTGACGGCCTCGGTCTGGACCGCTGACATCGATCACGCGATCCGCATCGGCGACCAGGTGGAGACCGGCACGATCTTCATGAACCGCTGTGACTATCTCGACCCGGCGCTTGTCTGGACAGGCGTCAAGGACACCGGAAAGGGCGCGGCACTTTCAGCAATCGGCTACGACAACCTTACCCGGCCCAAGAGCTACCACCTGCGGGAAAAAATCTGACCATGACCAAGCTCATCGCAAAATGGAACTATCCGACCACAGTGAGGTTCGGTGCAGGACGTATCTCGGAGCTTGCGGACGCGCTCTCTGCAACGGGTATCAGGAAGCCGCTCTTTGTCACCGATCCCGGCCTTGCAAAGCTCCCGGTCGTGCCAAAGACGCTGAAGCTGCTGGATGACGCGAAAATTTCCTACGGCGTGTTCTCCGAGGTCCGGCCCAATCCGGTCGAAACCAATCTGGAGGCCGGCGTCGCCGCTTTCCGAAAGGGCAAGCATGACGGCGTGATCGCCTTTGGCGGCGGCTCCGCGCTCGACCTTGGCAAGCTGATCGCCTTCCAGGCGGGACAGACACGCCCCGTCTGGGACTTCGAGGACATAGGCGACTGGTGGACCCGCGCGGACGGGGACAAGATTGCGCCGATCATTGCGGTGCCGATCACGGCCGGCACCGGCTCCGAGGTGGGGCGCGCAGGGGTACTGACCCACGAGGCGACGCACACGAAAAAGGTGATCTTTCACCCCAGAATGATGCCCGCCATCGTCATTGCCGACCCTGAGCTTTCGGTCGGTATGCCGCCCTTCATCACCGCCGGCACAGGCATGGACGCATTCGCGCATTGCCTTGAGGCCTATTGCGCGCCCGGCTACCACCCGATGGCGGACGGCATTGCGGTGGAGGGCATCCGGCTGGTTTTCGAGAACCTTCCGAAGGCATTCGCCAACGGCAAGGACATCACCGCACGCGCCAATATGATGAGCGCCGCAGCGATGGGCGCCACCGCTTTCCAGAAAGGCCTCGGCGCGATCCATTCGCTCTCCCATCCGATCGGCGCGCTCTACGACACGCACCACGGAATGACCAACGCGGTATTCATGCCCTATGTGCTGGCGTTCAACCGCGATGCAATCGAGGAACGGATAGGGCGGCTTGCTGCCTATTGCGGCATCAAGGGAGGCTTCGACGGTTTCAACAAGGCCGTGCTCAAGCTGCGCAAGGAACTCAAGGTGCCAAACACGCTGCAGGGTCTCATCAAGGACCTGCACATGGACAACAAGCGCAAGACGTTGATAGCCGACATGGCGGTTGTCGATCCGACTGCTGGCGGGAACCCCGTCAAGCTGACCAAGAAGGGCGCACTTTCGCTTTTGAACGCAGCACTGGACGAAGGCTGACAAACTCGGGTGGGGGGAAGGCGGGCGCCATCCCCCAAAACCATTATTGACTCGCCAATCAATAATACCAAAATGGCAACAGGCAATTTGGGAGTAGATAGCCGAACAACAATCCGAACGTATTGCAACCTCGCCGGCTAGGCGCTTCACTGTCAGTGAACGCGACCCGGACGGTTCATTGAACTGTCATCTGACAAGCCTAACAACGATAACAGGCGTCCACAGATGCCCAAGGTCCAACGGAGAACACTCATGCTGAAACTTGCAGGAAAGATCCTGTCCCTTTCCGCCGCGACGCTTATGGTCACCAGCACGCTCGCAAATGCACAATCTGCCGAGCTGATCGAAGCCGCGAAGAAGGAAGGCCAGTTGACCACCATCGCGTTGCCCCATGACTGGTGCGGCTATGGGGAAGTCATCGACGCCTTCAAGAAGAAGTACCCTGAAATCACAGTGAACGAACTGAATCCGGACGCGGGTTCGGGCGACGAGATCGAAGCCATCAAGGCCAACAAGGACAACAAGGGCCCGCAAGCACCGGACGTGATCGACGTCGGCCTTTCCTTCGGACCGTCCGCAAAGGCCGATGGCCTCATCCAGCCCTACAAGGTTTCCACCTGGGACTCGATCCCCGAGAATGCCAAGGACCCGGAAGGATACTGGTACGGCGACTATTACGGCGTTCTGGCCTTCATGGTGAACAAGGACCTCGTGCAGAACTCGCCGCAGGATTGGGCCGACCTTATGAAGGACGACTACAAGAATTCCGTCGCGCTGGCGGGTGACCCCCGCGCTTCGAACCAGGCGATCCTAGGTGTTTACGCGGCGGGGCTGGCCGGAGGTGCGGCAGCAGGCGCAGAAGGCGGCACCAAGGGACTGGACTTCTTCAAGGAATTGAACGCCAAGGGGAATTTCGTTCCGGTCATCGGCAAGTCCGCGACTCTCGCGCAGGGTCAGACCCCGATCCTCGTAACGTGGGACTACAACGCGCTTGGCGGTCGGGACACGCTGGACAACAACCCTCCGGTGGACGTCATCGTTCCGAAGACCGGCGTTGTCGCGGGCGTTTATGTGCAGGCGATCAGCGCCTACGCGCCGCATCCGAATGCAGCCAAACTGTGGATGGAGCATCTTTACTCGGACGAAGGACAGCTTGGCTGGCTGAAAGGCTATTGCCATCCGATCCGCTTCAACGATCTGGCAAAGAACGGCAAGATCCCGCAGGAGCTGCTCGACAAGATGCCTCCGGCAGCGGCCTATGAAGCCGCGGTCTTCCCGACGCTCGATGAGCAGGCGGCGATGAAGGACGCGATCACGAAGAACTGGGACAGCGTCGTCGGCGCAAACGTCCAGTAAGCGATGTCATTTCCGGGCGGCCATGTGCCGCCCGGTTCACTTTCTCGCATATTCGCGTGAGCGCATGACCGAGCAAGCAACAGCCACGACAGTCCCCGCCCCGTCCACCAGCGCCATCCGCCTGCCGACGCAGTGGCTGGGGGTAGCACCCTTTCTCATCTTCGCTCTGCTGTTCCTGATCCTGCCGACAATGTATCTCATCATTGGCGCGTTTCAGAACAATGAGGGGCAGCTCACGCTGGAAAACATCTGGAAGCTGTTTCTGGATGAATCGATCCGCTCGTCCTACTGGGTGTCGCTGAAGATCAGCTTCTGGTCGGCTATGCTGGGCGCATTGGTCGGCCTCGCGATCGCGCTCGCCATTGTGCGCGGCGGCCTGCCCGATTGGGTGCGATCCGCAACCATGACGTTTTCAGGCGTTGCTTCAAATTTTGCCGGCGTACCACTGGCATTTGCGTTCATTGCCACGCTTGGCAGGCTCGGCCTTGTGACCGTGATCCTGCGCGATGTGTTCGGCATGAACCTCTATTCGACCGGCTTCAACCTGCTCAGCAGCTACGGCCTGATCCTCGTCTACCTCTACTTCCAGATTCCGTTGATGGTGGTGATCATCACGCCCGCGCTGGATGGACTGCGGAAGGAGTGGGGCGAAGCTGCGGCGACGCTCGGCGCGACGCCGTGGCAGTTCTGGCGCATGGTTCTCATTCCTGTTCTGTGGCCGAGCTTTCTCGGCACGGTCATCCTGCTCTTCGCAAATGCCTTCGGCGCCATCGCGACCGCCTATGCCTTCACAGGCTCGTCGCTCAACATCGTACCCATCCTGCTCTACGCGCAGATACGCGGGGATGTGCTGAACGATCCTCACCTCGGCTACGCGCTCGCCTTCGGCATGATCTTCATAACGGGCCTCGCCAACATCTTTTACATCTGGTTCCGCACACGCAGCGAAAGGTGGCTCAAATGAAGAAGGGCGGCACCTGGTGGGCATGGCTCACCTTCGCAATCGGCGCGACCTATTTCATCGTTCCGCTGATCGCCACGCTGGAATTCTCCATGCGCCAGCGCAACAGTCCCACCTTCTCGCTGTTCGGGCAGGGATACTCCTTCGGCGTGTTCGACAAGGTGTTCGGTGACGAGCGCTTTCAGGCGACCTTTGCCTATTCGACGATTGCCGCCGCCTTCACCATCGTGCTCGGCATTTTGATCGTCGTGCCCACGGCCTATTGGATCCGCCTGCGCATGCCGCACCTGCGTCCGCTGGTCGAGTTCATCACGCTTCTGCCGCTGGTGATACCCGCCATCGTCATCGTATTCGGCTATATCCGCATGTACGGCTCCAATTCCTACCTGCCGTTCCTCGGTACGACCGGCGGCACCAACGTGCTGCTGGTGATCGGCTATGCGGTGCTGTCGCTTCCCTACATGTATCGCGCGGTGGATACCGGCTTGAGAACGATCGACGTTCCGACGCTTACCGAAGCGGCGCAGATTCTCGGCGCTGGATGGGCAACGATCATCTCCCGCGTCATCCTGCCCAATGTGCTGATCGCCGTCCTGTCCGGAGCCTTCCTGACATTCGCCATCGTGATCGGCGAATTCACCATGGCGTCCCTGCTCAACCGGCCCGCATTCGGACCCTATATGCAGAACCTCGGGGCCAATCGCGCCTACGAACCAGCCGCGCTTGCCATCATCGCTTTCGCCCTGACCTGGGGCTGTATGGCGATGATACAATTCCTGTCTCGATTTGCTCCGCGATCCGCGAACCGCCCGAACTGAGGACAATTCCATGGCCGAGCCATTCCTCTCGATCCAGCACGTCAAGAAGTCCTTCGGCGACAACACGGTCGTTCAGGACTTTAATCTCGACGTCGAACCCGGCGAATTTGTTTCCTTCCTCGGCCCGTCGGGCTGCGGCAAGACAACGGTGCTGCGCATGGTGGCCGGTTTCGAAGAGCCTACCGCCGGCAAGATTTTCATCGCGGGCAAGGATGTTACCAACCTGAAACCGAACCAGCGCAACATCGGCATGGTGTTCCAGGCCTATGCGCTGTTTCCCAACCTGACCGTCGCGCAGAACATCGCATTCGGACTTAAGGTCGCCGGAGCGAGCAAGGCAGACCAAGACAAGCGCGTTCAGGAAATGCTGAACATCATCAAACTGCCGCAGCTTGGCGACCGCTATCCGTATCAGCTTTCCGGAGGCCAGCAGCAGCGCGTGGCGCTTGCGCGCGCATTGGCGCCCTCCCCTAAGCTGCTGCTGCTTGACGAGCCGCTGTCCGCGCTCGATGCCAAGGTGCGCGTCTCACTACGCGACGAAATCCGGAGCATCCAGAAGCGCCTCGGCATCACGACGATTTTTGTGACGCACGATCAGGAAGAGGCGCTGTCGATCTCCGACCGGATCGTCGTCATGTATGGCGGCGTCGCGGAACAGGTCGCCACGCCTTTCGAAATCTACAACCGCCCCGCCACGAAATTCGTCGCCAATTTTGTTGGAACGCTGAATGTCATGGAGGGTCAGGTGGTGGACGCAGCACTTGGCAAGGTGCGCGTCAACAATGATGAAATTGCCGTCAAGGGATCGCTCAACGGCTCGAAAAACGGCGACACCGTTTCGCTCGCCCTGCGTCCGGAAGCGATGGCTCTTGGCGAATATAAGGGCAATGACGCCGAGTTGCACGGCAAGATCACCGACGTGCATTTCCTCGGTTCGGTCATTCGCGTTCGGGTCAATCTCGGCAAGGAAACGATTGCGCTCGACACGTTCAACAACTCACGCACGCCGCCACCGACGATCGGAGACAGCACGAAAATAACCTTCGCGTCCAATGACGTTCTGGTGCTGCATTAGAACGAAAAGCGACTCGCCATCAATCACTTACCCGGCAAAGTTGAATCGCTTTGCGATGCGGTTGAATCCTCGCGCGAAGTGCTTGAATCAAAACATCAGCGATGGTCAGGACAGCCAGCGCTTACGGCGCTTGTAGTGCTTCACGTCGCGGAAGGACTTTCGCCCTTCCCCACCAACTCCTAGGTAGAATTCCTTGACGTCCTCATTGGTGCGCAGCGCTTCGGCTTCGCCGTCAAGCACCACGCGCCCCGATTCGAGAATGTATCCGTACTTCGCGTAGCGCAGCGCGACATTGGTGTTCTGCTCCGCCAGCAGGAAAGATACACCCTGCTCCTCATTGAGCTTCTTGACGATCTCGAAGATTTCTTCAACGAGCTGCGGCGCGAGCCCCATCGACGGCTCGTCCAGCAGGATCATTTTCGGACGCGACATCAGGGCGCGACCGATGGCCGTCATCTGCTGCTCGCCGCCTGACGTATAGCCTGCCTGGCTGGCGCGCCGCACCTTCAGGCGGGGGAAATACGCATAGACCATTTCCAGGTCGCTGTTGATTTCCGCCTTGCCGTCGCGCCGGGTGAACGCGCCGGTCATCAGATTGTCCTCGATCGAAAGATGTCCGAAGCAATGCCGCCCTTCCATCACCTGAATGCACCCGCGGCGCACCAGTTCGTTGGGCGAGAGCGACTGCACCTGTTCACCTTCAAAAACAATCGTGCCTTTCGTCACCTCGCCGCGCTCTGCATGCAGGAGGTTTGAAATCGCCTTGAGCGTCGTTGTCTTGCCGGCCCCGTTCGCGCCCAGCAGCGCGGTGATGCCGCCTGCGGGCACGGACAGCGAAACCCCCTTCAGGACGAGGATCACGTGGTCATAAATGACCTCTATATTGTTCACCGAAAGAATGGGCTTCGCGAGTTCTGCCTTTGCCGCCGCTTCGCTCATGGTCACCATCGCCAGTTCAGATCAGGACGGAGCGCTCCCCCTGCGGGAAGCGCTCCATCGCGTTTACATCTTGCATTCGTCGTTGGTCGGCCAAGGCTGATTGGCGTCGGCATATTCCTTCGCCTTTTCCGCGACCAGCGGATCAATCTCGGCGCGGTCGGCCTGAAGAACGTCCGAAGCCTTCACGAATTTCGTACCGTCCCACTCAAGCATCCAGGCGCCGGAATGGCCGGTATGGTTGCCGCAGGTCGTCTTGAACGGCGGGATCATCCCTTCCAGCCCAAGCTCCTTGATCTTTGCTTCGCTGAAATCGAGGTTCTCAAGCCCCCAGCGAAGCTGCTCCCGGTCCACAACCTTCGTGTTGAAGTGCTTCTGCGCTTCCTTCACGCCTTCGGCCAGCATGGCGGAAATCAGCACGCCGCGCTGATAGAACACCCAGTCGAACTCGCCCGTGCTGGTGTTCAGCATGGATTTTCCCGGATCGACAACAAGCTGCTTGATGTCCTTCATCACCTTGGATTCATTGTTCGGATAGCTCCACGACAGCGTGCGATAGCCCTTGCCCGCATCGCCGACCAGCTTGAGGTCTGCATCCAGCCCCGACCACCAGATGCCGACGAACTGGTTCATCGGATATTTGGTTTTCACGGCTTCCGTGATGGCGCCCGCATTCATCGCGCCCCATCCCCACATCACCACGAAATCCGGACGCTCGCGGCGGATCTGCAACCATTGCGCCGACTGGTTCTGCATTTCCTTCAGGCCGACCGGAATCGGCAGGAGGGTGAAGCCGTGCTTCTTTGCCAGCGCTTCGAGCAGGGGAATGGGCTCCTTGCCGAAGGGGTGGTCGAGATGCAGCAGCGCGATCTTCTTGCCCTTGAGATTGTCGAGATTTCCGTCGGAAATGTTTTGAAGGATCATCGACGCGCCGTCCCAATAGGACGCGGGCGGATTAAACGCCCATTTGAATATCTTGCCGTCCTGCATCGCGGAAAAGCCGTAGCCGGGCGCAAGGATAGGCATCGAATCCACGTTGGATTTCGGCAGCACCTGCAAGGTGATGCCGGTAGACCAGGGCTGGGTGACGATAGCGCCTTCCGCCTTGGTCTTTTCATAGCATTCGACACCCTTCTCGGTGTTGTAGCCCGTCTCGCACTCCTGATAGTTCAGGATAACGCCATTGGCCCCGCCATCTCGCTCGTTGAGCATGGTCATATAATCGCGCTGGCCGTTCATGAGTGGCGTGCCGGTCGCCGCGAAGGGGCCGGTTCGATATGACAGGTTCGGCAACAGCACTGAATCCTCGGCCTTGGCCGATCCGACAAATGCCGTGCCTGCCGCGATGGCGCTCGCCAGCAGGGCAGTCTTCATCAAGCGTTTCATTCTATCTCCTCCAACTGTCCGTTTCTCCTTGATGGATGGGGCGAACCTACCCCGTTCGTCCACGCCCGCCGCCGGGCGAAGTCAGTGCGGGAATGGCCACATGATGAGCTTTTCCCGGATGATCTGCCAGAAGCGCGCCAACCCGTGCGGCTCCACAATCAGGAACAGGATGATCGTCGCACCGACGATCATGACATTGAGATGCTCGGCGGTCGCCGATTGAAGCGGAATGCCGAGCATGCCCGGCAGCGTGCTCAGGACGACCGGAAGGGCGACAATCAGGATAGCGCCAAGATAGTTTCCCAGTATCGATCCGAGCCCGCCGATGATCGCGATGAAGAGCACGCGGAACGACAGCGGAATGTCGAACAGGTTCGGCTCCGCGGCGCCGCGCCATAGAAAGACGAACAAGGCACCCGCCACGCCTACGATGTAGGACGAGATTGCGAAAGCCGACAGCTTGGCCTTCATCAGGTTGATCCCGACGAGTTCGGCGGCGATGTCCATATCGCGTACGGATTTCCAGATACGCCCGATGCGTCCGCGCGTGATGTTGATGGCGAACCATGTCACGAGCGTCACAACGCCCAGGACAAAGTAATATTGTGTCATCGGGGCGGCGTTCGGTCCTGCGACCGTGATCCCGAACATCTGGATGTTCGGGACCTGAATCGCGCCGGAGGAAGAATAATTGTAGAGCCAGCCCCATTTCTCGAACAGCCACACCAGGAAGAACTGTGCCGCCAGCGTGGTGATCGCGAGATAGAACCCCTTGATACGAAGCGACGGAAGGCCGAACGCCACGCCCACGGCCGCCGAAAAAAGACCGGACAGCGCAATCGCGATCACGATATTGAGTTCGGGAAAGGCGGTGACGATCTTGAAGCAGGCATAAGCGCCAACGCCCATGAACGCACCGGTTCCAAGCGACAATTGCCCGGCATAGCCGGTGAGAATGTTCAGCCCGAGCGCAGCAAGCGCGTAGATCAGGACTGGAATGAGCAAGGCATTGAAAGCGAATTCGCTCGCCGTCATGGGAATGACGGCATAGGCGAAAAGCAGGATGATCCCCAGCAACCACGCATCCTGCTTCACCGGAAACAGGGCGTGGTCGGCGTGGTAGCTTGTCTTGTACTGGCCGGCGGTACGGTAGAGCATCGCGTGTCACACCCGCTCGATGATACGTTCGCCGAACAGGCCCTGCGGCCTGAAAAGCAGCACGATGAGTGCAAACACGAAGGCGAACCAGGTTTCGGTGTTGCCGCCCAGAAGCGGCTGGCCCCAATAGATCTCGAACAGCTTCTCAAGAATGCCGATGGCCAGTCCGCCGATGATGGCGCCCAGAACGCTTTCGAGCCCACCAAGCATCAGCACCGGCAGCGCCTTGTAGGCGATCACTTCGAGCGCAAAGGAAACGCCCGCGCGCGCGCCCCACACGATGCCCGTCGCCAAAGCGATGATGCCGGCGATGAACCAGACCAGCACCCAGATCGTCGAAAGCGAAATGCCGACCGAAAGGGCTGCCTGATGATCATCTCCAAGCGCACGGATGGCGCGGCCCATCCTCGACTTGTTGAGGAACACCAGCAGCGCGGCCACCAGCACCACCGCACCGATCACCGCCGTCAAATCCTTCTGCTCGATGGAAACGAATCCTCCAAAGGGCTCAAAGGTGAAGCTGCCGGTCGGAATGCCCAACTGCTCGGTGATCATCACTTTGTTCTCGCCGCCGAAAATGAGTTCCCCGAAGCCGACCAGAAACAGCGTGATGCCGATCGTGGCCATGAAGAGGATAATGTCCGGCTGATTGACCAGGGGTCGAAGCACCACGCGTTCGATGGCGATGGCGAGGATCAGCATGACCACCAGGGTGAGCGGAACGGCCAGCAGCGCGGGCACGCCCTTTTCATGCAGGCCGACCAGTGTCAGCGCGGCGAACACCACCATGATGCCCTGCGCGAAATTGAAGATGCGCGAGGATTTGTAGATCAGCACGAAACCGAGCGCGATCAGCGCATAGAGCACGCCCGCGACGAGACCTTCCCACAGCACCTGCAACAGGAAATCCGGGGCCGCGACCATGTCCTGAAACGGTTTGACGAAGACGGAATCAAGCCACTCCATGGTCAGCCGGCCAAATTCGGAAACAGGCCAACAAGGCCGATCAGGATCAGGTAGATCGCCACGATGTAGTTGAGCAGGCGCGGCATGACGAGAATGAGTATGCCGGCGATCAACGAGATGAGCGGCGTAATGGTGAGTGACGAAAAGATCATTTCCTGCTCCTAATGCGCCACGCCGAGATAGGCATCGATGACCTGCTGATTGGACTTCACCTCATCCGGCACGCCGTCGGCGATTTTCTTGCCGTAGTCCAGCACGACCACTCGATCCGAAAGGTCCATGACGACGCCCATGTCGTGTTCGATCAGGCAGATTGTCGTGCCGCGCTGGCGGTTCACATCGAGGATGAAGCGGCTCATGTCCTCCTTCTCCTCAAGGTTCATGCCCGCCATCGGCTCGTCGAGAAGAAGAAGGGACGGCTCCATCGCCAGTGCGCGGCCAAGCTCGACCCGCTTTTGCAATCCGTATGGCAGCTTGCCGACGGGCGTTCTGCGAATGTGCTGGATTTCGAGGAAGTCGATGATCTCCTCGACCTTTTCGCGGTGCTCGATCTCTTCGCGTAACGCGGGACCATGCCAAAGCATCTGCCAGCCAAGTCCGCGGCTCATCTTCACGGACCGACCCGCCATGATGTTGTCGAGCGTGGACATGCCCTTGAACAGCGCCACGTTCTGAAAGGTTCGCGCAATGCCCTGCCGCACGGCGTGATGCGGCTTCATTGCGCGCCGCTGCACGCCCCTGAAAGTGATCGTGCCTTCCTGCGGCGTGTAGAACCCGTTGATGACATTCAGCATCGATGTCTTGCCAGCGCCGTTCGGCCCGATGATGGCGCGGATTTCGCCCTTCCTCACATTGAAGGAAATGTCGGTGATCGCCTTCACGCCCCCGAAGCGCAGGGATACGTTGCGCACATCCATGAGCAGTTCGCCGGGCGCAATACCGTCATCATGTGCGGCGACGATTTCGGTATGTTCG
The DNA here is from genome assembly GCA_023953835.1 of Rhizobiaceae bacterium. Taxonomy (NCBI): domain Bacteria; kingdom Pseudomonadati; phylum Pseudomonadota; class Alphaproteobacteria; order Hyphomicrobiales; family Rhizobiaceae; species Rhizobiaceae bacterium. The sequence continues at coordinate 2,323,248 of JAMLJB010000001.1, read as the reverse complement.
GGATGCATGTTCATTCGGCGGCCTCCCGTATCGGTGCCTTCCCGCCATAGGTGGGGGCATCATCGATCCGCACTGTCGCGCGGATGCGCCCCTTGCGCCCGTCTTCATAGGTCACCTCGGTTTCGACGCTCTTCTCAGCGGAGCCGTCGTAAAGCGCGTCGATCAACGGCTCATAGCGGTCGGCGACAAAGCTGCGCCGCACCTTTTGCGTGCGCGTCAGTTCGCCGTCATCCGCATCGAGTTCCTTGTGCAACACGAGAAATCGCCTGATCTGTGCGCCCGCCATCATCGGCTCCTGCGCCAGCCGCCGGTTGGTTTCGTCGACATGCCCGGCAATCATTCTGTAGACTTCCGGATGTCCGGCCAGCTCTTGGTAAGACGCATAGGCGATGTTGTTCTTCTCCGCCCAGTTGCCCACCGCCTGAAGATCGATGTTGATGAAGGCAGTCACGAAGTCCTTGCCGTGACCGAACGCCACCGCTTCCTTGATGTTCGGGAAGAATTTCAGCACGTTCTCGATATACTTCGGCGCAAACAGCGCGCCGTCATTGAGCTTGCCGACATCCTTGGCACGGTCGATGATCCTCAACTGACCGTCCGCTTCGAAGAAGCCTGCATCACCTGTTTTTACGAAACCGTCGTCTGTGACCGTCTCCCGAGTCGCCTCATCCTGCTTGAAGTAGCCGGAAAACTGTCCCGGCGACCTGAACTGGACCTCGCCCGCGTCGGACACCCGGATTTCGACATTCGGAGCGGCAGGCCCGACCGCATCGGAGCGCACCGCGCCGTCCTTCTGGCAGGTCACGTAGAGGAATGCTTCCGTCTGCCCGTAGAGCTGTTTCAGATTGATGCCGAGCGAGCGAAAGAAGGAAAACAGGTCCTGCCCGATCGCCTCGCCCGCAGTGTAGGCGACGCGGATATTCGACATGCCGAGCACGTTCTTCAGCGGCTCATAGATGAAAAAGCGCCCCAGCGCATATGACAGCCTTGCACCAAGCGGCACAGGTCTGCCTTCCAGTATGGATTCTCCGTGCTTCCGGGCAACACCGATGAAATAGCGATACAGGCGCTGCTTTAGCTTGCTAGCGTCTTCCATACGGATGGTCACGCTCGTCAACAGCCCCTCAAACACCCGCGGCGGCGCGAAATAGAAGGACGGTGCGATTTCGCGCAGGTCCTGCGCGACGGTTTCCGCGCTTTCGGGACAATTCATGCAGAAGCCGGACACGTATCCCTGCGCATAGTTCATATAGTGGTCGCCAACCCATGCCAGCGGCAGGTAGGCCAACACGCTGTCCTTCTCGGTGAGGTGATCGAATACAACCGTATCGCTTGCCGCCGCGACGGAGCCTTTCGCCGTCAGCATGACGCCCTTCGAACGTCCGGTTGTGCCGGACGTGTAGAGCATCACGGAGATATCGTCGCCGCTCGCTGAACGAATGCCTTCCTCCCAGCGCGTGCCAAGCTGCGGATCTCCGGCAAGCCGCGAACGTCCCTCCGCCTGCACATCGGCGAAGGAATGAAGATGCGTGTGATCGTAGTCGCGAAGGCCCCGCGGCTCGTCATAGACGATGGTGTGCAACAGCGGGATGCTGCCCGCGAACGACTGGATCTTGTCCACCTGCTCCTGGTCCTGCACGACCGCGAAGCGCACTTCGGCGTGATCCAGCACATAGGCAAGCTCTTCGGCCACGGCGTCGGCGTAGACAGGCACCGGGATCGCGCCGAGCGACTGCGCCGCGCAAATGGTCCAGTAAAGCCGGGGCCGATTGGCCCCGATGACCGCAACACGCTCGCCATGGGACAAACCCATGCCTTGCAGCCCAATCGCCAGGGCACGCACTTCATCGAGTTGTTCGGCCCAGGTCCAGCTTTGCCAGATGCCGTAGTCCTTGTGCCGCAGTGAAGGCCTGTCACCGAAACGCCGGGCGTTCAGCAGAAGGTATTTCGGGAAAGTGTCGAGCGTTATGCCGGCGGGCAACGCCGTCGCATTCATGCCATTCTCCTCCCTGCCGCCTTAAGGCGGTCTGTATCGATACTGCCACCTGAAGCGCCAAGCGCAAATAGGCAGTTGGTCTATCGCGAGATTAGGAGGCGACGTTGCCGAATATCAATCCCGGCCTTGACAGACAGACCCCGCCGTTGTCATGTGCGCTACCCGTGCCAGTTCCGGGTCTCAGCCGACATCCTCCGACGCGCCATAATCACCCAGCTTCTGCCGGTTGAGAATGGTGATCGATCCGTGAGCGAAGCTCACGAGCCGCTCCTGCGCAAGCTCCTGCAGGCTGCGGTTGACCAGCGGGCGCGACACGGTCGCCAGCAGCGCCAGCTCGTCCTGCGTGATTTCGATGACGTCGCCCACATGTGGGCACAAGAGCGGATTGCTGAGCCACGACAATTGGCGCGCAACGCGGGCCTTTGGGTCCAGCAGCCGTTCATATTCGGTGGTGGCGATGAACTGGGCCAGGCGTTCGTTAAGTTGCCGGACCAGAAAGCGATTGAAACCTGCGCTGTTTTCATAAAGCCAGATGAAGGTGGCCCTGTTCATCATCAATATATGCGTGTCGCGGATTGCCACCAGATCGTACTTGCGCGGCTCATCCTTCAGCACCGACCCTTCGCCGAACCAGCCGCCTGCTCCGATACCGGCAAATGTGATCGCTTTGCCGCTTTGCGACACCGAACTCATCTTGACGAGGCCGGTCACGACGCCGTGCCAGTAGGCCACCTTGTCGCCACGATGGCACAGATAGTTGCCCTTGCTGAAACGCCTTTCGGTGACGCCGCGCGCGGCGCGATCCAACTCCACCGCCTCCAGTTCGGGCGCCCACACCGTCGATTGGATGATTCCCGTTCTTTCGCTCATGCCCCCTTATGGCACGTGCGTCCGCCTCATGCAGCTTTTGCGAAGCGTGCGGTCGGCAGGATCGTCAGCGGTTCCGGTTCACCCATCGCCGGTTTTGCAAACAGCATCCGGCGCTCCATCGGCGTGGAACGGAAAAAGGGAAACCGCGAGAAAAATGCTTCCTTGTCCGTATGCGCGTCCGTCCGGTAGAGAACGACCGTCGACAAGACGCCCGGATAGGGACGCGGCCCGCTGATACATTCCGAACGATAGATGCGCTTGTAGAATCCGGCGTGATCCTCACGCACCGTCGAGAGCCCGTAGGGCACATTGAAATGCAGGCAGGCCATCCCGGCCAGGCGCAGCGTCACAAAGGGCAGCTGCGGATAGTGGCGCGTCCATTCCGGATCGGAGGCAAAGCGGCTCATGCAGACAAAGGTCAGCCCCTCGTCGAGCATGGGCAGCACGATGTCGCCGAATGCACGCGTCGATGTGGACCAGGGCATATCGGCGGTCACATGATGGATACGCAGGGTGCTCAACAGCCGCCCGTCAACGAAAACGCCGAACAGATGCGCGTTTGGCGTGTCGTCCAGATCGTCGCTCAGCATGTGGTTTTCACTGTCAGTGACGATGCCGTTCGCTAGATAAGCCTTGTAGCGCAGCCGGAATATATCCTCGCGGTCATCGCCGCGATCGCTCCGTCGATACTCTGTTCTATCCAGAAGGGCCTCTACATGGCTCGAGAACGTCTCACCATGGGTCCCCGAATCCTGATCACCACTCTTTGCACGCAAAATCGGACGCTGCTCAAGCATTCCCTAAAACTCCGCCGCCCGGTTTCAGGATTCACGAAGCTTAACAAACAGTAAAGGGATAAATGCGAATTTAAGCAATTTACGTTCTGTTAACGTTAACGCAATTGCCATTGCCCGCCGGTTTGCCATCGACGGAATGCTAGCGCGCTTTGCCGGCTCGCTTGGAATTTTGCTTTGAGGAAGGGCCGAACTGCCACACGGCCGTCGACATGGTCTTGATGCCGTTTCCCGTGAGGGCCGCACCGAAAAGGAAACCTTGAAGCGTTTCCGGACGGGCTTCCGGCATCAGGGAGGACAATTGGTCGAACGTCTCGATACCTTCCACCGTGACGCTTTTTCCCAGGGAATGGCACAGGCCGATGATGCCCACAATGAGTTTCAGCGAATGCTTGTTGGTCGCGATGTCCGATACGAAACTGCGATCGATCTTGATCTTGTCGATCGGCAGACGGTGCAGATAGCTCAACGCGGAATAGCCGGTACCGAAATCATCAAGTGCGGTGCGTACGCCCTGCTCCCTGATTTTTGCCAGCTTCGCAGCCGTATCCAGCTTGTTGTTCAGCAGCGCAGTCTCCGTCACCTCAACAATGAGCCGTGCCGGATCGAGCCGGGAATTTGCGAGAGCCTCGCGCACCGTTTCGACGACGCCATCGTCCTGAAAATCCTTGGCCGAGAGATTCACAGAAACCCCGATCCGGTCGGGCCAGCTTGCACATTCTTCGGTAGCCGCCATGAGCACGTGGCGGCTGATCGCCGATATGAGGCCGATCTCCTCAGCCAGCGGAATGAAGATCGAAGGAGCGATCATTCCAAGGTCAGGATGGTGCCACCGGCAAAGGGCCTCGCAACTCACCACCCTCATCGTTTTTGAGGAGATGATCGGTTGATAGACGACGCTGAGCCCGCCCTTCTCGATGGTCGAACGCAAATCCTCGATCAGGCGTTGGCGCGTACGGAACGCTTCGTCGATGCGTGGTTCGAAGAGCTGCCAGCGCGCCTTGCCGTTCTTTTTCGCCACATGCAGGGCAAGGTCGGCCTTCACGATCATCGTATCGATGTCGAAGCTGGAGGCAGGCTCGCATGCAATGCCGATGCTCAGCTTGATACGAAACTCATTGCCCGCAACCAGTGTCCTGCCTTCGATTGCGGCGAATGTGCGCTCCGCGATGGAAGGCAACTGATCGGCATTGCTGATATTGTTGTAGAAGATCATGAACTCGTCGCCGCCGAAACGGCAGCAAACGACATCGCCGGAAATCTTCGCGATGCGCTTTCCGACTTCATAAAGCAGCCCGTCGCCGACCGGGTGCCCGAACTTGTCATTGACGCTCTTGAAGTCATCGAGGTCGATGACCATCAAGGCGCAAAGCCGCTGCGGATTTCCGTCAGAAAGCAGCCCGCCGACAAGCTCCTGGAAATAGTTGCGGTTCGGCAGCGCGGTGAGATCGTCATATCGCGCCATGGCCCGGATGCGCTCTTCGGCGCGCACGCGCTGCGTCACATCCTCGAAGGTAATGACACCCAGTTCGAAACTGCCTTCGCGAGCCGACATTTCGAAAAAGCGGCCATCGGACAGCCCGATCATGATCTTGCGATCTGTCCCTTCATGCAGATTCTTGGAAAGCTGCACGTTGACATATTCGGAATCGGCTCGGTCAATCAGCCCGGAAGCTGTCATGCGGCGCAGCAGCGAACCCGAAGAACGGCCAAGCAAAGCCTCGGCGGACGGCATTCCGAGCATGCGCGCGGCCTGCGCATTGGCCACGACCACGCGTCCTTCCTTGCTCAGCATGATAAGGCCGTGCGACATGGTGTTGAGCGCGCGGTTGAAGCGCTCGGCCAATCCGTTTGCGCGATTCTGCGCGGAAATCGCGGCGAACAGCACGTCGCGCACATTCGTCGCATAGCGCTGGATCGCCAGCAGGAACGGTATCGATAGCAATCCGAGCGCCACATGGAAGAAGTCGCCACGCAGAATGAAGCCCACGGCCATCGGCAGGGTAAGCGCGATGACGAGGATGTTGACCATCCTCGGCGAGCCGTAATTGCGCCCTGCAATGCCGGTGGCTGTCGCAAGCGCGATACAGACGGCAGCCGTCTCCGAAAAACTGTCTTCGCCCGCATAGATGGCGACCAGGCTGAAACAGCCTAGAGCGGCACCATGCATCGCGCCAAACAGGATGTAATAGTTCTCCCGTTTTTGCGCTTCGGCGCGCGTCGTTGCGGGCGGCTTCGCATTGATATGGCGCATGTTGATGAGCCGTATGGCGCCGACGGCCAACAGGCAGGTCATGACCGTGAGATAGGTACCGTTACCGGTGTTGAGCCACACAAGTGTGATCAGCGCCGATTGGGCAAAGATCCCCATGGCCAAGGTGAAACCGTCGCGGAAAAGGGTTTCCACGAAAGGAAGATAGATATCGTCCGATATCTTGTCGGATTTTGCCTCTGCCATCGCCTCAGCACTGGTGCCACAAGGCGATTAAGAAAGTTTTAGGGCGGCTCGTCGCTCAGCCAGATTTGCCGGCAACAGCCACCGCTTTTGCACTCTTTTCCACAGGAGCGACGGGAGTGTTCCAGCGTTGCAGCAGGCGCTGCCTTTCCTCAAGTGCCGCGCCAAGGTTCCGGGCCTTGACGTGGCCGTAGCCACGCACGATCGACGGGATTGACGCCAGACCCACCGCCGCTTCCAGCCTTTCCTCGGTCAGCTCACGCGCGATCATTTCAAGATCGGCCTCGTATTGTTTAAGGAACGCGCGCTCCTGTTTTCGCTCTTCCGTATGGCCGAACGGATCGAACCAGCGTCCGCGAAGTCCTTTGAGGGCGGCCATCATGGCGAAACCCTTCATCATCCACGGGCCGAAGCGCGATTTGACCGGAATGCCTGCCGCGTTCCTGCGCCCGAGAATGGGGGGAGCAAGATGAAACTCCAGCCTGTCGAACGACTCGAACTCCGCACCCAACTGGCGACGAAATTCCGCCCCGGTGTAGAGCCGCGCAACCTCATATTCGTCCTTGATTGCCATCGCCTTGAACAGGTTGCGCGCCACCGCTTCCGCCAGAGCCGAAGATGATGCCCCGATCTCCTCTGCTGCGCGCCGTATGCGCTCGACCGCCCTCCGGTAGCGCTCCGCATAGGCCGCATTCTGATACCCGGCAAGAAACTCCGCCCTCAACTTCACGATCTCGTCCAGCGAAGACGCCGGCGGATTGAGCCGCGCGCCCTGCCCGGCAATCAGCCCGCGCACGAAGTCCGGATCATGGGCGGCGCGACGCCCCCAGCGAAAGGCGGAAATGTTCATTGCGACCGCCTCGCCGTTCAGCTCGATGGCCCGTTCGATCGCATCCACCGAGACGGGCAGCCCGCCGCGCTGGGCCGCCATGCCGAGGATCAACATATTCGCGCCGATCGCGTTGCCGAACAGCACGTTGGCCGCGCGCGTCGCATCAAAAAATACAGCATTCTCTCCCGCCGCGTGGCGGATCGATTTCTTGAGGCGCTCGACGGGCAGGGAAAAATCCGGCGACCGTGTAAACTCTCCCGGCATCACCTCCGCCGTATTCGCAATGAAAAGCGTGTGCCCTTCCCGCACGGCGGCGAGCACCTTTCGCGCGCCCGAGACAACAAGGTCGCAGCCGAGCACGACGTCGGCTTTTCCAGCGGAAACCCGTATCGAACGGATATCGGCAGGCGTGCGGGCAATGCGGACATGGCTGAACACGGCCCCGCCCTTTTGGGCCAGACCTGCCATGTCGATCATGCCGCATCCCTTGCCTTCCAGGTGCGCCGCCATGCCAAGGATCGCGCCCAACGTGACGACACCGGTTCCACCCACGCCGTCGATGATGGAGGCCCAGCCGGCGGAATCGAGCGCAAAGAGCGGGGCCGCCGGCACGCCGTCCAGCGGATCGAAACCGCCCGCCGCGCCCGAGGCCTTTCGCAGCTTCGGCCCATGCACGGTGACAAAGGAAGGGCAGAATCCGTTGACGCAGGAAAAATCCTTGTTGCAGCTCGACTGATCGATGCGCCGCTTGCGCCCGAATTCGGTCTCGACCGGCTGGACGGACACGCAATTGGATTGCACGCTGCAATCGCCGCAACCCTCGCACACCAGTTCATTGATGATGACGCGCCTGTCGGGATCGGGAAACGCTCCGCGCTTGCGGCGACGACGCTTCTCCGCCGCACAGGTCTGGTCATAAATCAGCACCGACACGCCGGGCACTTCCCGCAATTCCCGCTGCACCGCATCCATCTCGTCCCTGTGATGGACCGTAGCGCCGGACGGAAATGCAACACGATATTTCTCAGGCTCGTCGGTCACCACAGCGATCCGCTCGACGCCTTCCGCGCGCACCTGATGCGCAATCATGTCAACGGTCAGGTTGCCCTCGTGCGGCTGGCCGCCGGTCATGGCCACCGCGTCATTGTAGAGTATCTTGTATGTGATGTTTGCGCCTGAGGCGCGGGCAAAGCGCAGCGCCAGCGAACCGGAATGATTGTAGGTGCCGTCCCCCAGATTCTGGAAGATGTGGTCCCTCTTCGAGAAAGGCGCCTGCCCGATCCACTGCGCGCCTTCGCCGCCCATTGCCGTGAAGCCGACAGTTGAACGGTCCATCCATAGCGCCATGAAATGGCAGCCTATGCCTGCCGCCGCCAGCGAACCGTCGGGCACCTTGGTCGACGTGTTGTGCGGACAGCCCGAACAGAAATAAGGCGTTCGATGCGCGACATCGACCGTGTCCGCCAGCATCGCCTGGAACTGCTTCAGGCGATGGACGCGCGCGGCGATCTCGTCGTTGCGCCCGATGACCGACTGGACCCGCTCGCCGATGGCAATGGCGATGTCGTTCGGGTCGAGCGCTCCCTTGGGCGAGAACAGCCAGTTGCCCCGCTCGTCACGCTTGCCGACGACGGTGGGCTGGAAAGCCGTTCCGTACAGGTTCTCCCGCACCTGCGTCTCGATCAGGGACCGCTTTTCCTCGACGACGATGACAAGCTCAAGCCCCTTGGCGAAATCCTTCAGATGATCATAGTCGAGCGGCCACGGACAGCCGACCTTGAGCAGCCGAATCCCGAGCCTGTTGGCCTCACGTTCGCCGATGCCAAGATCGTCGAGCGCCTGACGCACATCGAGAAAGCTCTTGCCAGACGAAACAATGCCAATTTTCGCCTGCCGACCGCCGGAATAGACGATCCGGTTCAACCCGTTGGCGCGAATGAAGGCCGCGGCTGCGGCGCGCTTGTATTCGTGCAGGCGCGCTTCTTGCCCCAACTGGTCGAGTTCCTGCCGGATGTTCAATCCCCCGGGGGGCATGTCGAATTCCGGCAGCTTGATCGTCACGCGGTCAAGCGCCGCATTCACCGAAGCCGTGGATTCAACATTGTCCTTGACGCATTTCATCGCCGCCCAGGTTCCTGCGAAGCGGGACAACGCAAATCCGAGGAGGCCGTAGTCGATGATCTCCTGGACCCCGGCAGGGTTGAGAATGGGAATCATCGTATCCACGAACAGAAATTCCGTCGCATGGGCATTGGTCGACGATTCTGCCGTATGGTCGTCGCCCATCAGTGCAAGCACGCCGCCATGCCTGGACGAACCGGCCAGGTTCGCGTGGCGAAAGACATCGCCCGAACGGTCCACGCCCGGCCCCTTGCCGTACCACAGCGAAAACACGCCGTCGTACCTGCCCTCTCCTAGCAGCTCGGCCTGCTGCGATCCCCAACATGCGGTCGCGGCGAGTTCTTCATTGAGCCCCGGCTGAAACACAATGTCAGAGCCTGCGAACTGCCGCCTTGCCCGCCAGAGTTGCTGGTCGAGGCCGCCCAGCGGCGAACCGCGGTAGCCGGAAACGAAACCCGCAGTGTTCAGCCCCGCGCGCCGGTCACGCTCCTTCTGCATCAGCAGCATGCGCACGACAGCCTGTGCGCCGGAAAGAAAAACCTGATCCTTCGCCAGATCGAACTTATCGTCCAGCGAAACGTCGTGGAGTGTCATGTATCAGGTTCCTCTGCGGAGGCGTCAGGTCGCGAAACTTGCAGCCAACGTCGAGTCGGTAATGCTCCTATCTTCCCGGGCAGCGCCCCAACGTCAAACGAAATCGACTGGATCAGGGTTGCGGGCACCCCTCTCTGGCCGCTTTCGCCTGTTCCTCGACAGTCCGGCCCGCCATATCGGGATTTGGCGTGTAGAGCGGCCCGGCGACGAGCGGCTTGTCCGGCATGATCGTCTGGTCTTCTGACGAGGTGACGGTGGTATCGATTGTCTGAACGGTTTTGCCCGCGCTGTCCTCGATGACTATGGCGATCTTGTAAGGCCGATCTTTGACGATGCATCGCAATGGCGGCGTGGTGATCGTCGTTTTCTGCGTGGCAGGCCAGATTTTCTCGCGAACCTCGACAGGCGCACCACCGGCAGGATCTTCGAATTGCGCAATCGCGACTTCGCCTTCCGGCGGTGTGCGCAAGGATTTGAGATTGACGAGGAATCGCGCCGTGGCGACGCGGTAGTTAAAAACCACGAGCTTGCCATCCAGCGCATAGCGTTCCGCCTCGTCGCTGTCACGGCAACTGGCCAGCGTCCCGAGAAGCAGAATAGCCCACACGGTGCACCTAGAGCGTTTCCACATTGCCTGACCTGGCCTCCTTACGCCGCCCATAGTGCCTCGCCGCCTTTCGGCGATTGCCGCATACCGCCATATCGCACCAGACGCGGCTCGCATTTCGGCTCCTGTCGAGAAACAGCCAGCCGCAATTGGCGCAAATGCGAAGCCGCCCCAGCCTCTCCGGCTCCAGAAGTCGCAATGCCGACCTGGCTGTTGCCGCAGCGAGCCCCACAGTGCTGCCCTGCGGCGCACCTTCGGGCGAAAAGCGCCCTGCGCCTGCAAAAGCTCCGGCGCACGCACTCAGGAGACCGGACAGCCGATTGCCCTCCAGGCTGCCTTGTTCGACGGCATCCCGAAACAACGCATCCGTCGCCTCGCGCAAACGCAGGATCGACGCCTTCGCATTGGCCCCAAGGTCGGCAACAAGCCGCGCGCCGTGTAGTTCGCGGGCGCGGAACACGCTTGCGAACTCGGCAAAACGCGCGATCTCGCGCGGATCGTCAAAACGATCGAACCGTCGCGCGGGATCGATGCGCAGAACCACGGTGTTCGCGACATCGAGGGCCAACACCCCGCCCGAAAATCTGTGCTCGCTCCATTCGACGGCCATGCTTTTTTTCTAACTGGTAAAAGCTGATTTGCAAGTTAGAATATTCGCGATCTGAGGTCGGCCTCCATGTTCTATTTCCTTCAGCAGGCTCTGCTCGGCATTCACGCAGGCGCGATCTATGCGCTGCTCGCATTCAGCTATGTGCTGCTCAACGCCCTGCTCCGCCGTACAAATCTCGCGCACGGTCCTGTGTTCGCATTCTGCGGGCACACGATGATTCTTGCGACCTTGTTCGGCTGGAATGCGCTGTGGCTGACATGGCCCGCTGCAATTGCCTTCGGCAGCATGATCGCGCTTGCATATGCTGCACTCCTGGGAATGGTTCTGTCCCGGCATATTTTCGAGCCGCTGCGCGCGAGCGCGCCGAATACGATCGTCGCCGCGACGCTTGGCGTGGCCATCGTGCTGATGGAGGCGTCCCGCATTGCCGCTCATACGCGCGACTACTGGCTGCCGCCGATCCTGTCCGCCCCGCTGACGTTCGTGGAGTCCAACGGCTTCCGAGTCACGCTGACGCCAAACCAGATATTCGGCGTATTGACCGTTGCCCTGCTCCTAGGAGCAGGGTCGGTCTATCTCGCGCGTTCAAACTTCGGCCGATATTGGCACGCCGTCGCAGACGATCCGACCGCAGCCGCGCTGTGTGGCATCGACCCCGCGCGAGTATTCAGAAAGGCGTCCGTGCTCTCGGCACTGCTGGCAGCGGTCGCCGGCACCCTCGCCGCGCTGTACTATGGCAATATCAGCTTCGGCACCGGACTTGTTTACGGTCTGAAAGTGCTCTTCGTGACGGCCGCCGGTAGCTACACTTCTCCGCCGCTCGCGGCGCTTGGTGCTTTTGCATTCGGCATGGGAGAGACAATCTGGGGCGGCTATTTTCCTGTGGAATGGCGGGACGGATGGATGCTCGCATTCCTTGCCGCAACGCTCGTCCTGCGTCACTAGGTCATGAACGAAAAGGCCCGGAAGCTTTCGCCCCCGGGCCGAATTCCGAATTACGCAGACGATCAGAGCTTGCCGCCGCGCTGCTGCACCATCATGAACGTATCGTAGTTATATTCCGCGATCTGCATGTTGAGATAGTAATCCTTGCGGAAGGCAACGATCGACTCCCAGATCTTCTTGAAGCTGGCATTGGAAGCCATCAGTTCCGCGTACACGCCGTTCGCGGCATCGAAGCAGGCCGCGAGAATCTCCGGGCTGAACGGACGGAGCTGCGCGCCGTTGGCCACAAGCTGCTTGATCGCGGTCGGGTTGAGGTAGTCGTACATCTGCAACATGTTGGCGTCTGCGGCCTGTGCTGCGGTGCGAGCCAGGGATTGATAGTTCTTCGGCAATTCCTCGAACTTCGCCTTGTTGAAGAGCAGGTGCACCGTCGGGCCGCCTTCCCACCAACCGGGATAGTAGTAGTAGGGCGCGACCTTCTGGAACCCGAGCTTCGCGTCGTCATAGGGGCCGACCCACTCGGCGGCGTCGATGGTTCCCTTTTCCAGAGAGGGATAGATGTCCCCGCCAGCAATCTGCTGCGGCACGACGCCGAGCTTTTCCACGACCTTGCCCGCAAATCCGCCGATGCGCATTTTCAGGCCTTTGAGGTCGGCAACCGTGTTGATCTCCTTGCGGAACCAACCGCCCATCTGGACGCCCGTATTGCCGCCGGGGTAGCCGATAAGACCCTGAGTGGCGAGAAACTCGTTGAACAGGTCGATACCCCCGCCATGATACTGCCAGGCGTTCATGCCGCGCGCGTTGAGCGCGAAAGGAACGGCGGCGCCAAGGGCCCAGGTCGGGTCCTTGCCCCAAGAATAATAGGCAACCGTGTGGCATGCCTCCACGGTTCCCGCAGCAGCGGCATCGGCTGCCTGCAAGCCCGGAACGATTTCGCCGGCGGCGAAGACCTGAACCTGGAAATTGCCGTCGGTCGCTTCCGAAACCATCTTCGAAAAGACTTCCGCGCCGCCATAAATCGTATCGAGCGATTTTGGAAATGCCGACGCGAGACGCCATGTGACCTTGGGGCTCGACTGTGCGATTGCCGGAGCCGCGAGCGTGGTCGCAGCGGCGGCGCCAGCACCGGCAAGACCGGCTTTGGTTATGAATGAACGACGATCCAACTGGACCTCCCTTATTTTCCTCTCAAGTGAATCGGGCACACCGAAACCCGCTCTGCGGCGGCGCGCCGGTCGGGATCAATACACACCATGGCCCGCCTGTCCAGCACACCAGAGCGCGCGAAAGTCTGTTTCGATAGCCAGAGCGCGCCGCATAAAACTAATGTATAAGACCCATCGCAAATGCCGCCGGGCAAATGCCTGAAAGCCATGGAAAATCGACGTGATTTCGCCTATTTTATAGGCAAATCAACCGGCTGCCTCACAGGAACCTCCCAGAATGCGTCAACCGCTCGTAGCCGTCTCGACCGACGTCCGCCAGTTTGAGAACTACACCTGGCATGCCGCGCCGAAGCAATACATCGAAGCCGCCATTGTTGGCGCGAATGTCTTTCCCGTCCTGATTCCATCCTTTGGCGACCGCCTCGATTTCGACAGCCTGTTGAGTTCGGTCGATGGGGTCATGATCACCGGCTCGAAGTCGAATGTTCACCCCTCACTCTATGGCGCCGAGGCCACCGAAACAAACGGCCCCTACGATCCCGACCGGGACGCGACCACCCTTCCCCTGATCCGCAAGGCGATCGAACACGGCGTGCCGCTGCTTGCGATCTGCCGGGGCATACAGGAACTGAACGTCGCGCTTGGCGGCTCGCTCGCGACGGAGATTCAGGAACTTCCCGGCAATATGGACCATCGCGCACCGTCGAGCGAGAACCAGGACGAGCGTTTTGCAATCCGGCAGGCCGTGACGATCAAGCCCGGCTCCTGCCTCGCCGGCGTGTTCGGCGCAGGCGACATTCAGGTCAATTCCGTGCACCGACAGGCAGTCGACCGACTGGGGGCAAATCTGCAAGTCGAAGCTGTGGCACCGGATGGAACGGTCGAGGCGGTGTCTGTGCGCAACGCACGCGCTTTTGCGGTGGGCGTACAGTGGCATCCCGAATACTGGGTTCATTCGGACCGCACTTCTGCAAGGATATTTGCCGCCTTTGGCGATGCGGTGCGCGAACATGCGCGTCGCTTACACCCGGTTCAGGCCGCAGCCGAATAGTTTGTTTTGTCGGCGGATTTATTCAGCCCACATCGACAGATGCGGGCCGCGCGGCTGATCCGTTTCATAGTCGACATCGTCGCCGACGACAAATTCCACGACCGACGCATTCTGGCTGTCAACAAAGGCCACTGAACCGTCCGCGCGTTCGCGCCAGAAACGCGCAGCCGTCAGACCCTTTGAAACCGTCTCGCAGGCCGGGTTCACCTTCAATTCGGCATAGCCGGGCGAAAGCGTTTGCCCTTTGACCACCATGCACGCACCGGATGAGTCCGCGGATGACAATTTGAACACCTGAATCGCCGGTCGCGCGGTTTGCTCAAACGTGGGTATTCCCGCCGTCGTGAAGCTCCGGTCGATCTCCTGCGTATTCCGCAATGCGGTTGCTGCAACCCATGCCACGCTCATTGCACCCGCAATCAACACCACAATGAACGCGCTGCGCATTTCGATCTCCGTGTCTCCGTCCTCCCGATACGGAGACTTCCTTATCCGGGCGTTAATGTTGACGAAGTGTGAACAAGTTTAGGCTTTTACGTGAATTGTTTCAGGCACAGGGGTAAGCGCCCTTCCCTTCGAGAACCATTCGATCAGGTTGTCGACGACGAGATCGGCCATCGCATCGCGCGTATGAACCGAGCCCGAGCCGACATGCGGCAACAGCGTGGCGTTGGGCAGGTCCAGCAATTCCTGCGGAACGTTCGGCTCGTTTGCGAACACGTCCAGTCCGGCGGCCCTGATGGTTCCGTTCCTGAGCGCAGCCGCAAGTGCTGCTTCGTCGACCGTGCTTCCGCGCCCGATATTGATGAACACGCCCTCCGGACCAAGTGCGGTCAGGATACGCGCATCGACAGCCTTCTCGGTCTCCCTGGTGCCCGGCAGGACCGAAATCAGTATATCGACCGCGGACGCCAGCCCTTCGAGCGTTGGAAAATACGCATGGGCAAGCCCGTCTACCTTGCGGCGATTATGATAGGATACGGACAACCCGAACGCTTCAAGCCGACGCGCGATCGCCTGCCCGATCCGCCCCATCCCCGCGATGCCCGCCTTGCGTCCCTGCAAGGACGCCGTCAGCGGATAGGCGCCGTCGCGGGCCCACCGTCCCGCACGCAGATAGGTTTCCGCGCGCGAAAGCTCGCGCACCGTATTGAGCAGCAAACCAATCGTCGTGTCGGCCACCTCTTCGGTGAGCACATCTGGGGTGTTTGTGACCATCACCCCCTGCTTGCCCGCATGGACCGCGTCCACACCGTCATATCCGACACCAAAATTGGAGATGATCTCGAGATTCGGGAAAGCATCGATGAAGGACGGACCGACCAAAGTGCCGCCCAGCGCCGGAGAAACGGCAATCCCGCGCACACGCGCCTTCAAAGCCTCGCCAAGACCCGAGGCGTCGGTAGACTCGACAGCGACAAGGTCGAATGCTTCTCCGATGCGTCGCACCGAAAGCGGATGCAACTCGCCGGGAACCAGCACAGTGATTGCTTTCAGTTCGGTCATGCTTGCAATGCCTCTGTTTATGAACGCTCGACAGGACGTCCCGTAGATTGTCGCACATGCAGTTCGGGTCGGATCAGTTCCTGTGAAGGCTTGACGGGCTCGCCCGACAGCTTGTCGAGCAGAGCGCGCGCGGCCTGCCGCCCCACTTCGCGCTGGCCGTTCCAGACCGTTGTCAACGCCGGGGTCGCAATCGCCGCTTCCTCAAGATCGTCGTAGCCCGTTACGGAAACATCCACGCCCGGCACGAGACCGGCGCGGGCAATGCCGTTCATCAACCCGATCGCGACAAGGTCGTTCCAGCAGCAGGCAGCGGTCGGCTTGTCCTTGAGAGCGAGAAACTGACCCGCCGCCTCGAACCCGCCCTGCTTGGTGCGGGGTCCGGGAACACGCCACGCGGGATCGACGGGCAGGCCAGCCTTTTCCATCGCAGCCAGATATCCCTGATAGCGGTCGCGCCCCGTCGACGTCTGGTCTGTGCCGCCAACCATGGCGATCCTCTTGTGGCCAAGCGAAATGAGATGGTTCGTCGCAAGCCCGGTGCCGTAGGAATCATCTCCTCGAAAAACAGGTACCCCCGCGCCCTCCACGGTGCGCGCGATCAAAACGGCAGGCAGGCCGTTTTCCTCTGCGACAATGATGTCTTCCGGCGGTGTTCCGATCGCGGGGGACATGATGACGCCGTCGGCGCCGAGTTGCAGCAGCGTATCGATAAAGGTGCGCTGCTTTTCCAACTGGTCATAGTGGTTCGAGAGGATGAATGTCTGCCTGCTGCGGTCCAGCTCACTTTCAATCGCCCTCAGAATTTCGGCAAAGAACGGATTCATGATGTCGTGCACGACGACACCGACAATACCGGATCGCGAGGTGCGCAGGCTGGCTGCGCGCCGGTTGTAGATATAGCCGATTGCGCGCGCATGTTCCTTGATGCGCTCACGCGTCTGTTCGGCAACCAGTGGACTGTCACGCAACGCAAGAGAAACCGTTGCCGTCGATACGTTCAGGGCATCAGCAATCGTGGACAGCTTGATTTTCTGTGCCAGCTTCCCCTCCCTGGCGAAAATCGCTCACTGAGCGCTTAAAATCTTTAAATAGTTTAATTCATGTTTAGACCAACTGGCCCGGCAAATCAAAGCCTTTTTGCCAGGGTCTCGTTCTCGCTCGTCGGCGCGCTTCTGGCCACGACCCGCAAACGATGTTCGCGATGCACAATGTAGAGGCCGCTCGCCACGATGATTGCCGCACCGACTATCGTCCACCTGTCCGGCAACTGGTCGAACACAAGATAGCCCAGCAGGATCATCCAGATCATTTGAAGATACGGATAGGGCGCGAGCGCCGTCGTCGTAGCAATGCGATAGGCGCGAATGATCATCCAGTGACCGAGGCCGCCATATATTCCAAGTGAGAGGAGCAGGACCCAGTGAAACAGGTCGGGCGGCATCGAGGCGCTTCCCGGCAGGACGGGCGCCATCAGCAGGGTCGGCGCCAGGGCCGAATAGAAGATCATGCTCTCAGGCGTTTCGCTGGTGCTCATCGCCCGCGTCATCAGCACATAGAAACAATAGCTCAAAGTGGTCATCAGCGCGAAAACATGGCCAATATTGAAGCTTACGAAGCCGGGCCGGGTTATCACCAGCACGCCGGCAAAGCCGAAGAGGATTGCCAGCCAGCGCCGCCATCCTGCCCATTCCCCAAGGAACGGCCCGGCAAGTGCGGTGATCAACATTGGCGCAAAGAAGCTGATCGACATCGTTTCCGCCAGTTGCAAGGTGCGCAATGCGTAGAAATTGAAGATTGTGGAGCCGAACAGGAATATGCCCCGCAGCAACTGGCGCGGCAGGCTGGACACACGATAGACCGAGGCGTTGCGCCAGCCCTTGAGCAGTATGAAGGCGAGCAGCGTATGCTCTGCCAGTCGCATCCATGAGACGAACTGGGGCGAAAGTCCGGACAGAACCAGATATTTCGCGCTCGTATCGAGGACGGTGAAAAGTAGTCCTGACCCGCAGATCAAAAGGATCGCCGGGACGGGCGTTGCATGATCCTGATTTTGGCTTGGCACCACAGAAACTCACGGACGGTATGTGCCGTCTTCGCGCAGAGCGCTCCCTAAAGCAACCCGGAAACGCGGGTTCCTATAAAGCTGCGGTTATTCTTCGGCGGTCGCTGCCGGTTCTCCGGGCTTCGCGGCGGGCGTGTCGTCCTCGTCCGCATCGTCGTCAGGCTCGACCGCCGTGGCGCCTGCGAGGTTGGCCTCGATCTTCGCAAGATAGCGGGAGAGCGACTTCTGGTCCTTCTTGTCCAATCCGCGCAAAGCCTGCTTTTCGGTCTTTTTCACCGATTTCTCGATCGACTTGATCGTTTCCCGACCGCTTTCGGTGAGGAAAATATGCGTCTGCCGCGCATCGTCCGTCGAGGCGCGCTTTTCCAGCACGCCCTGCGCCTGCAAGCGATTGATGGTTTTGGTGATCGTTGGAGGACGCACGCCGAGGCGCGTGGCGAGTTCGCTTGGCGATTGGCCGTCGAGATGGTTCAGCGCAAGCATGATCTGATCCTGTCCGGCGTAGAATCCGTGGCCGTTAAGCCGTGCGGCCAGTACCGTGCGCGACAGGCGCGCAGTGGACTGCAAGCGGTTCATCACGACGTTCTTGCGTGATTTTACCATCGAAAGACCCCCAAAATCAGATAGCCGGCTGCCTTTACGCCAATCATATTTCAGGAGTGTGACAGCTCACAAATTCGACAGTTCGAATGGAGATCGCGCACCTTTCCATTCCGGCCCAAGCGCCCTATATGAAGCGCAACCAGCCCTCAGGAAGAGCATCATGAGCGACGCCCAGACGCAAACACCGGCCCAGATACCCGTCACAGTGCTCACCGGCTATCTCGGATCGGGCAAGACCACATTGCTCAACCGCATACTGTCCGAAACGCACGGCAAACGCTACGCCGTCATCGTCAACGAGTTCGGCGAGATCGGGATCGACAACGACCTGATCGTGGAGTCGGACGAGGAAATCTACGAAATGAACAATGGTTGCGTGTGCTGCACGGTGCGCGGCGACCTGATCCGCACGGTGGAAGGGCTCATGCGCCGCCCCGGGCGCTTCGACGCCATTCTGGTCGAGACCACAGGCCTCGCCGATCCTGCCCCCGTCGCGCAGACTTTCTTCATGGACGACGACGTGCGGTCCAAGACGAGGCTGGATGCGGTGGTCGCGCTCGTCGATGCCAAGCATCTGCCGCTCAGGCTGAAGGACTCGCAGGAGGCCGAGGACCAGATCGCCTTCGCGGACGTGATCCTTCTCAATAAGACGGACCTCGTTTCTCGCGAGGAACTGCGCGACATCGAGGCTACGTTGCGCGCGATCAACCCGACCGCCTATATCCATCGCACGGAGCGCGCTTCGATACCGCTCGACCGGGTGCTGGATCGCGGTGCGTTCGATCTCAAGCGCGTGCTGGAGAACGATCCTCATTTCCTCGACGCCGACGAACACGACCATGATCATGACCATGTCTGCGGCCCGGATTGCGACCACGACCATCATGACCATGATCACCACCATCATCATCATGGACACGATCACCATCACCATCATCACGGCGAGGCTTCGCCCATACATGACGTGACGGTCCAGTCGGTGTCACTGCGCGGCGGAGAGATGGACCCGAAGAAGTTCTTTCCGTGGATAGAGCGGATCACCCAGAATGACGGGCCGAACATCCTTCGCCTGAAGGGCATTATTGCTTTCAAGGACGACCCCGACCGCTATGTTGTTCAGGGCGTCCACATGATCATGGAAGGCGACCACCAGCGCGCGTGGAAGGACGATGAAAAGCATGAGAGCCGGCTGGTCTTCATTGGGCGCAAGCTCGATGCCGAGGCGCTGAAGCGCGGTTTTGAAGCCTGCCAGGCGTGACACGTTCCTTTCACTGATGCCGACCGTCGCGCCTCTCGATCTCGCCGGACATTGCGTCTCCGCGGATTTCGTTTCCGATATCCCTTTCTTTTCACTTGCCGAAGGTTCGGTTCACAGGCTGGACAACGGCGAAAAAGCCGTCTCTGTCCATGACGGGCTGCTGGCCGCGACCGTTTTGCTCGACGGCAAGAGCCTGATCACCTCCGGCGAGGACGGCCGCGTTTGCGCGACGGCGACCGATGGCACAGTCACCGAACTCGCCCGGGTCGCGCGCAAATGGATCAATTGCGTCGCCGCAGGCCCGCAAGGCGCCGTCGCCTACGGATACGGTCCTAATGCCGAGGTCCGGTTCTCGGACGGCAAGACGCGCACGCTCGCGCACAAGCGATCCATCGAGGCTGTGGCGTTCGCGCCAAAGGGGATGCGCCTTGCCGCGGCCCACTATGGTGGTGCGACGCTTCACTTCCCGGCTTCCGAGGGAAAACCGACCGAACTTACATGGCAGGGCGCACATACCCGGGTGATGTTCTCGCCCGACGGAAATTTCCTTGTCACGGCCATGCAGGAGAACGCACTGCACGGTTGGCGACTGGCCGATGCACGGCATATGCGCATGAGCGGCTATCCCGCCAAAGTCAAATCCATGTCGTGGAGCGTGAAGGGCCGTTGGCTCGCGACCTCCGGCGCACCGGCTGCCATTGTATGGCCGTTCCAGTCCAAGGATGGTCCGATGGGCAAGACCCCGCTGGAACTCGGCACGCGCGGCGACGCGCTGGTGACTTCGGTTGCTTGCCACCCCACCGACGAGATCAGCGCAATCGGCTACAATGACGGCATGATCCTCGCCGTTCGGTTCGCTGACGCGAAGGAAGTCGTGCTTCGCCGCGCCGGCAAGGGCGCCATTACGTCGATGAGCTGGGACCGCGAAGGCCGCAGGCTGGTGTTCGGCTCGGAAGCAGGCGATTGCGGCGTGGTGGATATATCGGCCTAGAGGCTCTTGACGAAGTACCGCACCGTCTTGCTGCCGCCATGGATGGCGGCCCCGCCCACGTCCCGGAAGCCCAGCCCCGCATGAAACGCATCTGACGCCGGATTGGGCGGCTCGGCATTGACTTCGCATGTCACAACCGTATGGCCGGCGGCCCGCGCCACCTCGAACAAATGCTGGTAGAGACGGCGGGCGTGTCCGAGCCCGCGCGCCCGTTCGTCGGTGACGATACGGTCCACATAGACGAAGCGCCGGTAGCGCTGCCTGAACCAGATGAAATTCGGGCTGTCATAGTCAGCGTCCTGATCGAAGGCCAGCAACAGGGCTTCGACATCTCCGACCTTCCGCGCAAGGAACGCGTGCGCCAGCAGGTGGTCGAGCCGCGCCTCGTCAAGCTCCGAAAGCTGTTGCGCATGGGCGTTGTTCAGCGCCAGCACCATTTCCCGGTCGTCCGCCGAGATGGGGAGCAATTCGGCCAGTATCCGCATGCCTTCCTCCCAAAGCACAGTGCCAAGTCTGTCGGCAAGATCGCACGATTGACCTTGCGGCTCCAACCAATACAACCACTGCCATTGAGGGGAAACGGCAATGACGGTCCGTATATCGCATTCTGCAATCGCCGCACTTCGCGCAGCGGAGGCCCGCCGCTATTCCGCCGCGCGGCCGAAATCGGAAAAAGCGCTGGCGCAAGGCATTCCGCATTTTCTTGATGGCGTGCCCATGCACTGGATGCGCGACTGGCCGATGCCGTTCCCTTTCGTTGTCCGTTCGGCAAAGGGCGCGACGATCACGGATATCGACGGAAACACGCTCGACGATTTCTGCCTTGGCGACACTGGCTCCATGTTCGGTCATTCTCCAGCTCCCGTCGCAAGGGCGATCCGCGCGCAAGCCAATCGCGGATTGACCTACATGCTCCCCAGCGAGGACGCGCTCGAACTCGGCTCCATGCTGACAGCAATGTTCGGTCTGCCCGAATGGCAGATTGCCACCACCGCCACCGACGCCAACCGCTTCGCGCTGCGCATTGCACGCGCCGTGACGCGCCGTGACAGGATACTCGTTTTCAACGGCTGCTACCATGGCGCGGTGGATGAGACGATGGTTCGCATCCGCGACGGCAGTCCGGTCAACCGGCCCGGTCTGGCGGGCGAGTTCCGCGACCTCACCGAGCGAACTCGCATCGTGGAGTTCAACAACCTCGATGCGCTTGAGGCCGCCCTTTCGCACGAGGATGTTGCCTGCGTCATTACCGAACCCGTACTGACAAATTCCTGCATGGTACTGCCCGACCCCGGTTTCCATGACGGGCTGAGGGAGCTTACCCGAAAATTCGGAACGCTGCTCCTGATCGATGAAACGCATACGATTTCGTCGGGCCTTGGCGGCTACACGCGGGTCCATGGACTTGAGCCCGACCTGTTCGTGCTGGGCAAGCCCATCGCAGGCGGTGTCCCGGCGAGCGCCTGGGGCATGACACGTGAGGTTGCAGAACGGTGGCGGCGGGATTGCAGGGAGCGCGAACCCGGCTATTCCGGCATGGGCACGACGCTCTCAGCGAATCCGCTGCAATTCGCGGCCATGCGCGCCACGCTTTCGCAGGTCATGACAGCGGCGAACTACGCCCGAATGGAGCGCGGCGCGGTGCGGCTGCAAGTAGGCATTGCCGAGGCAATCGACCACTTCGCCCTGCCCTGGCATGTCACGCGTGTCGGGGCGCGCGTCGAATTTATCTGCGCGCCCGGTCCGCTGCGCAACGGCGGCGAGGCCGAACGCGCCCATGCGCCGGAACTTGAAGCCGCGTTCCAGCTCGCGCTGATCAATCGCGGCTGCCTCATCGCGCCCTTTCACAACATGATGCTGGTATCGCCGGCTACAACGGCCAGGCAGGTCGACAGGCTAGTTGCCGGTTTCAGTGATATTGCACAGCAACTTGCGGCGTGAGAAAACTTCGACTGATCAATCCGGTACCAGCACATCATGACATCGCCATCCGGCTCAACCTTCGAAGAAGCCAAGCAATTTCTCGCCCTCTACCCTGAAATAGAAGCCATCGACATTGTTCTCGTGGATTCAAATGGAATTGGCCGGGGCAAGATCATCCGACGTCATGAACTGGAAGCCGTCTACAAAAGCGGCCGACCCATGCCGACCTCGATTCTCGGCCTCGACATCTGCGGCGAGGATGTCCACGAGACCGGGCTGACATGGGATACGGGTGACGGCGACGTTCGCGCATGGCCGGTTCCCGGCACGCTTGTGCCTCTGCATGGCACCACTCCGCCGCGCGGCCAGATTTTGATGAGCATGTATCATCTCGACGGCCAGCCGATGTTGAGCGATCCACGCCACGCGCTCAGCCGCCAGATCGCGGACATGGACAAGCGCGGGTTCGTTCCCGCAGGCGCGTTCGAGCTGGAGTTCTTCCTTCTCTCCAACAAGCGCGATGCGGATGGGCGCGTGCGCCCCGCCGAAGCCGTTCTCGATGGCCGCGAGAGCGGCAAGACAGAAGTTTATTCCGTCGACCATCTTCACGGAATGGAGCCGTTGTTCTCGGACCTCTATGCGGGCGCAAAGGCACAAGGGCTGCCGGTTGAAACCGTCATTTCCGAATATGCGCCGGGACAATACGAACTCACGCTGAACTATCGCACCGACATCATGCGCGCCGCCGACGATCTCACCATGCTCAAGCGTCTGGTGCGCATGCAGGCGCGGCGGCGCGGCGTGACCGCCTGCTTCATGGCAAAGCCGTTCGAGGATTTTTCCGGATCGGGCATGCACCTTCACGTCTCGATGCCGGATCGCAACGGCAAGAATCTCTTCTCGGAAAAAACGCCGGGCGCTTATGAGCCGGCCCTGCTCACCGCGATCGGAGGGCTGCTGGCGACCATGCCCGAATCCATGCTGGTGTTTGCTCCGCATGCAAATTCATGGCGACGCTTCGTTGCACAATCCTACGCGCCGATGGCGCCCACATGGGGCACCAACAACCGCTCGGTGGCGCTGCGCGTTCCGGAAGGAGACGCACGCGCCCGGCGCATCGAACACCGGCCCGCAGGCGTGGACACCAACCCGCATATGGTGGCGGCCACGGTTCTGGCGAGCATCGCCAAAGGATTTGACGAGAACATCGATCCGGGACCGGCAGTCACCGGGAACGGCTACGAGAGTGCGCCAAAGCTGGGAGGCGATACGCCCGCCGACTGGCGCTCTGCAATAGAGGCCGCCAAGGCATCAGATTTCCTGAAAAACGCGCTCGGCGCGGAACTGCACCGCACTTTCACGGCGATCAAGCAAGCGGAATATTTGCGGGTTGCCCGCACTGTCAGTGAACTCGACTATCGTCTCTACCTGCACGAGGTCTGATCCGGTCGCGTTGTTCGAGCGCGTCAGCGGATTAGGATCGCGCGCAGATCGTTGACATTCGTGCCGGTCGGTCCCGGCACGAAAAGATCACCGACGGCGTTGAACGCCGTCCAGGCATTGTTACCCTGCAACATCGCCTTGGCATCCAGCCCCGCTGCCCGCATCCGCGCAACCGTCGCGCCATCCGCGAAGGCGCCGGCATTGTTCTCCGAACCGTCGATCCCGTCCGTATCCGCCGCCAGCGCGTCGATGCCTTCCACGCCATCAATACCCAGTGCAATGGCCAGGAGAAATTCGCTGTTGCGCCCTCCTTTGCCCTTGTGGCGCAAGGTCACTGTCGTTTCGCCGCCCGAGAGCATGAGAACGGGCTTCTGGAACGGCCTGTTGCGCATCGCGACCTCCCGCGCAATCGCGGCGTGAACCGCGCCCACATCGCGCGCTTCGCCCTCGATCGCATCGGACAGGATGACAGCCGGTATTCCTTTCGCGCACGACGCTTCTGCCGCCGCCTCCAGCGAGACCGCAGCGGATGCGATCACATGAACGACATTGCCCTCGAAACGCGAGTCGTCGGGCAACGGCGCATCTGCATCCAGGCTGGAGAGATGCGCCATCACGGCCTTCGGCAGTTGCATGCCATAGGTCCGCACAATCTCCAGGGCGTCGGCCCTCGTCGTCGTGTCGGGAACCGTGGGGCCAGACGCGACGAGCGCGGGATTGTCGCCGGGAATGTCCGACACCACGAGCGAAACGACGCGCGCGGGATGCGCCAGCGCCGCCAGCCTTCCGCCCTTGATCGCGGACACATGCTTGCGGACGGCATTCATTGCCGAAATCGGCGCACCGGACGCCAGCAAAGCTTCATTGACCGCAATTTCGTCGGCAAGGGACAAATTTCCCGCAGGAGCCGGGAGCAGAGCCGACCCGCCGCCACAGACCAGCGCAATCACGAGATCATCGGGAGTGAGCCCGGTCACCAGATCCATCAAGCGACGAGCAGCTTTCAATCCGTTTTCGTCGGGAACGGGATGCGACGCCTCAAGCACTTCAATCGTCCTGCACGGCGCGGCATAGCCGTAACGTGTGACGACAACACCCGCGAACGGCCCATCCCAGACTTTCTCGAAAGCCTGCGCCATTTGCGCGGCGCCCTTGCCAAAGCCGACGACCACGGTGCGCCCCTTCGGCCTCGCCGGCAAATGCGTGGCTATGGTCTTTTCAGGGTCGGCGGCAGCCACCGCCGCGTCAAAGATCGAAGTCAGGAACGACCTGGATTCTGCCTCCACGTCTCAGGCCTCCGGCCCAAGGGCAAGCTTTGCCACGTCATGTCCGAGATACGCCGCCACCGTGCCGACAATCACCTCATGGTCCTGGCGCTGCGGCAATCCCGAGAGGCCGATGGCGCCAACCACGCCAGTGCCCTTCACACGGATCGGAAAGCCACCACCCGCCAACACATAGTCGGCAGGGTCGAGACCATAGTCCGGCTTGAACAGCTTGTCGGCCGACCCCTGCTCCAGCGCAATCCGGTAGGTGCTTCTCTGGAACATCTGAACCGTATTCATCTTGCGCCTGACCCAGTTCGCGTTCGAGGCGGTGGAACCCGGCATCGCGGCATAAAACAGCAGGCGGTCCCAGAAACGAACCTCGATCACGACGGGCAGCTTTTCGGCCACCGCCCGCGCGTGCAGCTTCGAGCCGATGTCAAATGCAATTGCTTCGTCGAAGCGGTCGAAGACCAGCGCCTCCTCCTGCTCCATTATCCTGGCAATGTCGGCTGCGCTCATCGGCTCCATCCCCGTCTTGACTAGCGTGCCATGCCTATCCGGCTTTTTGCCGGATGCAAGCCTCAAGCGTTGAGAATATCGCTTTTTGCGCACACACCGGCGACATAAACCTCGGCCACCGCCCGATCATCGCCAAGCGTTTGCAACACGAACAGCTCTTCCGCGAGCGACGCTACCGTCTCCATGCGAAGGCTCATGACCGGCGTCGCCCGCGCGTTCAGTACGACGATGTCCGCGTCGCTCCCGGCTTCGAGCGTGCCGATCCGATCGCTCAGCGAAAGTGCTTCGGCATTACCTCTGGTGATCTGCCAGAACGAGGCGAACGGGTTCAATTTCTCTCCCTGCAGGGCAATGATCTTGTAGGCTTCGTCCATGGTGCGCAGCATCGAATAATTTGTGCCGCCGCCGACATCCGTCGCCGTCGCGATGCGCAAGGGCTTGTCGCGCTTGCGGTTCTCCAGATAGGGGAACAGCCCCGAGCCGAGGAAGAGGTTGGAGGTGGGGCAGAAAACGGCAATCGAGCCGCTGTCCGAAAGGGCGTCGCGTTCCCGCTCCGACAGGTGGATCGAGTGCCCGAACAGCGCGCGCGGTCCGAGAAGGCCGTATCGCGCATAGACGTCGGTGTAGTCCTTCGCCTCAGGATAAAGCTCGCATGCATATGCGATCTCGGCGTGGTTTTCCGAAAGATGCGTCTGCATGTGCAGGTCCGGATGCTCGCGCATCAGCGCGCCCGCCATTTCCATCTGCTCGGGTGACGAGGTGATCGCAAAGCGCGGCGTCAAGGCATAGTGCTGGCGGCCTTTGCCATGCCACTCGGCAATCAGCGCCTTGGTGTCGTCATAGCTCGATTGGGGAGTGTCCAGCACGCCCTTGGGCGCGTTGCGATCCATCATGACCTTGCCGGCAATGTTGAGCATGTTTCGCGAATGGGATTCCGCAAAGAAGGCTTCTGCACTGGACCTGTGAACCGAGCAATAGGCCGCCACACTCGTCGTTCCGTGGCGGATCAACTCATCGAGGAACAGCCGCGCAATGCGCCTCGAATGCTGCGGATTGGAAAACTTCGTCTCCTCAGGGAATGTGTATTTGTTGAGCCAGTCCAGCAGTTCCGCGCCATAGGACGCGATCACCTGCATCTGCGGATAGTGGGCGTGACAATCGATGAAACCCGGGAGCAGCAGGTGAGGCCGATGATCGACGATCTTCGCATCGCCGGATGCCTTGCGCGCGACATCGGCATAGGAACCGGAGGCGAGGATGCGGCCGTCCTCGATGAGAATGGCGCCATCTTCCTCGTAGTCCAACGCGCCGAGGTCCCCTGCGGATTCCGGCCAGCGGCGAAAGGAGAGCGTACGCCCACGCAGCAGCGTCCGGCTCATCGCGCACCCTCATACCAAGCCACCAACAAGGCGCGTTCCCCAGGCGTTATTTCAGTTACGTTTCCGGGCGGCATCGCATGGCTGCGGCCTGCGTTCAGGTAGATTTGCTCAGCGTGCTCGGCAATTTCAGCATCGTTCTCAAGCTTGACGCCCTTCGGCGCGAAATAGATGCCTTCATAGAACGGTTCGCTCGAATGACACATTGAACACCGTCCGAGGACCGTATCCCGAACCTTCTCGAAATGCGCGTCCGCCACCAACCGTTCAGCCTGCGCGGACATTTTCGGCTCGCCGGTCAGCACTTTCGGCACCGTCGACAGCCAGATGATGATGATGAACAGGATGCCAGCCAGCAGCCAGGTCCAATAGGGCGGGTTCTTGCCCGTATGACTGGTATTGAAGAAATGCCGGATCAATACGCCGATGATGAAAACCAGCGAGGCGATGACCCAGTTGAACTGCGTCCCGAACGCCAGCGGATAGTGGTTCGAAAGCATAAGGAACACGACCGGCAGGGTCAGGTAGTTGTTGTGGGTGGAGCGCAGCTTTGCGATCTTGCCGTATTTGGGATCGGGCGTGCGCCCTGCTTTGAGGTCGTCCACCACGATCTTCTGGTTGGGAATGATGATGAAGAACACGTTTGCCGTCATGATCGTGGCAGTGAATGCGCCAAGATGCAGGAACGCCGCGCGGCCCGTGAAAAGCTGAGTGTATCCCCAGCTCATCGCCACCAGCATGGCGTAGAGCAACAGCATCAACAGCGTCGGGCTGTCGCCAAGCTTTGATTTGCACAGGAGATCGTAGATCAGCCAGCCGACGCCGATCGACGCCAGCGAAATCAGGATGGCGGTCGTGCCCGAAACATCGAGCACATTGCGGTCGACCATCACAAGATCGGCGCTGCCGTAATAGACCAGCGCCAGCAGGAAAAATCCCGAAAGCCAGGTCATGTAGGATTCCCATTTGAACCAGACCAGGTGCTCCGGCAGCGCTTCGGGGGCGACGAGATATTTTTGAATGTTGTAGAAGCCGCCGCCGTGAACCTGCCATTCCTCGCCGTAAGCGCCCTTCGGAAGTCCGGGCCGCTGCTTCAATCCGAGATCGAGCGCGACGAAATAAAAGGACGAGCCAATCCATGCCATGGCGGTAATGATGTGGAGCCATCGCACCGCGAAACTTGCCCAGTCCCAGAAGATAACGAAATCCAGCATCGAGTTGCTCCACGCCCGGTCGGCTAACCGACTTTGACGCATCGAAAAGCAATGCGAAAGAGAGGTGACGGTCGATGACTTTCAAAAAAACATATAAAATGGATGCGCTATAGTACCGGCGGGCCATAGGAATGAGGAGGACGTTCAAATGGCATATCTGGACAATGTCGCGGTTTTCGTCCGCGTCGTCGAATTGGGGAACCTGTCGGCGGCGGGGCGCGATATGCGCATTTCCCCGGCGGTGGCGTCCAACCGCATAAAGGAACTGGAAAAGCATCTCGGCGTGCGGCTGTTCAACCGCACGACACGCCAGCTCATGCCCACCGAACACGGAGCGGTGTTCTACGAGGGCGCGAAGAAGGTGCTGGATGCGATCGTGGAGGCCGAGGCTGCGGTGTCCGCCTTGTCGGGCCAGCCGCGCGGCACGATTCGCGTCACCGCGCCGCTCGGCCTCGGCCGGCGTTTCATCGCATCCGGCATACCGGATTTCCACGACAAATATCCCGACATCCAAGTGCGGCTGCGCTTGTCGGATCACAATGTCGATATCCTGAAGGAGGGCATCGATGTCGCGTTCCGACTGGGCATAATCGAGGACTCGAGCCTTCGAATGCGGGGCATCATGCAATGCGAACGCGTGCTTGTGGCGTCGCCGGACTATCTGGCCGCACGCGGCGAACCGAAGACGCCGGAAGACCTCGTAGACCAGAATCACGATTGCCTTATGCTGCGATTTCCCGGCACGAAGGAGCATTACTGGATGCTCCAGACAAAAAACGGCCCCTCGAAATATGAAGTTACCGGACCTTACGATTCCGATGATGGCGACGTGCTTACAAACTGGGCATTGAGCGGACGAGGCATCATTTCCAAGCCACGGTTCGAAATCGAATCCTTCCTGCGCGACGGACAGCTTCGTCTCCTGCTGCCGGATTATCCACCAACGCCAATTCAGCTCGCGGCAGTTTTTCCGCATAAGAAACTGCAAGACCCGAAGGTGCGCCTATTGCTGGATTTCATGGCCGAGCGCTGCGAAAAACTGATACGCGGAGCGCTGTCAGGGAAATGAGACGCAAATTTCGCCTTGGCCGCATGTCTCGGCGCAACAGTTTTGGTTACACAAGCGTTGTAAAGCGTGATTAAACTCTGCTCCGCATGCAAGCAGGAAGGACCCGCCAGATGGCAAAACTGGAAACCCACAACGACCTTAAATCCAACACCCGTAAAACGGTAATCGACATCCTCAACGCCCGGCTGGCGGACGCCATCGACCTCGCGCTCATCACCAAGCAGGCACATTGGAACGTCAAGGGTCCGACCTTCATCGCGGTCCACGAATTGCTCGATACGCTGCGCACCGGCCTTGACGAGCATGTCGATACGATCGCGGAGCGCGTTGCGCAACTCGGCGGCATGGCGCTGGGCACCTCGCAATCCGTTGCCGGCCGCACGCCGCTTGCGCCCTACCCCACCGACATCTCGAAGGTCAGCGATCATCTGGAAGCGCTTGTGGAGCGCTACGCCGCGACGGCCAAACTCGTGAGAAAAGCGATTGAAGATTGCGACGAGGCGGGCGACGCCGACGCCGCCGACATCTTCACCGCATATTCGCGCACGCTCGACAAGAGTCTCTGGTTTCTCGAATCCCACCTTCAGCCGGGCTGAGCGGATTCGATCAGGAAGTGGCGGCGGTGCTATGCGTTTGCGCCGCCTCGGAGCGCACAAGCGCGGTCATAACCTCGGCGGCAGCGAGCGCTGCGATGACAGGCGGACGCTTGTCCCGCAGCCCATCCCCGCCGATCGGTGTCACGAGGCGCTTGAAGGACTGCTCCGAGCCTCCGGAAACCTTGAGATACCAGCTTCGGAAGGTCGCCTTCTTGGTCTTTGACCCGATCATGCCGACATAGGCGGCATCGGTGCGCCTGAGCGCCTCGGCGACAATCAGGAAATCCAGCGCATGGTCGTGGGTGAGCACCAGGAATGCCGATCCCGCAGGGGCCTCGCGAATGGCTTCCTCGGGAACGGAAGTCAGTCTTGGCTCGACGCCCTCAGGCAGATCCTTCAACTCTTCCGCGCGTGTTTCAATGACGATGGTCCGCACGGGCAGCAGCGACAAGGCCGCCGCAAGCGCCCGCCCGACATGGCCGCCCCCGAAAATATGGACATGCGGCAGCGCCGCATCATCGCGCGCCATCCGCCCGATAAGGTCCGCGCGCAGAGCCGCATCGACGCGACGCAACGAGACCTCGACCCGCCCGCCGCAGCATTGGCCGATGTCCGGGCCAAGCGGGATGTCGAGCCTCACCTCACCGCCATCCGAAGAAAACAGGCTACGCGCCTTGTCGATGGCCATATATTCAAGTTGCCCGCCGCCGATGGTGCCGAAGATCGCGGTGGGAGACACCAGCATCCACGTTCCAGCCTCGCGCGGCGTGGAACCCATCGCGGACTCGACGGTCACGAGGGCGACTGGCCTCGCGTGATCTAAAAACCCGGCAATGTCATTTGTCCAGGATTGCATTCCCGCACCATATCACGGTTTGTGCCGTAACGCCTTCATCCGCTCGATGGCCATCAGCACCCGCTCGGGCGTTGCCGGCGCGTCCATTTGCGGATGGATCTTGTGATCGGCGACGCTTGCCACGGCATCAGTGAGCGCGTGATAGACCGACATGCCCAGCACGAAAGGCGGCTCGCCCACGGCCTTCGAGCGGTGCACGGTTTTCTCGCGATTTTCCGACCAGTTGGCCAGCTTCACGTTGAATATTTTCGGACGGTCCGACGCCAGCGGAATCTTGTAGGTCGAGGGTGCGTGCGTGCGCAGGCGTCCCTTGTCGTCCCACCACAGCTCTTCCGTCGTCAGCCAGCCCATGCCCTGGATGAACGCGCCTTCCACCTGCCCGAGATCGAGCGCAGGATTGAGCGAGCGGCCCGTTTCATGCAGGATATCGACGCGCTCGACCATATACTCGCCCGTCAGCGTGTCGACCGAAACCTCTGCGCAGGCCGCACCATAGGCAAAATAGTAAAAGGGGCGACCCTGCCCCTTCGAGCGGTCCCAATGGATCTTCGGCGTCTTGTAGAACCCCGCCGCCGAAAGCTGGATACGCGCAAAATAGGCCTGCTTGATGAGTTCGGTGAACGGAATCTCCTGGTTGCCGACGCGCACCCTGTTGGGCAGGAACACAATCTGGTCAGGCTCGACGCTGTATTTCTCGGCAGCGAAATCAACCAACCTCTTCTTGATCTGCCGCGCGCCATCCTGCGCTGCCATCCCGTTCAGGTCGGCGCCGGAGGATGCCGCCGTCGCCGACGTGTTCGGCACCTTGCCGGTGGTCGTTGCCGTGATCTTCACCTGATCGACATCGATCTGGAATTCCTCGGCCACTACCTGTGCCACCTTGGTATTGAGGCCCTGTCCCATCTCGGTGCCGCCATGGTTCAGGTGGACTGACCCATCCGTGTAGACATGGACGAGCGCGCCCGCCTGATTGTAGTGCGTGGCGGTGAACGAGATGCCGAACTTGACCGGCGTCATGGCCAGCCCGCGCTTGATGAACCGGCTGTTGTTGTTGAAGGCGCGGATTTCGCGACGCCGCCCCCAATAGTCGGCGTCCTGCTCCAGCTCGTCGAAAATGCGCTGGATGATGTTGTCCTCGACGGTCTGGTGGTAGGGTGTGACGTTGCGATCCGTGGTGCCGTAGAAATTCTTCCGCCGGATTTCGAGCGGGTCCTTGCCCGTGGCGATCGCCACCTCGTCGATGATCCTTTCCGCGCCGATGATGCCCTGTGGCCCGCCAAAGCCGCGAAAGGCCGTGTTGGACACTGTGTTGGTGTAAAAAGGTGCCGAAACCGCCTTCACTGCAGGATAAAAATATGTGTTGTCGCAGTGGAACAGCGCGCGATCTGTCACGGGCCCCGACAGATCCGACGAGAAGCCGCAGCGCGCCGCAAAGGTGAAATCCACGCCGTGGATGTTTCCCTCGTCGTCGAAACCAACTTCGTAGTCGATGAGGAAATCGTGGCGTTTGCCGGTGGCCGTCATGTCGTCGTCGCGGTCGGGACGGATTTTCACCGCACGCCTGAGCCGCTTGGCGGCAATGGCGGCCAGCGCGGCAAACTGGTTGCCTTGCGTTTCCTTGCCGCCGAAGCCGCCGCCCATGCGGCGAACCTCGACGGTGACCGCATGGCTGGGCACGCCGAGCGCATGGCCGACCATGTGCTGGACCTCGCTCGGATGCTGTGTCGAGCAATAGACGGTAACGTCGCCATCCTCGCCGGGAATGGCCATTGAAATCTGGCCCTCAAGGTAGAAATGATCCTGACCGCCGTTGCGCACCTGCCCCTTGAGGCGGCGCGGAGCGTTGCGGATAGGCTCGGCCGGATCGCCTTTCAGAAGCGTCAGGTTCGGCGTAACGAGCTTGTCCTTCGCCACATCCAACGCGCCGATGTCGGTGACGAAGGGCAGTTCTTCATAGTGGATCTTCGCCAGCTTGCAGGCGCGCCGCGCCTGTTCGCGCGTCTCCGCCACAACGCAGAAAACGGGTTGGCCATAGAACTGCACGATGCCATCGGCCAGCACAGGCTCGTCATTGCGGCCGGTGGGTGAAATATCGTTGACGCCCGGAACATCGTTCGCGGTCAGCACGTCCACAACGCCAGCCGCGAGGCGCACGGCGGAAAGGTCCATCTTGACGATCCTGCCATGGGTGACCGTGGATAGTCCGAGGCAGCCGTGCAGAGTCCCGTTCGGCTCAGGCATATCGTCAATGTAGATGGCCTCGCCGGTGACATGCTTGTGCGCCGAATCGTGATGCAGGTCCGTATGGACGCCACCCTTGATCTTCGCCGCCTTCACACTCGGCTGATGTGCTGTCATCACGCGGCCCTCGAAACCTGGATCGGCTCTTTCGTGCCGGTCGTCTCCGCATGGAAGCGGACGAGCAGATTGCGCGCGGCAAGCGCGCGATAGTCGGCGGTCGCCCGCATGTCCGTCAGGGGCTGGAAATCATCCGCATAAGCGTCGAGAGCAGCCTCGACATTCGCGTCCGTCCATGGCTTGCCGACAAGTGCGGCTTCAACCGCGCTGGCGCGCTTCGGGGTCGCCGCCATGCCGCCATAGGCGATGCGGATGTCCTTCACCACACCACCCTTCAACTGAAGAAGGAAAGCGCCAAGTGTCGAGGTAATGTCCTCGTCGCGGCGCTTGGACACCTTGTAGACGGCGAAATGGCTGTCCGGAGCGGGAACAGGCACATGCACCGCTTCGACGAACTCGCCCGGCTGGCGATCCTGCTTGCCGTAGGCGATAAAATATTGCTCAAGGGGGACCTTGCGGCGCTTGCGACCCTTGCGAAGCGTCAATGTGGCGCCAAGCACGATCAGCGGTGGCGGCGTGTCGCCGATGGGCGAGCCATTGGCAATGTTCCCGCCGATCGTTCCCATGTTGCGAACCTGCTCGCCGCCGATCCTGTCGATGAGCGCGCCGAGCGCGGGGACTCGCTTCGCCAGCGTCTCGAATGCTTCCGTGTAGGTCACGCCCGCACCGATCGTGATGCCGCCCTTTTCCTCCCGGATCGATTTCAACTCCTCCAGCCCGGAGATGAACACCGCCGGCGAAATATCGCGCATGTGCTTCGTCACCCACAGGCCGACATCGGTGGACCCCGACACGATTGTCGCCCCGGGCTCCGCCTCAAGCACCTTCGCGAAATCATCCACGGTGGCAGGTATGATAAGCCTATCCTTGTTGGAGCCCATTTCGACACGCAGGCCGTCGCGCATCGCCGCCAGCCGCTCCATCACCGAATTGCGCTCCGCCAGAAGCGGGTCTTTCGTAACCTTGCCATAGTCGGAAATCGCGCGAGCCGCGCGCAGGATGGCCTCATATCCTGTGCACCGGCACAGATTTCCCTGAAGCGCCTTTTCAATCGCGGCATCGGAGGGATTGGCTTCCCGCATCCACAGGCCATAGAGCGACATCACAAAGCCGGGGGTGCAGAAACCGCATTGTGAACCGTGGAAATCCACCATTGCCTGCTGGACCGGGTGGAGCTTGCCATCAACACCCTTGAGGTGTTCGACCGTCACCACATGCGTGCCGTCGAGCGATCCCAGAAAGCGGATGCAGGCATTGACACTTTCATAGACGAGCCTGCCCCCGTGCAAACGCCCGATCAGCACGGTGCATGCGCCGCAGTCGCCTTCCGCGCAGCCCTCCTTCGTTCCGCGCAGATTGCGGCGCAGGCGCAGATAGTCGAGCAGCGTCTCGCCCGGCGCGACCTCGCGCAGGGCGACGTCCTCGCCGTTGAGCAGAAAGCGGATTTCGGACCTGGGTTGCACCTTGGCCATGTTCGACGCCCTATCGTTTCAGTTCGGACAAATGCGTTCTCGTGTCCATTCGCCATCAACTCCCGCGATAGGTTGAATAGCCATAGGGCGAGATCAACAGTGGCACATGGTAGTGCCTCTCCTCGGCGATGCCGAAGCGCAGCGGAACAATGTCCAGGAACGCCGGTTCGGGCAGTTCCTGTCCGGAAGCACGCAAATAATCGCCGGCGTAGAATATGAGCTCATACACACCGGTCGCGAACTCGGCTCCCGCGAGGAGGGGCGCATCGCAACGACCGTCGGCATTGGTCGTGACATCCTTGATCTTGCTGTGCGAATTGCCGCTGACGCGATACAGCGAGATTTTCAGGCCCGCCGCCGGCAGGCCCCGAGCAGTGTCAAGAACGTGGGTGGTCAACGTGCCTGTCATCTCATTCCCCTCGCCACCTTTTTGATGGTCACACTTTTGCTGATTAAAGCCCAATGCGACGCCTGCTGGAAGCACATGGCCCCAAAAAGCATTTTCAAATTTTTTAGGGGGAATGTCGAAGACTTGTCACGCTATTCTTGAAACAGATCATCCAAACTGCCGGTTGAAAGCGCCCGCCTATCGGATAAGGGTTGCATCATGCGGGAGGATCTGAGGCTTGATGGAAAAAACGATGCGATATGTACGTGACATGCGCGGCTACGGCCCGAACCCGCCCGATCCGAAATGGCCGGGCGGTGCATATGTCGCCGTGCAATTCGTGCTGAACTACGAAGAAGGCGGCGAAAACAACATCCTGCACGGCGACGCCGCATCCGAAGCCTTCCTCTCCGAAATCGTCGGCGCCGCTCCCTGGCCTGGATTGCGCCACTGGAACATGGAATCCATTTACGAATATGGCGCACGCGCGGGGTTCTGGCGGCTGCACCGCATGTTCACAGAAGCGCAAGTGCCCGTCACAATATATGGAGTGGCTTCCGCATTGGCCCGTTCGCCTGACCACGTCGCGGCAATGCAGCAGGCCGGCTGGGAAATCGCCTCACACGGCCTGAAATGGATCGACTATCGCGAATATTCGATCGAAGACGAGCGCAGGGACCTGCAAGAAGCCATCCGCCTGCACAAGGAAGTGACCGGCGAACGCCCCACCGGCTGGTATACGGGGCGCACTTCGGTCAACACCGTGCGACTTGTTGCCGAGGAAGGCGGTTTTGCCTATCTCTCGGATACCTATGACGACGACCTGCCCTATTGGCTCGACCATGACGGGCATGGCAACGCCATCGCGCCGCAACTGGTGATCCCCTATACGCTCGACGCCAACGACATGCGCTTCGCCACCGCGCAGGGCTTCAATACGGGCGAACAATTCTTCACCTATCTCAAGGATTCCTTCGACACGCTCTACGCCGAGGGCAAGGCCGGGCGGCCTGCGATGATGAGCGTCGGCCTCCACTGCCGACTTGTCGGGCGACCGGGCCGCGCGGCATCGCTCAAGCGCTTCATCGATTACGTGCTGTCGCATGAAAATGTCTGGCTGCCGCGACGCATCGACATCGCGCGCCATTGGCACGAACATCATCCTTACAAACCGCACGATCTGCGGCCCTCGCGCATGAACAAGGACGACTTCGTCAAGGTGTTCGGCGGCATATTCGAGCATTCGCCATGGATCGCCGAGCGCGCCTATGATCTGGAGCTTGGACCGGCGAATGACAGCGCGGGCGGATTACACAATGCGCTTGCCCGCGTTTTCCGCTCCGCCGACGAAAAGGAGCGGTTTGGCGTGCTCACCGCCCATCCCGATCTCGCGGGAAAGCTGGCGCAAGCAAAACGGCTGACCGCTGAATCGACGTCGGAGCAGGCGAGCGCGGGCCTCGACGCACTGACCGATGAGGAACGCGAAACCTTCACCCGGCTGAACTCCGAATATGTCGGGAAGTTCGGCTTTCCCTTCATCATTGCAGTGCGTGACAACACCAAATCCAGCATCCTCGATGCCTTCAGGAAGCGCATCGCCAACAGCCGCGAGGAAGAATTCGCCACAGCATGCCGCCAGGTGGAGCGGATCGCGTGGTACCGGCTCAAGGATCTGCTGCCGGCATGAAACAGGAACACCAGATGAAGCTTCGCAACTACTACGCACCAAAGGGCGGATTGCCGCCGCAAAGTGACCTCGTCACCGACCGTGCGATCTTCACCCATGCCTATGCGGTAATCCCGCGCCGCCAATTCTCGGACATCGTCGCCAGCTACCTGCCGCATTGGGACCGCACCCGCCTGTGGGTCATCGCGCGTCCGCTTTCCGGCTTTGCGGAAACTTTTTCGCAATACATCATGGAAGTGCAGCCGGGCGGAGGCAGCGACAAGCCAGAACCCGACACCAGCGCCGAAGCCGTGCTGTTCGTGGTGGACGGTGTTGTGTCGCTGGTCATCGAAGGCGAGCAATACGACCTCGCCCCCGGCGGCTATGCCTATCTGCCGCCCGCGCGCCACTGGACGCTGCGCAATCGTTCGGACGAACCCGCGCGCTTCCACTGGATTCGCAAGGCTTATGAATATGTCGAAGGGCTGGAAGCGCCCGACCCGCTCGTTATGAACGAGCAGGACATCGATCCGGTACCCATGCCGGACACTGAGGGCAGATGGGCCACGACGCGTTTCGTGAACCCTACAGACCTGCGTCACGACATGCAGGTCACAATCGTCACGCTGCAGCCCGGCGGCATCATCCCCTTCCCCGAGACCCACGTCATGGAACACGGGCTCTATGTTTTGCAGGGCAAGGCCGTGTACCGGCTGAACAATGACTGGGTGGAGGTGGAAGCCGGCGATTTCATGTGGCTGCGCGCATTCTGCCCGCAAGCCTGCTACGCAGGCGGCGACCGGCCCTTTCGTTATCTGCTCTACAAGGACGTGAACCGCCATCCCCGGCTCGGGCACTTCCTGCGGTGACCCGTATGACGAAACAAATCACTGCCGTCCCGCTGACGCGCAAGAGCTTCGCGCCCTTCGGAGACGTGATCGACACGGAAGGCGGCAATCACTATCCAATCAATGGCGGGCGCTGCGAACGCTACCATGACCTTGCCCGTGTCGAGGCCACAGGCCCCGGCGCTCGCGTGCTGATCTCGCTTTTCAAGGCAATGCCCTACGATTTCCCCCTCGCATTGACCATGGTGGAGCGCCACCCTTTCGGCAGTCAGGCTTTCATTCCGCTGTCGCCACGGCCCTTTCTCGTGATCGTCTGCCATGACACGCCGGACGGGCCAGGCATACCGAACGCCTTCCTCACCAGGCCCGGACAGGGCGTCAACTATCCACGCAATCTTTGGCACGGCGTGCTGACGCCAATTGGCGAGCCGCAGGATTTTGCGGTGGTGGATCGGGGCGGTGAGGGCAAAAACATCGAAGAGTTTTTCTTTCCCGAGCCATATGAGGTTCACTTGCCATGACAAACAGCACCGAGCTGGCCGACCGTTTGCTGGACGTAATCGAGCACGACATCGTTCCCAAAACCGCTGTCGGGGTTTCTCACGGCAACAAGCTGTTCGGTGCGGCGATCCTGCGCAAGGATGATCAATCCTTGGTTCTGGCCGAGACCAACAATGAAATGGAGAACCCGCTCTGGCATGGCGAGATACATTGCCTGAAGCGCTTTTACGAAATGCCGAAAGCCGACCGGCCAGATACGGGCGAGTGCATTTTCATCGCCACGCACGAGCCGTGCTCGCTGTGCCTTTCGGCCATCACGTGGACGGGCTTCGACAATTTCTACTACCTGTTCAGCCATGAGGATTCGCGCGATTCCTTTGCGATTCCCCATGACCTTCGCATTTTGAAGGAAGTGTTCAGGCTCGATCCCGGTGGATACAACGCCGAGAACGCCTATTGGAAAAGCCATTCAATACGTAAGCTTATACGAACGCTCCCGGAGTCGGACCGGGAGCGTCTTGAAGCGCGCGTTCGTGACATCGCAACCAAATATGACGACCTTTCCGAAACCTATCAGGCCGGGAAAGACACGAACGACATTCCTCTAAGTTAAGCTGCCTCGCAGGAGGTTCCTTCGAGCTGTTCGCGCATCATTTTCGCGATGCGCGTCTGTAAGCGACTGGTTACCGCACGCTCCCATTCATTGGGGGCGTCAAAATCGTGGGGCCGGGGAATGGCCAGCAGGCGGTCCACGATGGAAGCTGAACCGCACATGGAAAGCAGCGCCTCGATCTCGGGAACCGGGGTTGCTTCGGTGAAGTGATTTGCGTGTTCTTGAACCATGCGCGGACTTTACTCCACAGTCCGTGACAGCTTGAAGGCAGCAGCTTGGCGATTGCGCGACCAAGCGTGACAAATTTTTGCTTATTCCGTCCGCGTCGCCGAAAACCGCCACAATCAGACATAGCGGTTGACGATATTCTCCAGATATTCCTGACGCCCCGAACGCGGCTCAGGCTCGATGCCTTCCGCGACCACGCGCTTTGCGATCTCTTCCAGCGTGCGCTTGCCTGAAAGCATCGCCTTGGCCTCGGCGCTGTCCCATCCCGCATAGCGATCGTCCAGCGGTTTTGACAATGCTTTGTCCTCGACCATCTTTGCGGCGGCCTTCAGTCCGCGCGCACAGCAATCCATGCCGCCAACATGCGCGACCAGAAGATCCTGCGGGTCCAGCGATTGGCGGCGCAGCTTTGCGTCGAAATTTGTGCCACCGGTCGTGAACCCGCCATTCTGAAGGACATAGTAGTAAGCGAGCGCCATCTCCGGCACATTATTCGGGAACTGGTCCGTATCCCAGCCCGATTGGTAGTCGTTACGGTTCATGTCGATGGAGCCGAAAACGCCGAGCGCCCCGGCCAGCGCGAGTTCGTGCTCGAATGAATGACCGGCGAGAATTGCGTGTCCCTGCTCGATATTGAGCTTCACTTCCTTCTCCAGCCCGAAATCCTTGAGGAAGCCATATACCGTAGCCACATCGTAATCGTATTGATGCTTGGTGGGCTCCTGCGGCTTCGGCTCGATCAGGATGGTGCCCTTGAAGCCGATCTTCTTCGCATAGTCCACAACCATGCAGAGGAAACGGCCCGCCTGCTGGCGCTCGCGCTTCAGGTCGGTATTCAGTAGCGTCTCATAGCCCTCACGCCCGCCCCAAAGCACATAGTTCGCACCGCCAAGCTTTTGGGTCACGTCGATGCATTTCTTCACCGTCGCGGCGGAATAGGCAAAGACATCGGGATCGGGGTTTGTCGCGGCCCCCGCCATGAAGCGGCGATTCGAGAACAGATTGGCCGTGCCCCACAACAGCTTGACGCCGGTTTCCTGCTGCTTTTGCGCAAAATAATCGGCAATTTCGTCGAGGCGCTCCGCGCTTTCGGTGAAATTCTTGCCCTCGGGGCGGACATCGGCATCGTGGAAGCAATAGAAAGGCACGCCAAGCAGCGAAAACATCTCGAAGGCGACGTCGGCCTTGTGTTTTGCGTGCTTCATAGTGTCACCAAACCACGGCCGCTCGAAGGTCTGGCCGCCGAAAGGATCGCCGCCCGGCCAGGCAAAGGAATGCCAATAGGCGACTGAGAAGCGAAGGTGATCTTCCATGCGCTTGCCGAGCACCTTCTCATCCGGATTGTAGAAGCGATAGGCGAGAGGGTTTGTGCTGTCCGGCCCTTCATACTTCACCGGCTTGATGTCGCCGAAGAAACGCGTCGTCATAAAGCTGCTCCCTTTATCGCTGGATAGAGCGCGACATAGCGCTGATATGCGTCCTTGTAGGCATCGGCCAGACCAGTGACCGGCTCGATCGTTTCGGCGGTGCGCGGCGGCGTCAGCACGCTTGCCGGATCGGCATTTTCGGCAGCGATCAGCCCAAGCCGCGCCGCACCGAATGCGGCGCCGAAATCGCCGTCCGCCGGCACATCGACCGGAATCCCGAGCGCCGTGGCTATGGATTTCAGCCAGTAGCGCGAACGGGACCCGCCGCCGATGGCAGTCACACGATCAAGCGTCGTTCCTGCCTTACGAAGCGCTTCAAGGCTGTCGCGGAACGCGAACGAAACGCCCTCCAGCACAGCCTGCGTCAGCGCCTTTCGGTCGGACTGGTGCGCAAGCCCGACAAACACCCCGCGGATCGCGGCGTCATTGTGCGGGGTGCGCTCCCCTGAAAGATAGGGCAGGAACAGCACCGCGCCCGGCGCATCGAGGTCTTCGCCCAGTTCGGCGGTCAACTCGCCCGGCTTCCGGCCCGTAATTCCGCCCAACCACGCCAGCGAGTCCGAAGCCGAAAGGATCACCCCCATCTGGTGCCAGGCATTCGGCAGCGCGTGACAAAACGTATGCACCGCGCTCTCCGCATTCGGCAGATAAGCACCATTCGCCGCGAACAGGACGCCAGACGTTCCGATCGACACAAAGGCCTGCCCCGGCAGGACGGTGCCCATGCCTGCGGCAGACGCGGCATTGTCTCCCGCGCCCCCGGCCACGACCACGCCGGGCCGCATGCCCCATGCGGCGGCCAGTTCAGCGCGCAGCGTCCCACCCCGCTCGGTGCCTTCAACCAGCGTTGGCATCTGGCCTTCCGTCAGGCCCGTGGCGTCAAGAAGCTCTTTCGACCAACGGCGCTTCGCAACGTCGAGCCATGAGGTGCCCGCGGAATCCGACATTTCGGATATATGCTCGCCGGTCAGCCAGAGCCTCAGATAATCCTTCGGCAGCAGCACCTTTGCCACACGCCCGAACAGTTGCGGCTCGTGCTTCGCCACCCATGCCAGCTTGGGCGCGGTGAAACCCGGAAACACGATATTGCCTGTGATTCTGCGGAACATCGGGTCCGCGTCCAGCGCGGCAGCTTCGGCATGGCTGCGCGTGTCGTTCCAGAGAATGCAGGGACGCAGCACGGTATCCGATGCATCGATCAAAGTCGCGCCATGCATATGTCCCGAAAGGCCGATGCCCTTGACCGCTGCAAGTTCTGTGGAATGCGAGGCCTTAAGGGCCGCAATCGATGTCTCGACCGCCTTGATCCAATGCGCAGGGTCCTGTTCCGACCAACCCGCATGCGGACGTGACACGTCCAGCGAGGCATGACCCGACGCGACGGCGGTCTGGTCGGCGTCGATCAGGAGCGCTTTGACGCCTGACGTACCGAGGTCAATGCCAAGATACATATACCTGTCCTCCTTGCGGGCTGCCGAGCCGAAGCCGGTTGTCCCACGTCGTCTTCATAGCAAAAATTTTCAATGGAAGAAGCTGGTCCTACCAGATTCTTTTTGGCTTGGGAGCGTGCCCTTATCCACTGGTGCGAGCCGCTGCAGTTGCAATACCTGCGCCGATCAGCATCGTTCCACCCGCGCGATTGAAGATGCCGATCGCACGCGGGCTCGCAAAAACCCTGCGGGCACGCGCCGCCGCGAGCGCATAACCCAGCGCATTCAGAAAGGCGAGCACGAGAAAGGTGGATTCGAAAATCAGCATCTGGGTCCAGAAATCCGCATGGCGGTCGAGGAACTGGGGAAGGAATGCCACGAAGAACGTGATGCTCTTTGGATTGAGCGCGGTTACCACCCAGGCATGGCTGATCATCTTGAGCGCGGACGCCGCAGCCGTTCTCGGTTCCGCCTTGAAAGTCCCTCCGGACCTGAAGAGCTTGACGCCGAGATAGATCAGGTAGGCCGCGCCCGCGAGCTTGAGGATCGTGAATATGGTTGCCGACGCAGCAAGCAGCGCGCCCACGCC
The DNA here is from genome assembly GCA_023953835.1 of Rhizobiaceae bacterium. NCBI lineage: Bacteria > Pseudomonadati > Pseudomonadota > Alphaproteobacteria > Hyphomicrobiales > Rhizobiaceae > Rhizobiaceae bacterium. Next base: position 2,281,000 of record JAMLJB010000001.1, on the reverse strand, counting down.
GAGCATCGAAAGCGTCATCGCAGTGAAGTCGCCCAGCGCGACACCCACCGCCGTCGGCAAGGCGGTTCGCCAGCCCTGTCCGAGGCCGTAGGATACCACGAGAAGAATCGTCGGTCCGGGGATGACCAGCAATACTGCCGACGCCGCACAGAATGCCAGCCAGGTTTCAAAACTCATGCGCGCCTCTCAGCGGGCGTGACCTCGAACGGCAGCCGCCCTTTCCCGACGCATAGCATGGCGCTCGCGGGGTGCAAACGCTTCGGCGAAGCCGTGCACCTCGGCACCCACCATGATGCCGGGAAACGAACAACGTTTCGCGGTGGCGGACAATACGGCTGTCATAGCGCGCATCCTTCTGCTGCATCTCCATTGTGCAATGCAACATAGCCTACGCCCGAACTCGGGACGGCTTTGTGACAGAATGCGGGAAAAGTTGCGTCATGGCCCGCCGACGATGCGCGACCTGCCCGCCAGACGCGGAATATGACCTTGAAACAGAAGCATTTTCTCCCTTCACGCTTTGTCAACCATAAGCCGCGAAAATGCGAACCAAGGCGGGGCGGGCCGCTTCCGCGTGTATCAGTTGTGTGGGTGTGTACCTTGGCGAAGCAAACTTCCGAAAAATCCGACATTGCCGTGAGCGACGCTCCAGTTTCGCGGCGGACTGCGCTGCTTGGGGTGGGCTCAACCTTGCTCGCCGTGGCGGGCTGCTCCACGATCGACCTGGGCTCGAGCGAACCGTCTATGAATCTGGACATGGTTCCGACAGGCGCCATCCGCCCGCAGATCAGCATTGACCGCAATGTCACAAATCCTGACCTGATGTATGCCTCAATGGAAGATTCGGGATTTGTGCTGCCCGCGATCCCCTACCAGAAAGTGAAGCCGGAATTCCGACGTCAGATCGTGGTCGACCCGACCGGCGAAGCGCCCGGAACGCTCGTTGTGGATACGAAAAATCGCTATCTCTATCTGGTCCAGCCAGGCGGCGAGGCGCTTCGCTATGGCGTGGGCATCGGCAAGGCGGGGTTCGAATGGTCGGGGCGCGGCGTGATCCAGTATGGCCGCAAATGGCCGACCTGGACGCCGCCGAAGGAAATGATCGCGCGCAAACCCGAAGTCGCGAAATGGGCGGGCGGCCAGCCGGGCGGACTCGACAATCCGCTGGGGGCCAGGGCGCTCTATATCTTCCGCGACGATCAAGACACCGGCTACCGTGTGCACGGCTCCCCGGAATGGTGGACCATCGGCCAGGCGATGTCGTCGGGCTGCGTGCGCATGATGAATCAGGACGTGATAGACCTGTTCGACCGCGTCAATTCAAATACGCTCGTCAGCAAGACCCCCATCGTCGTGATGTGAGCACAAGATTGATACTTTTCCTCTCTCCGCTTGCGGTCTAAAACGATTAGATTGCAGACCTTGATTTGACGGCGGGAGGAAACCTCATGCCCCGGACTTTCGTGATCGCACAGGGCGGCGGCCCCACCGCAGTCATCAACCAGACGCTCGCGGGCGCGGTTGCGGAGATCGAACGACGCTTTCCCGACGCCCGCATTCTAGGCGCGAAGCACGGCGTACGCGGCATCCGTGACGGCGACTACGTCGAACTTTCAGATGTTCCGCCGGAGCGCATGCGCCGCATCGGTCACACGCCAAGTGCGGCTCTCGGCTCCACGCGCGACAAGCCCGACGCCGCCTATTGCGAACTGGTCCTGAAAGGGCTGAAAAAGGTCGATGCCGACGCCTTTATCTATATCGGCGGAAACGACACATCCGGCACGCAGCAGATCCTCACCGACGCGTCTGGCGGATCAATGGCCTTCGTCCATGCGCCAAAGACCATCGACAACGACCTCATGGAAAACGACCACACGCCGGGCTTCATCTCGGCGGGTGAGTTCGTCGCCGGGGCCTTCCGGAGCGTCGATCTGGATTTTCGAGCGCTTCCGGGCATCTATGTGGGGATCGTCATGGGCCGCCATGCCGGCTTTCTCACAGCCGCCGCAGCCGCATGGCGCGACGGCGAGGACGATGGCCCGCACCTCATCTATGTGCCGGAGCGTGCATTCTCCACGGCGCGCTTCATCGATGACGTGAAGCGCACCATGGACAAATATAAGCGCTGCATCGTTGCCGTCTCGGAAGGCGTCGGCAGCGAGGACGGAAAGTCGCTGGTCGAAAGCATCGTCGGGTCGGACAAGGTCGAGCGCGACGCCCACGGCAACGTCAAGCTCTCCGGCAGCGACCTGAACCGCGCCTTCGAAACCGCGCTGGCCCAAGGCTTGCCCGGAAAGCGGGCGCGCGTCGATGCGCTGGGCTACATGCCGCGCGGCTATGTCGGCGCGATCAATGCAACGGACGCCCGCGAAGCATATGAAGCCGGCAAATATGCTGTGCAGGTCGCGGAGGAGAGCGGCGGCTCGGTTGCCCTGAAATATGAAGGCGGCAAGACGGTCATGCGTAAGGTGCCGCTATCGGCTGTCGCGGCAAAGACACGCCATATGCCGGATGATTTCCTGACGGCGGAGGGGACACAGCTTGCCCAACCGGGGATCGACTATTTCAACCGCCTCATTCCGCGCAAATACGAAATCGCCAAACCGTTCGTCTGACCGGCCTACCCCATGCGCTCGGAGACGTAGCTGCCGGGGCTTGCCGGAAACACCACCGTCCGATTTCCGTTGATGAAAGTCCGGTGATGGATATGCGCGTGGATCGCCCGCGCCAGCACCTGGCTTTCCACATCCCTGCCGATGGAAACATAGTCCTCCGCGCTTTGCGCGTGGGTGATGCGCGCAATGTCCTGCTCGATGATCGGCCCCTCGTCCAGGTCGGCGGTGACATAGTGCGCCGTCGCCCCGATCAGCTTTACACCGCGCTCATAGGCCTGCTTGTAGGGGTTAGCACCCTTGAAGCTCGGCAGGAAAGAATGGTGGATATTGATGATCCTGCCTGACATTTTCCGGCACAATTCATCGGACAGCACCTGCATGTAGCGCGCCAGCACGATCAACTGCGTGCCTGTGTCCTCGACGATGTCCATCAACTGGCCTTCCGCCTTGGCCTTGTTTTCCCTGGTCACGACGATGCGGTGGAAGGGAATGTCATGGTTCACCACGACTTTCTGGTAGTCGAAATGGTTCGACACCACGCCCACGATGTCGATGGGAAGCGCGCCGATCGTCCAACGGTACAGAAGATCGTTGAGGCAATGGCCGAAACGCGACACCATCAACAACACCTTCACCCTGTCGCGGCTGCTGTGGAATTCATGGTCCATCTCGAACTTTTCGGCGATCGGCTTGAACCCTTCGAAGATGTCGTCGGCGCTCACCCCGGCTTGAGAAGTGAAGGATACGCGCATGAAGAATTTCTTGGTGCCGAGATCGTCGAACTGCGAAGAATCCACGATGTAGCAGCCTTTATCGGCGAGATAGCCGGAGATGGCCGCAACGATGCCGCGCACCGAGGGGCAGGTGACGGTCAGGACGTAGTGATCGAGGATCATGAGGCAATCTTTCCCGCAGCAAACCGGCCAATACAGCCGTCGAGCTACATCACCTATCGGTCGGGGCCGCGCCCCGCTAGCCCTTTTGCGACCAGCCGACGACGCTGTAGCGCCACGGGCGCGCCGGGGCGTTCGGGGCGCGCCCTACCGCACTGCCTTCTTGAGTGTCGGATAGCGGGCGTCGACCTCAGCGTCGACGGTCACGCTGACATGGGCGGCGACCACGCGCCAGCCTTCATCCGTCCTGATCCAGGTCTGCATCTGCCTGCCCAATTGGCCGGGCGAGTCGGTTCGCCTGAAAAGCGTCGATGCCACCGCCACGTCGCGGCCATAGGTGGTGATGAGCGTGCGTGACAACGACCGTTCGAAAGGCGCTTGCACAGCCCGGAAACGGCGCACTTCGTCTATGCCGTATTGAACGTCGGCAACGCCATATCGCACGGTCACTTCGGAGTGCAGAAACATGGCATCGAGCGTCGCCGTATCGTTCGCAAGCAACGCTGCCTCGTAGGCATGGAAAATCGCGCTGATCTCGGCCAGCGTCTCGGGATCGTCGACGACCACGCTAGCCTCTTTTCACCATAAAACAGCTTCGGTCAGCCATGAGCCATGGCGTCCTCGAACGCGGTTTCGAGCGCGGAGAGCGGCGTCACCCAGCCGACAATGCCGCCCTGCGCCACGATCATCTCGATGGCGCCTGCCTTGAACTCGGGGAAATAGCTCGCTGTCGCGTCCTCGACCAGCAGGCATTCATAGCCACGGTCGTTCGCCTCGCGCATCGAGGTCTGGACACAGACCTCCGTGGTGACGCCTGCGAACACGAGCTGAGTTATGCCCATATCCGTCAGTGTCTCGTGCAGGCCGGTTGCCCAGAACATGCCCTTGCCGGGCTTGTCGATGGCAATCTCGCCGGACAATGGAGCAAGTTCGGGCAGGATCTGGTTACCCGGCTCGCCCGCAATGAGGATGCGGCCCATTGCGCCCTCGTCTCCGATCCGAAGCCCTGGCTTGCCGCGCAGCCGCTTGGCCGGCGGACAGTCCGAAAGGTCCGGCCGGTGCGCCTCGCGGGTATGGACGATCGGCAGCTTTGCCTTGCGAAACAGGCCGATCAGGGACGCAACCGTCGGGACGATCTCGGTCAGCCGCGACACATCGTTTCCAAGCGTGTCGCCGAAGCCGCCGGGCTCGATGAAATCGCGTTGCATGTCGATGACGACCAGCGCGACTTTCGCGGGGTCGAGGGGAAAGTCATAGGGGCGCGCGGATACGGCAAACGTCATGGTCAATGCCCCGCCATGTGCTGGCCGATCGTGTTTCGATCCGTCGCGTCGATGGGCGCGACATAATCGATCCTCCCGCCAGACATCACCGCAACGCGATCCGACAATTCAAGAATTTCGTCGAGGTCTTCGCTGACGAGCAGCACCGCCGCGCCGCGGTTGCGCTGCTCCATGATCTGCCCCCGAATTTCCGCGACCGAGGCGAAGTCGAGGCCGAAGCAGGGGTTGGCGACGATCAGCACGTCAACGTCACCGGAAAGCTCGCGCGCCAGCACGGCGCGCTGGACATTGCCGCCCGACAGCGCTTCGATCGGCGATTCCGGCGAGGTCGTCTTGACGCGATATCTGGCGATGAGTTCTTCGGCCTTCTTCTTCATCGGGCCGGGCGACAGCCACCAGCCAAGGCTTGCGATGGGCGGCTTGTCGAAGGAGCGGAAGGCGATGTTCTCCGCCACGCTCATTCGGGGAACGGTGGCGTTCCTCAGCGGCTCCTCGGGCAGGCCAAACACCTTGAACCGGTCGAAATCCTTGCGCTTCGGCTCGAACGGCTTGCCCTGTATGAAGATGCCGCCGCTCGTCAGGTCCTTCTGGCCCGCCAGCACCTCCACCAGCGCGCTTTGTCCATTGCCGGACACGCCCGCAATGCCGACGATCTCGCCGGAATGAACCTTCAGGTTGACGGCCTTGACCACCTCCCGGCCCTCCCCGTCCACCGCGCACAAACCCGCGAGATCGAGGACCGTTTTTGTTTCGTTGTGTTTTCGGCGCTCGGCGCGCTCACGCACTTCCGTGTCACCGATCATCATGCGGCTCATTTCGGCGACCGTCGCGGCCTGTGCATCTCCCGTTCCGGTGAGCTTGCCGCGCCTGAGCACCGAGAAGGAATCGCAGAACGCCTTCACCTCCCGGAACTTGTGGCTGATCATCAGGACGGTTACCTCGCCCCGCCGCGCCATTTCGCCGAGCAGCCCGAGCACTTCGTCGGCCTCGCCCGGCGTCAGCACGGAAGTGGGTTCATCCAGGATCATGAAGCGCTGTTCGAGATAGAGCAGCTTGAGGATTTCGAGCTTCTGCTTCTCCCCTGCGGAAAGCGAAGAGACCTGCTCATCGAGGCGCACGCGGAACGGCATGCGGTCCATGAACTCCTCAAGGCGCGGGCGTTCCTTCTTCCAGTCGATGATGGCGGGCACGTCCGCGCGCGAGATGACGAGGTTCTCGGCAGCCGTCAGACACGGCACCAGCGTGAATTGCTGATAGACCATGCCCACGCCGAGGTCACGCGCATCGCGCGGAGACCTGATCGCCTGCTCTTGTCCATTGAGCATCACGCTGCCGCGTGTGGCGTTGTAGAAACCCATGATGCACTTGACGAGCGTGGACTTGCCCGCGCCGTTCTCGCCGAGCAGGGCGTGGAAAGATCCGGCCTTCACATCGATCGAAACGTCGTCCAGCGCGGTGAAATTGTCGAATATCTTCGTCATGCCAAGCGTCTGGAGCGCGGGTCCGCGCTGCGAGGGCTGGGCGCCGACGATTGCGGCGGGCGCGTTCATGGCAGGGCCTCCAGAAAATCCTTCGACGTCGCCACCGCGCCGAACACGCCGCCCTGCATCTTGATCATGTCGAGCGCGGCGAGATGGTTCTCCATCTTGGTCGCCGCACAGCAGTCGGACAGGAGCAGGCATTCATATCCACGGTCATTGGCGTCGCGCATCGTGGTGTGGACGCAGACATCGGTGGTGACGCCCGTAAAGACGATGTTGCGGATATTCTTCATGCGCAACACCAGCTCGAAATCGGTGGCGATGAACGTCCCCTTCCCCGGCTTGTCGATAATCATCTCGCCGGGTTCGGGACTTAATTCCGGGATAATTTCCCATCCCGGCTCGCCCCTCACGAGAATGCGCCCGCATGGCCCCTGGTCGCCTATGCCCGCGCCAATGCGCTGCGAGCGCCAACGTTTGTTCGCCGGAAGGTCCGACAGGTCGGGCTTGTGGCCTTCGCGCGTGTGGATGATGGGATAGCTCTTCGCGCGCATGGCTTTCAGCACCGACTGGATCGGCTCGATCGGCGCGCGTGTGAGCGAAATGTCATATCCCATCGAGTCGACATAACCGCCCGGCGCGCAGAAGTCGGTCTGCATGTCGATGACAACCAGCGCGGTGTTGTGCGGTCCGAAATCGCCGTCGAAGGGCCATGGATAGGGATCGGATGCGACCGTCACCCCGTTGGCGACACGGGCGGCTGCGATGCGTTCGTCGACAAGGCTCATACGATCCTCACTTAACGATTGAGAGTTCGCCCGGCGCCTCGCGGGCAGCACCCTTCGAGCGGGCCGATGCGATCATGATGAAGAGCGTTACGATGTAGGGGGCGGCATTGAAGAAGTAGTACCCCTGGCTGACGCCTATTGACTGAAGCGCGGGGCCGAGCGCGCCCGCCGCGCCGAAAAGCAGCGCCGCATAGATGCACCGTATCGGGTCCCAGCGCGCAAAGATGACCAGCGCGACCGCCATCAGGCCCTGCCCTGAGGACAGGCCCTCGTTCCAGCTGCCGGGATAATAGAGCGAGAGGAACGCACCGCCGACGCCGGCAAGAAAGCCGCCCGCTGCGGTGCAGAGCAGGCGCACGAGGTCTATCGATACGCCCATCGCGCGGGCCGAAGCGGCGCTGTCGCCGGTCATCCGCACGATCAATCCCCAGCGTGTGTTGGCGAGCGCCCACCACATGAAAACAGCAAGCGCGATGCCCACGAAGAACAGCGGGTTGACCTGAAGCGCCTGCGCGACCGAAGGGTTCGAGGACCACCAGCCAAGCGGAATGGCCTCCAGCCGCGGCGCCGTCGGCTGGATGTAGGGCTTGCCGAAGAAGAAGGCGAGACCGATGCCGAAGCTCATGAAGGCGATGCCGACTGCAATGTCGTTCACCTTCGGCAGCTTACAGATATAGCCGTGCATCGCCCCAAGCACGAGGCCGGAAAGCCCTGCGAAAAACACCCCAAGCCATGGGCTGCCGGTGAGATAGGAGCCCGCATAAGCAACCATCGCGCCGAGCACCAGATTGCCCTCCAGGCCCAGATTGATGCGACCTGATTTTTCGGTAAGGCATTCGCCGAGCGCCACGAACATGAAAGGCGTCGAGACCCTGATCGCGCCGCCGATCATGGCGATGAAAACGATAAACAGGCTGCTCTCGTTCATGTGCGGTCTCCCGCATTTCGGGGTTTCAGGAAGGGGATGCGGCCATAGAAGGTCTCGCTCACAAGCAGCACCACGAAGATGATGCCCTGAAGCACAAGGATCGTCGCGTCCGGCATCGCCATGCGGCGCTGCACCAGCCCGCCCGCAGCGTCCAGCGCTCCGAAGAGGATCGCCACAGGCACGATGGCAAGCGGGTTCTGCCGCGCGAGAAAGGCGACGAGAATACCGGTAAAGCCATATCCGGCAACGAGCGAGGCATTCGCCTGCCCGTGTATGGCCGCCACTTCATAGAATCCCGCAAGGCCCGCGCATGCGCCCGCAATCGCGCAGCATGCGACGACGAGGAAGCCGACCGGCAGGCCCTGGGATTGGGCGGCGCGCACGTTGCCGCCGGTCATCCGCGCTGCAAAGCCGAAAGTGGTGCGGCTCATCAATATGTAAAGCAGGACCGCAAGCACCAGCCCCGCCGCGAAGCCCCAATGAACCGAGGTTCCGGGTATGGAACCTATCCGATAAGCATCGCCTATCGGCATGGTCGACGGCTTGTTCGCCGAGGCGGGATCGCGCAGCACACCCTCGACGAAAAAGTTCATGATCGCGATGGCGATATAGCCGAGCAGCAGCGAAGAAATCGTTTCGTTGACGCCCCGATAGTGCCTCAGCCATCCCGCCAGACCGATCCAGAACCCGCCGACCGCCATTGCGCTGATCGCCATGATTGGCAGTCCGATGAAGGCCGGCCAGCCAAATGTAACCAGCGGTATCGCAATCGCAGCCGCCGCGAAACCACCCAGCACCAGCGCACCTTCGGCACCGAGCAGGGTGAGTCCGATGCGGGCGGGAATTGCGAAGGCAAGGCCGGTGAGGATCAGCGGCGCTGCGCGCTGAAGCGAATTCTGAATGGAAAAGGCCGAGCCAAATCCGCCTGTCCAGACGAGCGAAAAAAAGACGAGCGGGCTTTTTCCAAGCGCCAGCAGGAACACCGAAAACAGCGCAGCCGAGACAAGCAACGCGCCTATCGGAATAAGGACTGCCTCGATTGCGCGGCTCGCGCGCTGGTCAAGCCCGAACGAAGCGACAGACGCGGGAGACACGACGACGCTCATGATCCTGCACCAAATTCACGTCTTGCTTGAATGCTCATCTTTCGGCCCATCTGTCGGTTGGATGAAGCAAGGCGCGGGCGGCGGGCCGCCCGCGATGCGTCGTCAGGTCGTCGAACCCACGACGCCATCGAGCAAATAGTCCATCCCGTCGAGGACCGGATCGTAATTGTCCATCGACCCTTCGATGACGACCTTGCCTGTGTTGCTCTTGAGCGGGCCGACATAGATCGGCTTTTTCGCCTTCAGCCCCTCTATGGCGGCTTCAGCTGCCTTGATCCCCTCGGGCGTTGCGCCCGCACCGAACGCCGTGTTGCGCAGCATGTCGTTGTGGTAGCCGCCCGCAATGAAGTTCGGAAGCGACTCACCCTTGGCAAGCGCGTCAGCATAGATCTTGTAGATCGTCTCCCATTTGTATTCCGCGCCGGTGATGAAACCCTTGGGAGCAAGCGGAGCCTGGCTCGCATTGTGGCCGCAGCTCTTGACCCCGCGCGATTCCGCCGTCTCTACCACGACCTTCGGGCCATCAACATGGCAGGTGATGACATCGCAGCCCGCCTCGATCAACGCATTGGTTGCCTCCGCCTCGCGGACGGGAAGCGACCACTCACCGGTAAAGATTACCTGCACGGTCGCATTCGGGTTCACGCTCCTTGCGCCGAGCAGGACCGAATTGACGTTGGAAAGCACTGATGGAATTGGCTTTGCGGCAACGAAGCCGATCTTGTTCGATGTGGTGGACAGCCCGGCGGCGACGCCATTCACATAATGCGCCTGGTTGAGATAGCAGAAATAGGAACCGGCATTCGCAGGGTCGGTATCCTTGTTCCAGAGCGGCGCGGCGTGGCGAAACTGGACGTCCGGATATTTCTTGGCCGACTCGATCACGAACGGCTTGTAGTAACCGAACGACGTCGCAAGGACGAGATTTGCACCGTCGAGATTGATCATCGATTCCATGGACTTGGAAACCGCGTCGGTCTCCGGGACGTTTTCTTCCTCGACCACGGTCACGCCCGGCACCTGTTTCAGAATATCCATGGCGACGGCGTGCGCCTGGTTCCAGCCAAAATCGTCACGAGGACCGACATAGACCGCGCCGAGCACGATGGGGTTTTGCGCCCGCGCAAGGCCGGATGGCAGCGCGGAAGCTGCAAGACCGGCAGCGCCAGCCTTGAGCAAGGAACGACGGGTCAATGAGGAACTAATCATGGCAGGCTCCTGCAGCTAGGGTTCGGGTACGACCGCCGGTCGGCGGCTGTTGAATCGGGCGGAAAACGGCAAAGGCTGTGCGGTGGGGGCATGAGACGCCCGAATGCTTCGGCGATCACGTCGCGCGGCCCGACCTCTTCGGAGCATGCCTGACGCAACTCTCCCAGCGTGAATGGCAGGTTATCGGTCATTGATCGTTCTGGGTTCCCGACGGGACAACTGACGCATCCCTGACCCAAACAATGCAGCTTTTCGCGTTGGCGAAAAATGCTATGATTTCACCAACGCGTTGCAAAAAATGCACCACGCGAGAGGAGCGCGCGAATGCGGCACCTGTACACTTTCCAGATGATCGAAGCCGTCGCGAGGGCAGGGTCCATGCGCCGTGCGGCAGAGGACATGAACATCACCGCCTCCGCGCTTGTGCGCCGCATAAATCGCTTTGAAGAGGAGTTTGGCACAGAGCTTTTCGAGCGCCTGCCGGGCGGAGTTCGTCTCAATCCTGCCGGTGAACTGGTGCTGCATCATTATCGCGCGACCGCGTCCGATTTGTCGCGCGTCCAAAGCCAGGTTGCCGATCTGATCGGTGAACGGCGCGGACACGTCTCAATTGCCTGCTCGCAGGCACTGCTGCCCTCATTCCTGCCCCGGCAAATCGCGCAATATCGCGCAGAGCATCCGCGCGTGACCTTTTCAGTGAACATTCGCGACCGCGCGCAGGCCGAGCAGGAACTCGCCGCCTATTCGAGCGATCTCGCGCTTGTATTCGAGCCCGTCTATCTCGTGGACTTCGAAGTCATTGAAACGATCCCGCAGGCGGTGAACGTGGTCATGCGTGCGGACCATCCACTGGCGTCAAACCAGGATTTACGACTGCGCGATTGTCTCGACATGCCACACATCGCACCAGCGGCCAAATATGGCGTGCGCCACCTGCTGGATTTCGCTGCTCGCCGCAGTTCGAGGCGTGTCGCGCCCGTGGTCGAAACAGAGAGTTTCGAGTTAATCCGGCACTATGTCTTGTATGAGAGGGTGATCGGCTTCCAGATTCCGATCGGGCTGCATGGCTTTGGGGACCCCCGGCTCGTCTTTCGACCGGTATCAGAACGCGATCTGCCGCCCGGCAACTTGATCCTTGGGCAGATGCGAGGTCGCACATTGCCGGTGGCTTCGGCGCGTTTTGCGATGCAGCTTGCTACCGCATTGAAGGATCACATGGCCGAAGTTTGAATTCAGGCGCCATGGGAACGCTTTGCTACAGCGCCATTCGGGCTATCGGATTTTCTGACACGAAAGAAAGGCTCTTCCAGGTTTTGGTTGCGGGGGCAGGATTTGAACCTGCGGCCTTCAGGTTATGAGCCTGACGAGCTACCGGGCTGCTCCACCCCGCGCCGTTTGTTATGTTTGGGTTATGCTTTGTATTAGTATTGGTATTGGTTTTAGGTATTGTTTTTGGGTTTGGTTTGTAGAGAGAAGATTGTTTTCATGCGTTTGGCAGACCTGGCAGCGACCTACTCTCCCGCGTCTTGAGACGAAGTACCATTGGCGCTGGAGCGTTTCACGGCCGAGTTCGGAATGGGATCGGGTGCAGCCGCTCCGCCATAACCACCAGGTCGGCGAAACGCATGAATGAGAAGCTGGATTTTGATGTGCCTTTGGCGATTGTGACCCTCGAAGCCTTCAGGCTTCGCAAGGCCGACTGGCCGTCGGACCTTATGGTCCGCGCCCGCGCAGTGCCGGCCGTAAGGCCGAACAGCACGTGAGCGATATACGAAGCTTTGCTTCGCAAGCGCGACTGCGCGTCGCCGGTCGTCCGACGCCCTCGCGGAGCATAGGGCCGCAGGCCTGCTCATGCGTGAGCGCTAGGGTCTTTCCATCTTCGCTTTGAGCGAAGATGAGCATTGCAAATGGGAACGATCAAGCCGATCGAGTTATTAGTACCGGTAAGCTTCAAGCGTTGCCGCTCTTCCACACCCGGCCTATCAACGTGGTCGTCTTCCACGGCTCTCAGGGAATACTCGTTTCAAGGTCGGTTTCCCGCTTAGATGCCTTCAGCGGTTATCCGTTCCGTATATAGCTACCCTGCTATGCGGCTGGCGCCACAACAGGTCCACCAGAGATACGTCCATCCCGGTCCTCTCGTACTAGGGACAGATCCTTTCAATATTCCTACACCCACGGCAGATAGGGACCGAACTGTCTCACGACGTTCTGAACCCAACTCACGTACCGCTTTAAATGGCGAACAGCCATACCCTTGGGACCTGCTCCAGCCCCAGGATGCGATGAGTCGACATCGAGGTGCCAAACAACCCCGTCGATATGGACTCTTGGGGGTCATCAGCCTGTTATCCCCGGCGTACCTTTTATCCGTTGAGCGATGGCCCTTCCACACGGGACCACCGGATCACTATGACCGACTTTCGTCTCTGCTCGACTTGTCAGTCTCGCAGTCAGGCAGGCTTATGCCATTGCACTCAGCGAACGATTTCCGACCGTTCTGAGCCCACCATCGCGCGCCTCCGTTACTCTTTGGGAGGCGACCGCCCCAGTCAAACTACCCACCATACATTGTCCCGGACCCGGATGACGGGCCGCGGTTAGACATCCATAGAGATAAGGGTGGTATTTCAAGGGTGGCTCCACAGAAACTGGCGTCCCTGCTTCAAAGCCTACCACCTATCCTACACATGCCACTACGAATGCCAATGTAAAGCTATAGTAAAGGTGCACGGGGTCTTTCCGTCTAACCGCAGGAACCCCGCATCTTCACGGGGAGTTCAATTTCACTGAGTCTATGCTGGAGACAGCGGGGAAGTCGTTACGCCATTCGTGCAGGTCGGAACTTACCCGACAAGGAATTTCGCTACCTTAGGACCGTTATAGTTACGGCCGCCGTTTACTGGGGCTTCGATTCAGAGCTTGCACCCCTCCTCTTAACCTTCCAGCACCGGGCAGGCGTCAGACCCTATACGTCGCCTTGCGGCTTCGCAGAGCCCTGTGTTTTTGATAAACAGTCGCTACCCCCTGGTCTGTGCCACCCCCCACTGCTTGCGCAATGAAGGGTCACGCTTCTTCCGAAGTTACGCGTGCAATTTGCCGAGTTCCTTCAGCATAGTTCTCTCAAGCGCCTTGGTATACTCTACCAGTCCACCAGTGTCGGTTTCGGGTACGGACTATAAGGAGGAGCTATTTCC